>NZ_NWTH01000020.1:0-123805 GCF_002531555.1 Sinorhizobium sp. BJ1
GATTCACCGGCATCCTGCAAGTGGATGGCTACTCGGCCTATACCAATCTCGCCAAGACGCGGGCGAAAACCGGCAGCAACGAAACGGTCCAGCTTGCAGGATGTTGGGCACATCTACGGCGCAAATTTTATGACCTGCACATCAGCGGAGTCTCGCAGGCCGCCACAGACACTGTCCTGGCAATGACCGAGCTCTGGCGCATCGAGGATGAAGTTCGCGGTAAGGATGCCGACAGCCGCGCGGCCCGGCGCCAGGAGAAATCCTCGGCCACCGTCGCCAGCCTCTTCGAGCTCTGGGAAAAGGAACTGGGAAAGGTCTCGGGAAAATCCAAAACCGCCGAGGCGATCCGCTACGCGCTCACCCGGCGCGAGGCGCTGGATCGCTTTCTGACGGATGGTCGCATCGAGATCGACTCCAACATCGTCGAACGGGCGATCAGGCCTCAAACGATTACGAGAAAGAATAGTCTATTCGCCGGCAGCGAGGGCGGTGGACGAACTTGGGCGACGGTGGCCACCTTGTTGCAGACCTGCAAAATGAATGGCGTCGATCCGCTCGACTGGCTCTCGCAGACCTTGACCCGCATCGCTCAAGGCTGGCCCGCATCCGAAATCGAAGCCCTCATGCCCTGGAACTTCAGGTCAGACGCCGTCAGCTAACCGCTTACAAAGTAAGAATGTCACTCTCCCCGCGTTTTGATGACGTGGCAGATTACGGATGGGATTGATTGCGATGAGCGAGCGCGACCTGCAGCGGATTGAGGTTCTGTCGAAGGTGGTCGACGGCCGCATGACGCTGGTGTCGGCGGCACATGTGCTGGGCTTGAGTACCCGCCAGGTGCGCCGGCTCTTGGAGCGGATCCGCACGGATGGTGCGGCATCGATCCGCCACAGAGCGATCGGCCGACCGTCGAACAACCGGATCAGCGACGGCGTGCGCGATTATGCCATGGCGATCGTGCGCGAGCGCTATGCCGATTTTGGTCCGACGCTGGCGGCCGAGAAGCTGGCCGAGCGCGACGGGCTGACGGTGTCGCGCGAGACCTTGCGCCAATGGATGGCGGAGGCCGGCCTGTGGCTGTCGCGCCAGCAGCGCCGCAGCTTTCATCAGCCGCGGCTGCGTCGTGAAGCCTTTGGCGAATTGGTGCAGATCGACGGTTCCGAGCATCGCTGGTTCGAAGATCGCGGTGACCCATGTTCGCTGCTGGTGTTCATCGACGATGCGACCGGCAAACTGATGCAGTTGCGCTTCGTACGATCGGAAAGCGCGTTTACGTATTTCGAGGCGCTGGAGCTCTATCTGAAGGCGCATGGTGCTCCGGTCGCCTTCTATTCCGACAAGCATTCGGTGTTCCGGGTGGCGAAGAAAGACGCCAAGGGCGGCCAGGGCATGACGCAGTTCGGGCGTGCGCTTTCAGAGCTAAACATCGAGATTCTTTGCGCAAACTCGAGCCAGGCGAAGGGCCGGGTCGAGCGGATGAACCGGACGCTACAGGGTCGGTTGATTAAGGATCTGCGTCTGGAGGGCATCTGCGGCATGGACGACGGCAACGCTTTCCTGCCTCGGTTCATGGAGCGCTATAACCGGCAATTCGCCATTACCCCTACCCGTTCCGACAATCTGCATCGGTCGCTGAACCTTGCCCCGGATCGGCTGCGCGAGGTCCTGTGCAAACGTGAGCAGCGTTATGCGCAACTGACGTTCTCCTACGAGCGCCAGCGGATCATGCTGGAAGAGAACGAGGTGACGCGTGGGTTGGTCGGACGCTATGTTGAGACCTACGCCTATGCCGACGGCCGGCTCGACGTGCGCTGGAAAGGCCATTCCCTGCCCTACCGGGTGTTCGACAAGGACCAGCGGGTGACGCATGCGGCGATCACCGAGAACAAACGGCTTTCCGATGTGCTGGCCTACATCAAGGCGCGCCAGGACGAGCGGCCGGCGCCGAAGGTGAAGACCAACAGCGAGAAGATCGGTTACACGCCGCGCGGTCGCAAGCCGGGCAAGCGGACGGATTTCATGAACGATCCGGCCGTGATCGCCCGACGGCAGCAGGCGCTTCCCCAGCAAACTGCGGTGGAGCAAGGGCAACCCTACCCGGCACAGTTCAATGGAGAGTAGATTCAGATTGCATGTCGGAGTCCAGCTTTAGACAGGCAGCCCACAACGGTGTCTTGTAGTAGGTTCCATCCTGCCAAATAGTCAGCCCCTCGCGATCTTCGTGCAGCAATCCCAGCCAGCACAGCGGGCGAATGATATCGTAGCGGAGCGACGACCTTTCCGCCCAGGTTTCGACAGTCATTTCTGCTGGCTCCGGGTACGATTCGCTCGGGTATAGCTCGTTCGCCAGTTCGTCCAACGAACAGCCCGTTTCTGCTTTCATATTGATAAGATTAAGAAAGACGTGCCACCAACGCATCCGATTGCGGACAGCCTCCTGCGTCTGCCGGTAATGGATATAGGCATAAAGATAATCCATCGCGATCAGATCGAAGAAGGCCTGCGGTTTCGCGAGAAAGTCTCGGCCGCGTTTGGTTGGTACCAGTACGTCCTTTCGCCGCCGCAGAAGCCGCAAGTACTTGAGCATGTCACGGACGACCAAAAGCGGCGGCATATCGGCTTCGTTGCGAACCTTGTTGATGCGGTATAAGTCGTCCGACGTGTAGCCGGGCCAATCGAAGTGAACAGCGGCCCAGTGGACGAACTTGCGGTTCATCGCCCCCGACGCGGTCAGACCGATGCCTCCCTGGGTCTCGGCGTAGGAAACAGTCATGGCCATGCCGCGAAGCAGTGGCGACAAAGCGGCTACATCGACGTCACCCATCAGCTTGATTTCCGGAAGCATCGCGAGATCCTGGCCCTGCACATTCAGCTACCTGCAACATCTACCAGGAACGCACTAATTGGAACTGAGAAAGCTAAAGCCAAAGGGTGCCCTTCACCCGCCCCCTCCCTTCCCTTGCAACCCGGCCCAGCCGGTCTGGTCGGGGGCTTGCCTCAGCGCGTGACATTTTAACTTTGCTCAGCGGCGGACATTTCAACATGGCTGCCATATCTTGTGTAGCCGGCCGGATGCGAAAGACCGGTGGAATAGCCGAGGTCGCGGACTGCCTCCCGTCGGCCGTTGTCATCAGCTTTTAACACCCGACCCTAGAGTACCCGGGAAAATCTAAACACGATTGAGGACACAGGCATGGATATCTATCAGCAAATCTGGGATGCCGACCAAAGCGGCAATGGCATAAAACCCATTCTGGCGGGGGCGGACGCATCGCCGGAAACGGGCTACGTTCGTGTGGTCAACACCGGCGGTGGCGGCATTGCCGCCGGCGACCTCAAGGTCCTTTCTGAGGTGAAGATACCGAACCACAAGAAAACGACCTACAATCTCGTTCGCGCACTGTTCGATAATTACGCTCTCGACGAACGGGCAGCGGAGGTCGAGACCCCGGAGGAGCGCGCTGAAGTGCACGAGCTTCTCGAAGCCGTCATCGACACCGCACCGATGCAAGTGGCGCGGGCCTATATCTCGGAGGAAACCGGCACACCCGTCTCGCGCGACCGCTGGTATGCAACGCTCACCCAACAATGGTTTCGTCGCTTTTCGCAGAGCGGCGACCGCGATCTCTCCGGCTTCGAGCACGTCTTCGTCGGCGAGCAGGAAGGCCCGAAGGTCCAAGGCTATCACTTCTGGTACAAGTACCACCTCGATGACGGGCTCGCCTCTGAGATCGATCGCAATCGCTTCCCCGGATTTCAGAACGACCGCATTCTCTACCTGCGTGGCCACTATAAGGATGGACAGGAGCAGTTCCCGGAATCCGTGACGATCTCCTACCGCTGGGATGCACCCGATTATGACGCCGGCAAGACCCGGCCGCTGACGAAGCCTATCGGCGGCTTCTTCGTCGGCTGCAGCGTCGAAGGCCTGATGGCCATGGGTGCGATCCGCGCCCATCGCGGCGCCCGCGCGCCAAAGGAAGCGGTGATCAACGGTGCACGCTACGACATGAAGCTGTTCCTCGATCAAAGCCAGCGTTTCGTTCGCACATTCTACCCTGTCTATCTCGGCCCGGCCGGGAACCAGCCGACGGGCGGCGCTACACCCGGCGGTTCCGAAGGCCAAACGCCGGGTGTCGTCAGTGGATCGGTCAAGATCGTAGCCGCACTGGTCAATCCGATGGGGCGCGACGATGGCGAGGAGACGGTGACCCTCGTCAATACCGGGATCGACACGGTCTCGCTCGACGGTTGGTTCCTCGTCGACAAAATGCGCAATCGCTTCGGCATCAAGGATGTCACGCTCGCGCCTGGCATGGCGAGCACCATTTTGCTGCCACGCCATTCCGTCCAACTGTCCAACAAGGGCGGCGAAATACGTCTCGTCAACCGGGTGGGTTCAACGAGCCATCTCGTTACTTACAGCAAGGCGCAGGCTGATCGTCAGGGCGAGACCATCATTTTCTAGGCCACAGGGGCGGGAGTTAACGCGATCGCAAGGTGCGCAACGCTGCAAACGAGTCTAGCTGCAGCGCAGACGCCGACGGCGTCTGCACTCACGTCCGGCACAGTAAATAGCAGGCGGTTTGCAGGCAGGCGCCGTTCGCCGGATGCAAATACACCAATGTCAGTTCATGCGCCCGCAGAAACTGGAACGCATCGGGTAGCTGCGCGAACTTGTGCCTTCGCTCAGTTCGAAGCCAGGTCTGAAGCTCATCAACGAGCGGACGGCTATCCTTCTGACGTCGTTGCAGCCGCTCGTTGGCTGAAAGACCGTTAATGTCGCGCTCGATGTCGAACAGCGCGTCAATGCCCTTGACCGCCTCCAGTGCAACCGGCGAAATCGCGGCAGCATTCTTTCCGCGTTTGGCGTTGCTGGCGATGTCGGCAAGCACGAAGAACTTGCGCCGTGCATGATGGCATGGACGCCCCCTTCCGCCGGAGCCAGGCGAGGAGGAAGATGGTGGCGCTTCAATCAGAGGGGGTCCATCATGCAGGTTCACGCCAGTGTTGCCGGTCTCGACATTGCAAAATCAGTTTTCCAAGTTCACGCTGCCGACAATTTCGGTCGGCCGGTGATCCGTCGTAAACTCAAACGGGAAGAGGTCGAAAGCTTCTTCCGCGCACTTGCTCCATGCCTGGTGGGGCTTGAGGCGTGTCCAGGTTCGCATTTCTGGGCGCGGCTGCTGCGTGATATGGGGCACGATGTTCGCCTCCTGCCGGCGCAGTACGTCGAACCATATGTCAAAACGAACAAGAATGATGCTGCTGATGCTGAGGCAATCTGCGAGGCAGTCACCCGCCCAACAATGCGCTTTGTTCCCATCAAGGAGGAGATGCAGCAGGAAGTTTTGGTAATTCACCGGGTTCGTGAGATGCTCATTCGCCAGCGCACCCAATTGATCAACGGAATCCGAGGACATCCGGCGGAGTTCGGCATCATCGGCCCCAATCGGTCGCACAAAATCGGTCTCTTGACCACGCTGATAGAAGACCCCAATTACGATGAGCTTCCGGCAGTCGCTCGGCATGCGTTGCAATACCTTGTCAACCAGCTTCGCGAAGTCAGTGCCAACTTTTCAAGATCGATCGCGACTTGATTGCCGTCGCAAGGAACAGCAATGCCTGCCGGCGCTTGATGAGTATTCCCGGCGTTGGTGTCATCACCGCCACCGCATTGGTTTCCTCGATGAGAGAACCTATCGACTTCAAATCGGGCCGCCATTTCGCGGCCTGGTTGGGGATTAGTTCCGCGACAACATTCGACTGGCGGCAAGGAGAGCCTGGGTGGGATCAGCAAGCGCGGGAATGGCTATCTGCGGAGATTGCTCATCCACGGCAGTCGCTCAATCATGCGCTGGAGAGGTCGTTCCTGGACGTGGCTAGCAAAGCTGAGAGACAGAAGACCTGCCAACGTTGCGGCAGTCGCGATCGCGAACAAGACGGCACGTGTCGTTTGGGCTTTGCTCCGCTTTGGCGGAACCTACAACCACCCCCGGCCGCTGGCAATGAACATGGCATGATTCTCGGGTTCGACCATCGCCGGTCGAAGCGGTTGCGAGGATAGAAGGCGAATGATGGCAAAGCCGGGTTAACCGGAATCAGCAGAGCCCGTTGGGCGCATCGAACTTCGAGTTCGCGTCGCGTGGTTGGGCGCTGATTTGCGGATCTACCATCAAGGCCGGTGCCACAGGGTGTGGCACGCTGAGAGGCCGAATAGATGACTGCAGCCGCGGCGACCGCCAGATTTCGCTAATTTACTCCTTGCAAAACCGGGGGCAATGGTATGGACCCCGCCCTCGCGACGCGGTGGAATCTCGAACGTCAACTGCGATGAAGGAGGATATCATGCAGGTCGTTCGGATAGGTTTGGATTTGGCGAAGTATGTCTTCGAGGTTCACGGCGTCGACAAGCACGGGAAAGTCGTTGTGCGAAAGAGGCTGCGTCGCGATGCGGTGTCCCGCTTCTTCGCCAATTTGCCGGCGTGTCTGGTCGGAATGGAGGCTTCGAACGGGGCGCACTACTGGGCTCGCGTGCTCACCGAGCTCGGCCATCAGGTGCGGCTGATCAGCCCTCAGTTCGTGACACCATACGTCAAGTCAAACAAGAACGACCGGAACGATGCGGAAGCGATCTGCGAAGCGGTCGGCCGGCCGTCGATGCGCTTTGTGCCACGGAAATCGACCGATCAGCTGGCGGTGCAAGCCGTCCATCGCATTCGCCGGCGTCTGGTCGCCGACCGGGTCAGGCTCGTCAACCAGATTCGCGGTCTTCTGTCCGAGCATGGGATTGTCATTGCCCGTGACATCGCGCAGCTGCGGCGCGGCCTTGCCTTCATCGTGGGGAGGGTCAATGACGGCCTCAGCGAGATGGTCCAAGCGCTGATGAGGGAACTGCAGGCGGAGTTGGCCGAGCTTGATCGACGCATTGCAACCTATGACCGGCGGATAAGGGAAATCTTCCGCACCAGTGAGCAGTGCCAACGGCTTGGCAAGATCGAAGGCATCGGCCCTGTGACGGCAACGGCCTTGATCGCCGCCGTCGGCGATAGAACCTCCTTCAAGAACGGCCGCCAGTTCGCGGCCTGGCTTGGCCTGGTGCCGAAGCAGCGATCCAGTGGAGGGCGAACCCGTTTGTTCGGCATCAGCAAACGCGGCGATCGCTATCTGCGCACACTGATGATTCACGGCGCTCGCGCCGCTTTAAGCCGGGCTAGCGGCAAGCAGGACCCACGAAGCCTCTGGCTCGGCAAGATGCGGCAACGGCGGCATCCCAACGTCGCGGCCGTTGCGCTTGCCAACAAAAATGCGCGGATCGTGTGGGCCATGCTCTCGGACGACACCGCTTACGAGCCCGCGCTGTCGGTGAAGGCGGCCTGAGCCCAAGCCGCGAATAAGCAAAGGAGGTCTCCACCCCGGCAATTGCAGCAAATGGCAGGAGATGGAAAAACGGTCACCCCGTCGCTTCCCGAACCTGATCTGTGGACCGGCATGGCGGTAGCCAATGTCACCGGGGCTTTGAGGTGGAAGCGGGCGAAAACCCATCGAGGCTCGCGGCGAAGACGTTGTCCAGCCGCATCACGAAGCCGGATATACGTCAGCAGTTGTGACCAATGATCCTGATCCAGCCGACTGTTGCAATCGGGCGGGGTCCATATACGTCCATAGATGCGCACAGCGCCTGCGTCAGCGGAACAGGATCGCGATCCACCTCTGCGCCAAGCCTAAGGCGACCGACATACCTTGCGTTGACTTACTGTCGGCTTGTCGCGTGCGCGACATGGTGATGTTCGGCCCGGGCGTGCCGGGCCCAGTTAAGACACTGAATGATGTGCAGTGCAGTTTATCTGAGGCGCTCTGCGCAATTGGTACGATTCTTGCTGCCCTAGTTGTGCGGCGGCACACGCCGGCATGCCCTTCCATCGCCTAGAGAGTGGAGTGCCACCATGTCCGAACAACCCTTGCCGACGCTGCCGATGTGGCGGGTCGATCACATCGAGCCCTCGCCCACGATGTTGGCGCTACGCGCCAACGGTCCGATCCACCGCGTGCGCTTCCCGTCCGGGGACGAAGGCTGGTGGGTGACAGGCTACGACGAGGCGAAGGCGGTGCTGTCCGACGCGGCGTTCCGGCCCGCGGGAATGCCACCGGCGGCATTCACCCCGGATTGTGTGCTTCTCGGTTCGCCGGGGTGGCTGGTCTCGCACGAGGGGGGCGAGCATGACCGGTTACGCACGATCGTGGCGCCGGCCTTCAGCGACCGCAGGGTGAAGCTGCTCGCGCAGCAAGTCGAGGTGATCGCAGCGCAGTTGTTCGAGACGCTGGCGGCCCAGCCCCAGCCCGCCGACCTGCGGCGCCACCTCTCCTTTCCGCTTCCGGCCATGGTCATCAGCGCGCTGATGGGCGTGCTCTACGAGGATCACGCCTTTTTCGCCGGCCTGTCCGACGAGGTGATGACGCACCAGCATGAAAGCGGCCCGCGCAGCGCGTCGCGCCGGGCCTGGAAAGAACTGCGCGCCTACATTCGCGGCAAGATGCGGGACAAGCGCCAGGATCCGGGCGACAACCTGCTGACGGATCTGCTCGCGGCGGTCGACCAGGACAAGGCGACCGAGGAAGAGGCGATCGGCCTGGCGGCGGGCATTCTGGTGGCGGGGCACGAGAGCACCGTCGCGCAGATCGAATTCGGCCTGCTGGCCATGTTCCGCCATCCGCAACAGCGCGAACGCCTGGTCGGCGATCCATCTCTGGTCAACAAGGCGGTGGAGGAAATCCTGCGCATGTACCCGCCGGGCGCGGGCTGGGACGGCATCATGCGCTATCCGAGGACCGACGTGACCATCGCGGGCGTGCATATTCCCGCGGAGAGCAAGGTGCTGGTCGGCCTGCCGGCGACGTCGTTCGATCCGCGCCATTTCGACGACCCGGAAATCTTCGATATCGGACGCGACGAAAACCCGCACCTGGCGTTCTCCCACGGGCCGCACTACTGCATCGGCGTGGCGCTGGCCAGGCTGGAACTCAAGGTGGTGTTCGGTTCGATTTTCCAGCGCTTTCCCGCGCTGCGCCTGGCCGTGTCGCCCGAAGAACTGAAGTTGCGCAAGGAGATCATCACTGGCGGGTTCGAGGAGTTCCCGGTGCTCTGGTGATGCGCGGACGCCGCCGGGAATCGCGATCTACTCAGCAATTTGCCGGCGCGCCTGGCGCGCCGGTCAGATCAGCCAGCCAACAGGTAACCAAGATGGACGTGCAAGAAACCACGGCAGCATGCCGGGACGCCTTCGCGGAATTGGCGTCGCCAGCGTGCATCCACGACCCGTATCCGTTCATGCGGTGGTTGCGCGAACACGATCCGGTGCATCGCGCGGCGTCGGGCCTCTTTCTGTTGAGCCGCCACGCCGACATCTACTGGGCGCTCAAGGCCACGGGCGATGCCTTCCGGGGACCGGTGCCGGGCGAACTGGCGCGCTATTTCCCGCGTGCAGCAACCAGCTTGTCGCTCAATCTGCTGGCGTCCACGCTAGCGATGAAGGAACCACCGGCGCATACGCGTCTGCGCCGGCTGATCTCGCGCGATTTCACCATAAGCCAGATCGACAACCTGCGGCCGAGCATCGCGCGCATCGTCGCAGCGCGCCTGGACGGCATGGCGCCCGCGCTGGAGCGCGGGGAGGCGGTGGACGTGCATCGGGAATTCGCGCTGGCCTTGCCCATGCTGGTCTTCGCCGAACTGTTCGGCATGCCCCAGGACGACATGTTCGGGCTCGCCGCCGGCATCGGCGCCATTCTGGAAGGCCTGAGCCCGCACGCCAGCGATCCCCAGCTCGCCACGGCGGACGCGGCCAGCGCCAGGGTGCAGGCCTACTTCGGCGACCACATACAGCGCAAGCGCACCGATCCCCGCCACGACATCGTGTCGATGCTGGTCGGCGCACACGACGACGATGCCGACACGCTGTCGGATGCGGAGTTGATCAGCATGCTGTGGGGCATGCTGCTGGGCGGGTTCGCCACCACAGCTGCGACCATCGACCATGCGGTCCTGGCGATGCTGGCGTATCCCGAACAGCGGCACTGGCTGCAAGGAGACGCCATGGGGGTGGAGGCATTCGTCGAAGAAGTCCTGCGGTGCGACGCGCCCGCCATGTTCAGCTCCATTCCGCGTATCGCCCAGCGCGACATCGAACTGGGCGGCGTGGTGATCCCGAAGAACGCGGACGTGCGCGTGCTGATCGCGGCCGGCAATCGCGACCCGGACGCCTTCGCCGATCCCGACCGCTTCGATCCCGCGCGGTTCTACGGCACCAGTCCTGGCATGTCGACCGACGGGAAGATCATGCTGAGTTTCGGCCACGGCATCCATTTCTGCCTCGGTGCGCAACTGGCCCGGGTGCAGTTGGCCGAGAGCCTGCCGCGGATCCAGGCGCGCTTCCCCACGCTGGCATTGGCCGAGCAGCCGACCCGGGAGCCCTCCGCGTTCCTTAGGACGTTCCGCGCGCTGCCGGTGCGGCTGCATGCAAAGGGGGGCTGAGATGCGCGTCGTGGTCGACCAGGATCTGTGCGGAACCACCGGGCAGTGCGTGCTGACGCTGCCGGGCACATTTCGCCAGCGCGAACCGGACGGAGTGGCCGAAGTGTGCGTGGCGACGGTCCCGCGGACGTTGCACGCCGCCGTGCGGCTCGCGGCCAGCCAGTGCCCAGTCGCCGCCATTCGGGTCATCGAAAGCGACGCTGGCGATGACGAGCGCGCCGGCGCCGACCCTGCGCCTTGTCCGGCGGAGGCCGAGCGGCATGCCGCGAAAGACCAACGCAATCCAGGAGGACACGATGGGACGGTTTGAAGGAAAGGTGGCCGTGGTGACCGGCGCCGGCGCCGGCATCGGCAAGGCATGCGCCCTCGCCATCGCGCGCGACGGCGGCAGAGTGGTGGTGGCCGACATTGATGGCTCGGCGGCCATCGCCTGCACCGCGCAGATCGCGGCCGAAGCGGGCCGCGCGCTGGCCCTGGCCATCGATATCGCCGATGCGCAGGCGGTGGCAGCGCTGTTCGAGACGGCGGAGCGGCACTTCGGTGGGATCGACCTGCTGGTGAACAACGCGAGCGCCATGCATCTGACCCCGCGCGACCGCGCGATCCTCGACCTGGACCTGGCGGTCTGGGATCAGACCATGGCGACCAATCTGCGCGGCACGCTACTCTGCTGCCGGCAAGCCATCCCACGGATGATCGCCCGCGGCGGTGGCGCGATCGTCAACATGTCGTCCTGCCAGGGGCTCAGCGGTGACACCGCGCAGACGTCCTACGCCGCGTCGAAGGCGGCGATGAACATGCTGTCGGCCTCGCTCGCCACCCAGTACGGTCATGCGCAGATCCGCTGCAACGCGGTTGCGCCGGGTCTGATCATGACCGAGCGTCTCCTCGCCAAGCTGGACGAGTGCATGCAAAGACATCTGCGCCGGCATCAGCTCCTGCCGCGCGTCGGCCGCCCCGAGGACGTCGCCGCGCTGGTGGCGTTCCTGCTCTCCGACGATGCTGCGTTGATCACCGGCCAGGTCGTGTGCATCGACGGCGGCATGCTGGCGCATGTGCCGACGTACGCCGACGGTGGCAACAGCCGCGCCGTGCGGGCCGCCGGCGACACAGCCGAAGCGGTGCACTGCTGATGGACATGCTGCTCAACCCGCTGAACCGTCGGCACCGGCTGCGGTACGACATCCCGGTCGTGCCCGGCGCTTTCCCCCTGGTCGGACATCTTCCCGCCATCGTCTGCGACCTGCCGCGCCTGCTGCGGCGCGCGGAACGGACGCTGGGCAGCCACTTCTGGCTGGATTTCGGCCCTGCCGGACACCTGATGACCTGCGTGGATCCGGATGCGTTCGCACTGCTCCGGCACAAGGACATGTCCTCGGCGCTGATCGAAGAGATCGCGCCCGAATTGCTTGGCGGAACGTTGGTCGCCCAGGACGGCGGCGCGCACCGGCAGGCGCGCGATGCGATCAAGGCGGCGTTCCTGCCCAAGGGGCTGACCCAGGCGGGCATCGGCGACCTATTCGCGCCCGTCATCCGGGCGCGGGTGCAGGCGTGGCGCGACCGCGGCGACATAACCATCCTGCGCGAAACCGGCGACCTGATGCTCAAGCTCATCTTCAGTCTCATGGGAATCCCTGCGCAGGACCTGCCGAGATGGCATCGCAAGTACCGGCAACTGCTGCAGTTGATCGTCGCGCCCCCGGTCGACCTGCCCGGACTGCCCTTGCGGCGCGGCCGCGCCGCCCGCGACTGGATCGACGCGCAGTTGCGCCAGTTCGTCCGCGACGCGCGCGTGCATGCCGCGCGCACCGGGTTGATCAACGACATGGTGAACGCCTTCGATCGCAGCGACGATGCGCTCTCCGATGACATCCTGGTCGCCAATATCCGCTTGCTGCTGCTTGCCGGTCACGACACCACCGCCTCGACGATGGCCTGGATGGTAATCGAGCTGGCGCGGCAGCCTGTGCTGTGGGACGCCCTGGTCGAGGAGGCGCAACGCGTGGGCGCGGTGCCGACCCGGCACGCGGACCTGGCGCAGTGTCCGGTCGCCGAGGCGCTGTTCCGCGAGACGCTGCGCGTGCATCCGGCGACGACGCTCCTGCCGCGTCGCGCGCTGCAGGAATTGCAACTCGGCCAACGGCGCATTCCCGCGGGCACCCATCTGTGCATCCCGCTGCTGCATTTCTCGACCTCGGCGCTGTTGCACGAGGCGCCTGATCAGTTCCGCCTGGCGCGGTGGCTGCAACGCACGGAGCCGATTCGGCCGGTGGACATGCTGCAGTTCGGTACCGGCCCACACGTCTGCATCGGCTACCACCTGGTATGGCTGGTGCTGGTGCAGTTCTGCATCGCCCTGGCGCTGACCATGCACAAGGCCGGGGTACGGCCGAGGTTGCTGAGCGGCGTCGAAAAAGGCCAGCGCTATTACCCGACCGCACATCCGTCCATGACAATCCGCATCGGATTCTCATGAGCTGGCATCGCATGCCCCGTGTGGCGAGGCAGCGGCGCCGGCGACGCGCGGCATTGCTGCACTCGGCGCGCGGCTCGGTGCGACCCCGGCAACACCGCGGCGGCTCGCCGCTCGCCGTGGCCGTCTCCTGTCAGGTACAAGGACATGAACAACATGCAGACTGGTTCCACGCTACACGAAGACCGAACTGGCGTCTCGGCGCTCGGCGGATTTGGCGCGCCGGCGCGCGGCGCATCCGGCAGGCTGCTGCCGGAGATCTGGATGCAGGACGGCGCAAAGCGGGTCGAACGGGCGCTGGCGCGTCTTCTCTGCGCCGAAGACGACGGTGAGACCGAGCTGATAGCGGCGATGCGCTACGCCACCTTGCATGGCGGGAAGCGCACCCGCGCCTTGCTCTGTCTGGCTGCCGGCGCACTGGCCGACACGCCGGCGCACGTGCTCGACGACGTCGGCGCCGCCATCGAGATGATGCACGCCTGTACCCTGGTCCACGACGACCTACCCGCGATGGACGACGACGTGCTTCGCCGCGGCCTTCCGACCGTGCACGTCAAGTTCGGCGAAGCCACTGCGATCCTGGTCGGCGATGCGCTGCAGGCGCACGCCTTCTTGACCCTGGCGAGCCTGGATGCGCCGGGCGACAACCGCATCGCGCTCGTGCGCGAACTGGCGCAGGCGGTGTCCGCCGAGGGTGCCGCAGGCGGGCAGGCCATGGATCTGTCGCTGGTCGGAAAGCACGTCGAGCTGGACAGGATCGTGGCGATGCACCGGATGAAGACCGGAGCGCTAGTGCGCGCGTCCGTTCGCATGGGCGCGCTATGCGCCATCGCGGAGGGTGCCGCGCACGCTGCGCTGTACTGTGCGCTCGATCGCTACAGCGCCTGTTTCGGCCTAGCGTTGCAGGTGGTCGACGACATTCTCGACGCGACAGCCGATACCGCGACGCTGGGCAAGACCCCCGGCAAGGACGCGGCGGCGCAGAAGCCGACCTGCGCGTCGATCATGGGGCTGCAGGCAGCGCGCCAGTTCGCGCTGGATCTGCTGCGCGACGCTGGGGAGGCCATCGCCCCGCTGGGGCCGCATGCGGAACGGTTGGCGCAGATGCTGCAGCGGGCCAACGCGTATCTGTTCAAGCATGCGCCATGCGCATGAGCGCGCCCGTCTGCATGGAGTCGTGCGACCGGCTTGCGGCAGCGGTGCATGCAGCACTGTGTCCGAGTCCGAGGCGCCGATCGCAGCGGTTGGCCAGCACGCCCACGGCGCACGCGGCGCGCCGTGCGCAAAGCCTATGCGGCGGACCGGCGCCCGCATCGGCCGCGACGGGCCTGCGGCGACGATGCGTCTGCCCTATCCTGGTTCTCGTCAACCCTCTGCAGAAGGAACATCCCGCGTGAACACGCTGTCCGAACAGATCCTTTCCGAACTGCGCCACCTGCTGAGCGAGATGAGCGACGACGGCAGCGTCGGTCCGTCCGTCTACGACACGGCGCGAGCTCTGCAGTTCCACGGCAACGTCACCGGTCGGCAGGACGCATACACGTGGCTCATGGCGCAGCAACAGGCCGATGGCGGATGGGGAAGCGCGGATTTCCCGCTGTTCCGCCATGCGCCCACGTGGGCGGCGTTGCTGGCATTGCAGCGGGCCGATCCTCTTCCCGGCGCCGCCGACGCAGTTCAGGCTGCAACCCGGTTCCTCGAGCGCCAGCCAGATCCCTACGCGCATGCGGTGCCGGAAGACGCGCCGATCGGCGCGGAGCTGATCCTGCCGCAGTTGTGCGGCGAGGCCGCATCCTTGGTGAGCGGCGTGGCGTTTCCGCGCCACCCGGCGCTGTTGCCGTTGCGGCAAGCGTGCCTGGTCAGGCTGGGGGCGGCGGCGACATTGCCGAGCGGCCATCCGTTGCTGCACTCCTGGGAAGCTTGGGGGACGTTGCCGACCGCCGCATGCCCAGATGACGACGGCAGCATCGGCATCAGTCCGGCGGCCACCGCCGCGTGGCGTGCGCACGCCGTGACACAGGGGAGCACGCCGCAGGTCGGGCGCGCCGACGCGTATCTACAGGTGGCATCGCGGGCGACGCGCAGCGGCATCGAAGGTGTCGTTCCCAACGTCTGGCCGATCAATGTGTTCGAGCCATGCTGGTCGCTGTACACCCTGCATCTGGCCGGGCTGTTCGCGCACCCCGCGCTCACCGAGGCGGTGCGCGTGATCGTCGCGCAGCTCGACGCCCGCCTGGGCGTGCGCGGTCTGGGCCCTGCCTTGCACTTCGCGGCCGATGCGGACGACACCGCCGTTGCGTTGTGCGTCCTGCGCGTTGCTGGCCGCGACCCGGCGGTCGATGCGTTGCGCCAATTCGAAATCGGCGAGCTGTTCGTCACCTTTCCCGGCGAGCGCAATGTCTCGGTGTCGACCAACATCCATGCCCTGCATGCGCTGCGACTGTTGGGAAAGCCCGCCGCTGGCACCACCGCCTACGTCGAGGCCAATCGCAACCCGCACGGTCTATGGGACAACGAAAAATGGCACGTTTCGTGGCTGTACCCCACCGCGCATGCGGTGGCTGCGCTGGCGCAAGGCAAGCCCCAGTGGCGCGACGAGCGCGCGCTGGCGGCGCTGCTGCAGGCGCAGCGCCACGACGGCGGCTGGGGCGCCGGTCGCGCGTCCACATTCGAGGAAACCGCCTATGCGCTGTTCGCGTTGCACGTGATGGACGGGAGCGAAGACCCGACAGGGCGCCGGCGCATCGCGCACGCGGCGGCGCGTGCGCTGGAGTGGATGCTCGCCCGCCACGCGGCACATGCATTGCCGCAGATGCCGCTGTGGATCGGCAAGGAACTGTATTGCCCCACCCGGGTCGTGCGCGTGGCGGAACTCGCCGGGTTGTGGCTCGCGCTTCGTTGGGGGCGGCGCCTCCTGGCCGAGGGAGCAGGAGTGGCGCCATGATCCAGACCGAACGCGCGCTGCAGCAGGTGCTGGAGTGGGGGCATTCCCTGACCGGGTTCGCCGACGAGCATGCCGTGGAAGCGGTCAAAGGCGGCCAATACATCCTGCAGCGCATCCAACCGAGCCTGCGCGAGACCAGCGCCCGCACCGGCCGCGATCCGCAGGACGAAACGCTGATCGTGGCGTTCTATCGCGAACTGGCGCTGCTGTTCTGGCTCGACGATTGCAACGACCTTGGCCTGATCGCGCCGGAGCAGCTCGCCGCAGTGGAGCAGGCGCTGGGGCAGGGCGTGCCGTGCGCGCTCCCCGGATTCGAGGGCTGCGCTGTGCTGCGCGCTTCGCTGGCCGCGCTCGCCTACGATCGTCGCGACTATGCTCAGCTTCTCGACGATACCCGGTGCTACTGCGCGGCGCTGCGCGCCGGGCACGCGCAGGCGGCAAGGGCGGAAAGCTGGTCCTACGCAGAGTGCCTGCACAACGGCATCGATTCGATCGCCTACGCGAACGTGTTCTGTTGCCTGTCGTTGCTGTGGGGGCTGGACATGGCGACCTTGCGCGCGCGTCCGGCGTTTCGGCAGGTCCTGCGGCTCATCTCCGCGATAGGACGCCTGCAGAACGATCTGCATGGACGCGACAAGGACACGTCGGCCGGCGAGGCCGACAACGCGGCGATCCTGCTGCTGCAGCGCTATCCGGCTATGCCTGTGGTGGAGTTCCTCAACGACGAGCTTGCCGGCCATACGCGCATGCTGCACCGGGTGATGGCAGAAGAACGCTTTCCCGCGCCGTGGGGACCGTTGATCGAGGCCATGACGGCCATACGCGCGCAGTACTACCAGACCTCGACCAGCCGCTACCGCAGCGACGCTGCGAGGGGAGGCTAGCGTCCGCCGGCCTGAACGCGCGGGAGGCGGCGCAAGGACGACCATCTGGACATCGTGCTGGATCGGCGAACGGCACCGGCCACGGTCGCCGCCGGCTGGGAGTACATCCGTTCGAACACTGCGCATTGCCCGAGTTGGACCTGACGCAGATCGACTTGTGCGCCTCGCTGCTGGCAAGACCATGCGCGCGCCGCTGCTGATCAGCTCCATGACCGGCGGCATGCCACGCGCCGAGCCCATCAACCGGCATCTGAGCGAGCCAGCGCAAGCCTTGTGGATCGCCAGTGCGTCGGTTCGCAGCGCGTGAGCCTGCAATCCCGCAGGCCGACGCGCGCGCTGCGCCGCCTGCCCCAGACATTCCCTTGCTGGCCAATATCGGCGCCGCGCAACTGCGACCAGGCCGAGGGCGAGCAACCGGCGTTAACGGAACTCCAGCGACTCGGGCTAGCGCCCCAAACTGCCGAGCGGTTCCGAAACGACCTTCACGCGATGAACCGCGCAGCGCACGGAATGGACGTGGCGACCGCGGAAGCATCTGAGGCGACCGAAATCGCTGCCGCCGTCCTTGCTGAGCTTCAAGCGATCCGCAACAGCTGATTAGCAATATCCGAGGTCCCTACTCCGCCACACATTCCACATCGGGGTCCGCGCCCGAGACGGCTCCGTAAATGCATCCCGCCCGACTCGGTCGAGTGTTCCATTATGCGATCTTCTGGTGTAGCGGGGCATTCTATTTCCAAGTGCGACATGGCAACAAAAACAATGACTTGCCCGTTGGATATTCTTGCATGTCGCAGTGCTATTTGCAGCTCACCCTTACCCGATCGCCGACGCTTGCATCAGCTTCTCGAACGGAAGTTCCCGATTGCCGAGATCGCCCGGCAACTCAGGCGCCATCGTTCGACGTTCTATCGCGAGCTGAAGCGCAACACCTTTCATGACGCCGAATTTCCCGAATACAGCGGCTATTACGGCGGCATCGCCCAACGACATCTCCAAGGAGCGTCGGCGACGGCTGCGCAAGCTCGCCCGGTTCTCGCATGTGCGCCAATCGGTGATCGAGCGGATCATGCATGGCTGGTCGCCACAGCAGATCGCCGGCCGCTGCGGCTGGAGCGCCATCCGATCTGCGTCAGTTATGAGACGATCTACAAGTTCGCCTATTCCACAGACGGCCAGGCGATCAAGCTGTGGCGGCACCTGCCGGAGCGTCGAGCGAGACGCAGGCCGCGGCATGCCCGACGGCGTCACGGTCGCCGCTTCAGCCCGGAACTCAACATTCTTCACCGTCCTGATACAGTCGCCGAACGCAAGCAGTTCAGGCATTGGGAGTGCGATCGCGCCCATCAACGAAGCACGCGACCACTCCGTCGATCAGCCGATGGCTCCATCGAGTGGCGGAGCACATCCGAAGTGACGGCGCCCCGTCGAAACCAGCGACCACTTTGTGGCTGTCGACGTCTTCAAATCGAGCTGCGTGGACACACACTGTGTTTGCATCGAACCTCCTTGGCGAAGCCGGTAGGCCTCGGTAACTAAAGCGCTTTTCAGTGTCGCGGGGTCGATGCATCTCTTACTTGAGAGACTCAGGCTAGCAGGTGACGACGCCGGAGGAATCGGTGCTGAGGTTGTTTCACGGCGCCGCGGCGACAGGAGACCCTCTTTTGACGCGCCGCGCCAAGACAGCTTCGTGCGCGAGCGTCGGCCCGTCCAGAATGAATTTGGCAGTATGACGTGACGTCCCGCGGACATCAGTGCGGTCTTATTGGCATTCGGTCCATCTGATTGTCAGCTTCTCGAAAGGCATCTCTCTTACCATTGCTGGGCGGATTGTGCCGCCATCGCATCGAAAAGGCTCGAGGCGCTCCATATTCGAAGGAGAAACAGGATGGATGTCAATTCAATCAACCCATCAAACGCTAGCCCACGGCCCGGCTCTCCACCAGCCGCCAACGAAAGGGCATTTGCAGACCAGCTGAGCGGATTTCAGTATAGCCCTCGGCCACGGGCTGCTGACTCACTAGTGCCGCAGGGAGAAGCCTATTCGCCGTATTTGGACACCGGGCATCCCTACTCGCAGTATTTGGATTCGGCAAATCCTTATCCATCATCGTTTGATTGGCAAGATGACCTGTATACGCGGTCTACAGCCTCTCCCGCCCCATTGGTCGCTGGTAGAGAAAGGTCTCCCCAGCCTAGCGAGCAGCAACCGATTACTACTCGGACGTTGCAGGACGTGCCCGAATACGATCAAGATCTGATATGGCAGCATGCCGCTGAACCGCAAGCTGCTGACTCACTAGTGCCGCAGGGAGAAGCGTATTTGGACACCGGGCATCCCTACTCGCAGTATTTTTCGGCGAATCCTTACCCATCATCGTTTGATTGGCAGGAGAGGCTGTATACGCAGTCTACAGCCTCTCCTGCCCCATTGGTCGCTGATAGGGAAAGGTCTCCCCAGCCTAACGAGCAGCAACCGCTTGCTCGGACGCTGCAGGACGTGCCCGAATACGATGAAGATCTGATATGGCAGCATGCCGCGGAACCGCAAGCTGGGCCATCGCAGAGTGGGCCATCTCAGGCTGGGCCGTCCTCGTCCACAGGGGCCGCTCCGGCTGAACTTAAAGATTTCGTTATGAATTGCGGATTTCGTGCGTGGGACCACTGGCTCTTAGCTCCTCATACGGCCTCAGAAGACCAGATGAACATGCTAAGAGCGAACGGGCTTATGCCAACCGCGGAGGTCCCGACAACAACCTTTTTGATGATGGGCGTGCCTCACACTGCCGAATTCCGACAAGAGGGGCATATTCGTATAAGGCCCTCTTTCGACTCTGGCCTTTGATCTGCGGAACCGGGCGCGGACTTATAGGAGCGAGGCCCGCGCTGTTCTTCAATCTTCTCGGAGAATTGCGCGATCGTACCTTCGAGAAACAGTTCTACCGAGCGTCCGGGGTGAACCTGTTGATCAACGCCATCGTCCACTGGAACATGCTCTATCTCGAACCGGCGTTCGCCGCGCTCAACCGGGAGGGCATTCCCACGCCGCCTAACGTCATCAAGCACATTACCCCACTCGGCTGGTAGCACATCAGTGTCCCCGGCGATTACATCTGGACCCCCGACGGACGGTGTCGATCTCTACCCTTGCGGAGGGAAACTTCCATCCTGGCGGCGTGATCACCTGATCACCCTATGTTCTCAAACCCGGACAGATCGGACACTTTCGTGTCGTGACGCCTGGAGCAGATCTGGGACAAGCTCGCCGACCTTCTTGAGATTGACTATCAGGTCGAGCGGAAGCGGTCAGCGCTTCGTCTGAAGACCAAGGGGCAAGGATCTCAAGATGATCGACACATTGTACCCGGTCGCTACGTCAGCGATTCCGGCACCGATGTGTTCCTGTACCAGAATGAAGGTAAGCGTGGCGTACTGACCGCGCGGAAGCATTCGGTCTGGAGCCGGATAGTGTCCACTGTGGATTTAAGTGGACACTATGATTGGGAGACCAGTTCCACGGAAGGAGTTCGTCGATCCTGTTCGCGGGGTGGTCGGCGATGCGATTGATGATGTCGGCGAGATACGCGTGCGGGTTGATGCCGCCCCGACCACTCTGCCTCCAGTGCGTTGGAACGCTACCACATCGTTGTCCAGCGCTAACTGCTCCTTGCTAGAGCCGTTAAGTCGCCCGGTTATGGTCCCCCTGCCATTTGCTTTAAGCCACGCACTCAGCGCACAAAGACGTGTAGCCTGCTTCTCTACAGACTGCCTGAGCTCCGCAGTCGGGTTTCTACAATCGTTCAAGACTTGGCCGAGCGCGGCCTTGATGAGGGGGGCTGTCTTCGGGATGAGGAACGCCGGAAACACTGTTTTTGATCGCCCCTGGGGTGATCTTGCGCTGCTCGGCGTCTAACCGGAACTTTGCCAAGAGCTCCGCGTCTTCGGCAGGAAGCTGCTTGCCGATCAACTCGTCCGGCGAGGGGAGGCTCCCGAGCGCAATCTTGTTTAGTGTGCTCGGAAAGGTAGCATCATCACGCAACTGATACGATCTGGACGGAAGCTGAGCTGGGACAGGTAAGGATGGCGCAGTTTCCGAGCTCGGCCACATGCTCCAATCAAAGTCGAGCGGCATCTGCGGTAACCAGGTTGAGGTGGGCCCGGCGGGTTCCTGCGGCCCGGGGTGTACTGCCCCTTGGAGTTGCTCAGGCGGCACCAAGACGGACCATGATTGGCTGCTTTCGACCATCACCGAAGGCTGATTCTGAGCGTGACCCTTCGAGAGGACCAATGGCCAACTGACGGCGTCACGCACTGCGTTGTGCTGCCGAGCGGTGTCTCGGACATGCCTCGCTACTGGATGTGCCGCTGGGGCGTATTCGAGCGCGTGCGACGGCATCGGAGCTTGCCTCTGCGATGATGACGCGCCCAGTTGATGGGAGGGGGTCTGCATCAGCTGCCGCTCAACGGGGACGCCCTGCGAATTGCTTAGCGTCTTCTGCCTCTTCGCTGAAATCAACTCCCCTGTATCATGCTCATCGCTAATGAGAATCTGCTCGCCTGGCATGAGGGTGTTCTTGTGACGTTCATCCGTCAGTTCGTGATCATGATGGCGCCAGTTCAAGGGACGAAGGACCTCTACAGGATCCAATGCCAGGCCATGCCGCGGTGACTGAACGGGGCGAATATGACGCCGGAGTTCCATCGCTCTAGCACCCGCCGGCGACTTCAGGAGATGAGCCAGTGCGGCCCCGGCTTTTCTGCGGCCACCGGAGTTCGCCTCCTTATACCGGCTGACATCTTCATCCAGGGAGTCATGGCCAAGTCGATCAGCAATGCCGGGCTTATCGTTTTCACGGAGGTAATCACTGACATCGATAAGAATAGTTGCATAGGTCCTGGCGGTATTGGCCGTGCCTGGCGCTGCTTCTTTCTTGTACCTTTTGATGAGATCCGCATCTTGGGGATAGGGATTCAGCTCAACCCGGCTTGCAAACGGCGCGATGCCGCCCGGCGTTTGGGAGGCTCGAAGATGATCGAGTGGCGTAGCGACGGCCTGCCCCTCCTGCTCGCAGAACTCCTGAGCATCCTCGTCCAGCGACTTGTCGTAAAGCCGGCCAGCAATGCCCGGCTTTTCGTTCTTTACGAGCCAGTGCCCCAATCTGCGAAGACAAAGTACATTGCGCCTGACGGTGCGCTCGGAGGCCCCAGCCTTGATGAGTCGCGGCGCCAGCCCCTCGATAAGAGACGCGTCTTCATCAGGAAGACACGACGATGCACCGGCTTCATCGACCGTCCCAAGAAATAAATCCTGATCGTCCCCCTCAGAGAGGGCCGCTGGCCAACTGAAAGCCGGCTGCAACCCGCCCTGCTTAGCCTTGGCCTCAATGCCCCCTGCCCGGTCAGTGATCGACGCGACTCCGTCCGCCGACTGGGAGGCCCGGAGACGATCTAGTGCGGTAAGAACGAACCGCTTTCGACTTTTATCGAACATCACAGCGTCGCTGCCCAGCGATTCGTCGTTAAGCCGGGCAGCGATTCCCGGCTTGTTGTTTGCAAAAAGCCACCGGCTGAATCTGCGAAGAGGACGAACATAATTCGTCTTAGCGGTGATCTCCTTGTACCCCGCCTTAACGAGTGCGTCTTGAAGTCCGGCAATCAAGGGCGCGTCTTCGGAATGAAAAGGGGGACCGTTGAGTTTTCTTGCTCCCTCACGGAGATGAACAAGTGCCGCACCGATACTTTTGTGACCACCGGCGTGCTTGTAGCGCTTGATCTCTTCCTTCAGCGATTCGTCGTCATTCCATGTCTCCGCGTGAAGCCGAGCAGCAAGGCCCGGCTTGTTGTTTGCACGCAGGTAGTGGCTGAAATCCGTGAGAACCGTTGCATAGGTTTTGGCGGTACTTGACGTCCCTGCCGTCACTGCTTGTTTTTTGTACTTTTTGATGAGAGTCAAATCCTCGGGATAAGGAGTCAGGTCAGCGCGGCCTGCGGTCGGTACGACTCCTCCCGTCGACTGAGAGGTCCGCAGATGAGCTAGTGCCCACCGGACGTTTGCCGTCCCTCGTTTTGTTATGAACTCCTCGGCATCCTTGTCCATCGACTCGTCATGAAGCCGATCAGCAATGCCCGGCTTGTCGTTTGCAAAGAGCCAGCGGCCCAAGCTGAGCAGATAACAGACGTTGCTCGTGGCGGTGCTCTCGGCGGCTCCACCCCTGAGGAGCGCCTCCTTAAGCCCCGAAATAAGGAGCGCATCTTTGGCATAAAGCGGCTCCTTGGTGCGACCTACCAACACCCGATTTGACTGAGCGGTCTGTACCGCTGAGGCGCCCAGCACCGCCTCATCCTCTCCCGCATGTAGAGCTCGGATTTCTTCGTGCCCGCTGGCCAGCATCATGGCCTGCGGGTCCAATGATAATGCACTAACCCCATTGGCACAGAACTGCATGCGCACGCGACTCCGCGAATTGCCGATTTCATTCGGCTGCGCTGCGTCACGCTCAGCTGACTGCGTATTTTGGCGAAGTCGGACAATGATCCCGAAGCGAAGCGGGCCATCATTTCGATTTCATTCCGACGCGAAGCCGGACAGTATTGGTCTGAACCCTGGAGCGTTGCGTACGATATTCACGGTCAGCCCCGAAATTTGTGCCGAATACCTTACCCGGCTCGATGCCCCCGCGTAGCCCAATGAGCGTCTGAAACGCGCCATGTCGACCAATGCGCCGTGGGATGGCGTGACCCTCAGCGCACCGACACCGCTTGAAGATCATCATGAACTGGCCGAATTCAACTCCGGCGTCCCTGCACTGGATGACTGGCTGCGTCGCCGCGCCCGCGCCAATCACGGCGGGTGGTACATCACGCACCTTCGTTGTCTGTGAGGCAACCACGTCATCGGCTATTATGCACTCGCTTCCGATGCGGTAAAGCAGCCGGAAGCGCCTGGCCGGTTCTGGCGCATATGCCCGACTCGGTTCCGGTTGCGGTCCTCGGCCGCTTCGCCATCGACCATGCCTATCCGGGACGCGGCGTCGGCAGGGCATTAGTGCGCGACGCAGGCCTGCGCCTGCTCAATGCTGGCGAAATCCCCGGCATCCGCTGCGTGCTGGTGCATGCGATTTCCAATGACGCACGAGCCCTCTAGGAGGCGGTCGGCTTCCTGCCTTCGCCATCCGTCATTGGAATGTGGCGAGCCCCTTTGTCGGAATCAGCGCGGCCGCCGAAACTTCCCGCCCCGCGATGGTTGCCATGGCCGGTTGTCGGCAATCCCCGGGGGGCCAGGTAAATTTTTGCCTCACCACAATCCACCAGTCCTTTTCAGGACGCGAGTATTCTCGTGGAGGCGCTCCGCTACTCGGGATGTCTTTGCCAAGTCCCTATAGACAAGGAGCCGGCATAGGGCGCACTCTTAAGCATCGCCGTCACCGCCGATTCTGTCGCAGCCTGACAGCGCGGATCCTTATGGCGTCACGGCGAGGCAGCACCAGGCCGCGGTCATGCACGGCAGCTGACTATCCTACATGACGCGGTCATCCCCCGCTGCCTCCAGCAGCATCCGAAAACCCATGGAATTGCATCCGGAAGAAATGCCCCTTCGTCAGCTACTCGTCAGCCAGCGAGTCTATCTAGGAGGTTGCGCATTCTCGACTTGATTGGAGGTGGAATATGGCGGGCATTGCCCGACCTGGCAAATCGCACGTTGGGGCTGCAGGAGCCGACAGCACGTGGGGATCGAGGTTCGAGCCCGGAGTCCGGTCCGGCCCCGAGAAGGCAGGCAGTCATTCGACTCCGTCGTGGAGCGGATGAGCTCCGGCCTCAGGATAGAACGGCACCGCTCGTGAGCCAGCCCACCAACTTCGGGTGTGGCAGCCCCAATGCTCGATGAGCTCGAAGCCGGCGCGGGCTCCCTCGAACAGACCGACAACGGAGTCCGACTGAAATTCGATCGGGAGTGTCGTGACCCCGACGTCCTTCCAGGCGCATACGATCAGCGCTCCTGACCCTTCGTCTTCGAAAGTGAGTACAGATGTACTTCGTCTCAATGAATCGGGTGCGTCAACAAACGGGTGGCGTGGAAGCGCAAGATGCCTCTCCGGCCGAGTCGTCGGCAGAGGCGGCGGCCTTTCAGCGGCAGCTGAGCGAGGTCGCTGTCCCGTCCGCTCCCGTGCTCATGCAGGTCCGCGCCCATCAAGCGGATGCATCGCGATCTGAGCCGAGGCGGACCTGGGCCGCGACTGCGCAGCACAGCGGGCCGCCTGCGAACCAGCAGAATCTGCTTTTGGAGACGGTGGACGGACGCAGCTCCTCGCCGACTCTCGGGGCAATCGCGCAACATCAACAGACAGCGGATGCCGGAGGATCCTTTCGTGATTTGAACTTGCCCGACCACGACCATTGGGTTCCGGACGAGCTGACTGGTGCGGTTGATAGCAGCGATCGCCTCGCAGACGGGGTCCTCATCGACGAGGACTCAAGCCGAAGTCTAAGCGCATTCGCTCGCACGTTCCATGGTGTGGATAGGCCCCATACAAACAATCGATTTTTCCAATCTTGCCAAATGCTGCATAGCGAAGTCACCACCCGACGTGGGCTGATCACCCCGCTGCTTACTCGTGTGACGCTTGCCTTTTGTTGGGGCATGACATTTACGACAACAGAGAAAGGCTGGGACATGAAGAATGTCGCATACCTCTTGGACCCGGAGACGACACTCTTTCGCACTGTTGAGATTGCCGACGGCATTGGCCTCGCGCCGATCTTTAGTTTGCTCGGTTGCCGACTAGTGCAGATGATCCGCTTTGACGACTCGCATATACTATTCTTAGATGAAGACGGACTGCGGGATGGGATAACAGCCTTCACGGTTTTTGACTCCTACCCTCAGCCTCTTGGGGGGAAAATCGTTCTTATCCGAGGTGATGGAAGCGATCCTCTATTTTCACCCTCGATAAAAATCGAGGCGGCTGCCGTGCATTTCCAATGCTGTCGTCCGGTACTTGACCCGGTTTTTGTCACAGCAGATGATGTGACTCCGAAAGGTCTCATCCTTGCGGGCGGGTTGGCAGACTTGAAAGTTCGAATCGAACGTCGTCCGCCCATGCTCTTGGACGGAAGGCATGATGTATATCGCAATCACGGAAAAGGCTTGAATTCTTAAAAGACGTCGAGCCAATCACCGGCGCAGGAGCAGGATCCGCTCCCCCGATCCCGTTCCCCCGGCGAAAAAGCAAAGCGGTCTATGGCCCAGGACACAAGGGCCCTTGTATGCCGACCCTTCCAGAGAAATCAGAGCCGAAAACGCGGTGCCTCGGGTCAAAGACTTGCAGCGACCAACGGCGGGCGCGCGGGTTGGCCGCTCAGCTCTGTGAAAGTGGATTCACCGCTTTATCGAGATCCAAGATCCGCCAGATTCGTGGCTGTCGGCACAAGCATCGATGAACAACATACCTTTGAGCCCGTCCTCAACCCCGGAAAGCTCGACGCTATCTTTCGGGAGAGCATACCCCGCGCGGCGCGCGGCTATCGCTACGCCAGCCTCGGCATAGAGATTTGCCCATGCATCCACTAAAGCTTCTCCATGCCCCCGTGGGAGGTGTATCAGGCGTTCTGCTTCGGGTAACATTCCACTGCCGTGACCGCGCACGAAAATCTGCTCCTGCTCCCCTAAGGGCACATAGCGCAGCACTTCCGGTTTTTCCTGATCCCACTCGAGCCCACCCTTGTCGCCCCACACGCGAATGCGAAGGCCGCAATATTGGCCAGGAGCAGCTTGCGTTACCCAAAGGATCCCAGGTGCATCATTCTTGAGACGGAAAGTGATGTAGGCGGTGTCTTCCATCGCCTTCGGAGCGCCACAGGTGTGAAACTCAGCCCTGAGCCTGTCGATATCCTGTCCAGTCATTGTGTGCAGGAGATGATAGGCGTGCGTGCCGATATCTCCGGTCGCCGACGCGCGACCCACCTTCTCGGGATCTTGTCGCCACATAGCCCCCCTCGCCTCAGATGAGAAGGGCCCTGTCGCCCACTCCTGAACATACTCCACATGTGCCTGCCGGACCGTGCCGACGGCCCCGTTCCGAATCATGTGCTTAGCCTGGCGAACCATCGCGTGATGTGCGTATGGGTAAGTCATGATGACCAGGCGATCCGTCGCTCTTTGCAATTCCACGAGTTCTTGGGCGTCGGAAACTGTTGTTGTCATAGGCTTGTCGAGTATTACATCAATGCCGGCCTTCAGAAATGCCGTCGCGATCCGATGGTGTGTCCAGTTTGGCGTCACGATCGAGACTGCCTCTATACCGTCGGCCCGTGCGGCTTCTGCTGTTGCCATAGCGTTCCAGTCGCTGTACGACCGGTCCGGCGCGATCATCCACTCTGCAGCCGAAGCGTGCGCGTTATCCGGGTCTGAAGAAAGAGCTCCCGCGACAATTTCCCAGTGGTTCGACAGCCGGGCCCCAGCGAGATGCCATCGTCCGACAAGCCCCCCCTTTCCACCGCCGATGAATCCTAACCGCAGGCGTCGTCCGAGCAGCGGACTCCGCAGGTCGCTTTTTCCAATAAAGACCATTGATCACTCCTTGTTTATTTTTCTACAGCATTGCCGGCGGCAAGCCACTGCAGGAGACTGAGCGTCGCACAGCACCCACCGTTAAACGCCCTCGCGGCCGCTGCTGCCTTATTGCGGCCCTGTTGCTGCTCGGGTGCTCGGTGCCCCCCGGGAAAGGCTGTACTCCCAGTGTGCTCCTCTCAAGTCCTCAACTCGGGCATTTGCGGATTAGCGTGCATGTATCATGCCAAGGAGAAAATCGTCTCTAAACAACAAGATTGGCTCTCGACACGCCTATGTCGCGTGTCCGACATCGTCGCGAATCGGATACGCAAAATAGGTCCAATCAGAAGCGCAAACTGAAGCGATGTTCGACAAAGACCTCCGCCTGTCGAGATTGCAGCCGAAATGCGCCGCATTGGTTTGCGGCATCGATGAGAGCTAGAGCGATCTGGACCCCGGCGGGGCGTACACCTCAATCGACACGGTTCGATAGCAATGCACTCAGGACTTCCGCAGCGGTGACGAGGGCCCGCTTGACATCCTCCTCGGAGAGGTGGCGAACGCGCTCTGACGATATCCGAAGACAAATCACAACGCCCTGCATATATGTACATGCGACGCCAGCCTGTTCGCGTATATCGCGGATGGTGTCAATCGAGCGGTCTAGAAGGCGGCTGATCTCATAAGGAGTGAGTTTGTCGACCTCGTTTGCCGCACTGAGCAACTCTGCAATGAAATCCGTCGTTAAAGTCATATTTGAACGCAATGTCGGAACTCCGAATTAGTCACATGCCGAGCCCTGCGGGGCAGAAAGAGCGACTGCTGCCCGCAGCCGTCCAGATCGGGGCCGCACAAAGGGCGCCATGCTTGCCCCCGACCGCCCGCCAAACTCATTCACACATGATCTAGCAAGTGTAGAGTACAAGAGCGGCTACATCTGCCCAAAACCTGTCCACCACCTTATGGACAACCGGATTCATGTGGATTCCGAGCGATGTGCTTTCACGGGTAGTCCTTTCTTTGAGACGCAAAGCGGTTTCAAGCGCCGGCACTCCGGAACTGCTCTAGTATCGATGCAAATCAACCGTGGTTGTTTTTGCAGCATTGGTAAAGCGAGTAAAATAGATAGTTTGCATCACGATCATCCGCACTTTGAATACGGCGCCGACGGTCTGCCGGATTGGCAGAGAGCTCTCTCATGACCCGGCGAAGCCGTGCCCTAACGTATGCGCGGCGACCGCTCTCCAATTGTGACCTTCTTCGGAGATCGCTCCATCAGATTCGCGTGGCGACCAGCTTTACGGCGGCAAGATAGTTTTGGGACGCTTGCCATATCGGGTTGCGATGTCTCGAGACTGCTTGATCCTGTTCAACAATCGCTAAAGAGGTTCCGCTGCCGATAGACCCAGCGGGAGAACACGAAGGAGCCTTCACGGTTTGTCTTCGGCGGGATGTTGGCCCAGACCTTTCGCTCGGCCGCCTTGGCCCGAATGGCATTGCTGACGTACCACTCGTCGGCCCGCAGGATGTGTCCGTCGCCGAGCTCGTCCGTCAGCGCGCCGCCTCGCGCAGTCGGCGATCTGCCCGCCAGTCATACGAGGGGCGACGGGCGACCTTCGGCGTCGACCAGCGCGTGAATTTGTTCGTAAGTCCCCCGCGGTAAAGTCCCATGCCGCAATTATCTCCGTCCCCTTTTCTGTGGCCGCATGCTGGTGAACGGTGAACACAGACACAGGTCGAGTCGATCATGACGATGTCGCCATCGTAAGCCTCCGAAACCGCTTCAAGAAGCCAATCCCCGAACCCCGGCTTTCCGCCAGTGGACGACGCCATTGTAGCGGGGGGTCGACGGACCATGCCGTTCCGGGATCTCCGCACAGGGCGACCCCGTACGGAATTGCCCGAGAACGCTGTTCAGCACCCGCCGATCGTTGACCAGGGGAACGCCGCGAAGCTTGTTGGGCAACAACGGCGGCAGGATTGATCGTTCGTGATCCGTGAGTTCGTAGCGGCGAGCCTTGAATCACGACAGGCGATGAACACACTAAGCAATTTAATGAGTTTACGCCCTAACTATTCCCTGCCCTGTCGGAGCCTATGGTCAACAGGAGGACCGTGCTGGTCAGGAGGTCGGTCGTCGGGGATTCATTCAGCGACCTTTGGTCGAGGGCCGTCTCGTCTCAGCCGCGGATGAGAATAGTACGCCTTCGCGCCTGCTCCTGCCAGTGCGTAAGCTGGGCAAAGGTTTTCGGTGCAAGCAAAATGGGCACTCCATCACCAAAGAAGCTTGAGGCCTGATACCATCAGAAGCACGGAAAGAATAATGCGAATCCAGCAGGCGGAAAGATATCGGCTTCCGATTAAAGCGCCTATCGATCCACCTGCCGCAACCGCAAGCAACCACCACGGCAGGAAGTTTGGAAGTGCATTCCATGAAGCGCCGGCTCCAATCAAGGCAGCGGTTGAATTCATCAAATTATAGACGGCCGTGGTTGCAGCGGTCTGATGTGCTGTTCCCCAATTCCTGGCAAGGATCACTGGTGCGAGGAATACGCCGCCTCCGCTCCCGGTGGTGCCCGAGACGAAACCGATAA
This sequence comes from Sinorhizobium sp. BJ1, assembly GCF_002531555.1. Taxonomy (NCBI): domain Bacteria; kingdom Pseudomonadati; phylum Pseudomonadota; class Alphaproteobacteria; order Hyphomicrobiales; family Rhizobiaceae; genus Sinorhizobium; species Sinorhizobium sp. BJ1. The sequence goes on from NZ_NWTH01000020.1 coordinate 29,976, forward strand.
CAGCTCCCGTGATCAATGCAGCGTGGAGCGGCGGCGTTTTTGGCATGGTTATGACTGAAGCGCTCTTGCGAAGCGCGGATCGCGCCATCTGAATCGCGGAAACTACCAGGATCAACCCGACAACCGGGTGATAGACTCTCTCGGGAAGGTGCACTGAACCACCGAGAACCGAAAAAGGAAAGCCCAGAATGGCGAAAGGATACACGTTACGCCAGGACAGCCGCCCCACCTTCAGGAAATGGGCCGTGCCGATCGCTGCGACCATCAGGTTCAATGCGAGAGCTGTCGGCTTAATGACCAACGGCGAAAAGCCAGAAAGCGCCATGGCGGCAATGTAGCTTGATGCCCCAGCTTGTCCGACTGCTGCATACGCCAATGCAATGACGAAAAAAGCTATTCCGAGGCCGGTTGCTACCGTGTCCATTGCTGTCTTAGCCTCTGTGCGAACGCCAGCGCGCGACGGTGCGGCAGTTTTGCAGTTGCGGAAAGCGGGGATCCGCCGATTAGTTCAGGTTTAACCCAGTAGCCAAGGCTTATCTTTCACAGTGCTTCCAACTGCAATAAATGGGCCATTCCCAATCGTCCCTCGCCATTGCGCATGACCGGTAACCTATCCATCCCCTTTGAACGCACGGATGCATCTTGCGCAACGAGGGCCGTCGACGCCGCATTCATCTCCTCAACGATCACAGCGTTCTGCTGGGTTGTCTGAACTGCAAGTTGACCGCGGAAGGACCTCCAATCCGACTGTCTGCTCCTCAGTAGCCGAAATGCAAAGGCGTATCGGAGTGCAGCCGTTGGTCGGCCTCGGGTCTGACGGCTCCGCTTAGCTTCCTCCTTCGCGAACTGGCAAGGCTGCTGGCGTTATGGGACATTCAACTGACCTACTTCTGAACAGCACCATCCTCCACTTTCGCAAAGTGTGCCCCGGCAGCAAGCTCACGCAGGTAGCTCTCTTGACAAGCAGAATGTGGATCGATTGCCTACAACTCTGTCGTGTTTGTCGAATCCGCGACAGAAATCTTTTTGAGTTTGGATGTCCACTAGCCAACTGAAAAGTACCGGCGAATCTGAGCTGCAATAGCATCGACGCAATTGGCATGGATTTTGAGATCCTCATCGAAAGGCAGCGGGAACTGCTGAATGGCATTCGAGCGGGAGACCATAATGGCTGACGGCGGAAAGACTTGCGCGGGAACGCGTTCGATCGAAAGCATCGCGCCGCTGACCTCCACCCTTGCAAAGTACTGCGAGGCGCACCTACCATGGTACACCATCTATCCGACTGTACCGGATTTCTCCGCAGCCGTCGGCGCTGAGGCTTGTAAGGAGTGGCTAAGCAGCTTGCCAGCTTCAGACCCCGTGTCGTTGTATCTCCACATTCCGTTCTGCCGGTCTATGTGCTGGTATTGTGGCTTTCCTACGAGCATCACTCGGCGAGACGCATCGATCCTCGATTATCTCACGTCGTTGCGTGAGGAGATCCGCTTGGTAGCAGCCCACGCGCCGCAGGCGCTGTCCGTCAGCGACGTGCACTTCGGCGGTGGAACACCGACCATCATCAAGCCAGAAGATTTTCTGGCTCTGATGGATCTCCTGCGCCGCTGTTTCACGTTCAGGAAAACGGCTACCATCGCTGTCGAGATCGAGCCGCGCACCTTCACGGCCGAGATGGCCGAAGCCTTAGGAGCAGCCGAGGTAAGCCGCGTGAGCCTCGGCGTGCAAAGTTTTGATCCCATTGTTCAAAACGCGATCAACCGGGTCCAGAGCGAAGCGCAGACGACCGCTGCCATTGAAAACCTGCGCCGGATTGGGATAAGTCGCATCAACTTCGACCTCATGTACGGGCTCCCGCATCAAACGGTGCAATCCTGCGTTCAGAGCGCGACGGCAGCGGTCGCAATGCGCCCTGACCGGCTTGCGGTGTTTGGCTACGCGCACGTTCCATCCTATAGGAAAAACCAGCGCCTGATCGACGAGAAGGCACTGCCTGATATAGCTGCCCGAGCTGAACAGGCCATGGCTGTGGCCGATACGCTGATCGCCGGCGGCTATCGCCAAATCGGGCTCGACCATTTCGCCTTACCGGACGACGAACTCGCGCTCGCTCAGAAAGCCGGTCGTCTGCGGCGCAATTCTTTGGGCTACTCGGCCGACACCTGCCAAACCCTGATTGGCTTCGGCGCGTCGGCTATCGGCCGTCTCGGCGACGGTTATGTCCTGAACGAACCTGCACAGAGTTCCTACACCCGGCGCATAGCAGCTGGCCACCTGCCGACTACCAGGGGCTGTCGTCTCACTGACGAAGATCGCGTGCGAGCCGCAATCATCGAGCGGCTGATGTGCGATTTGGAGGCCGACGTGCCGTCAATCTGTTCCGACCATGGCTTCGATGCGACCCGCTTTCTCGATTCAGCTCAGCGCTTGTCGGTGCTGGCCGAGGACGGGATAGTGGAGGTCGACAAGGGGTTCGTTCGCGTGCGGCAGGAGCATCGCTTTGTGCTTCGCGCCGTCGCTGCGGCATTCGACGCCTATCTTGACCGCTCGCACTATTAGCGGGGCCAAGGGGAATTCGCAGATACGCATAGAGAGCGAGCCACATTGATCTCGCGGGTTTCTGCCGAACGGCTCGGGAGCAAGGAGTATTAGCTTCATTGCCGCTGTCGGCCAAGTCTCAGTCCGATAGCGTGGCCGCACGGCCTCGCGCCCGGGGCTTGCTGGTGATGCTCCCGCCGCCGCGTCGCTTTCGCTGATCAACCGATGCGAGCAGGTAGATTTGGATAAGGTGTATCCACAGAATGAATAACTATAATCCAAACAATCAATTTTACGGATCCGTCCGATCGATATTAGAAGATGCTCACGTTGAAAAAAATCAAGTGTGTCACTGGCAGAGATTTACGAGTGATACGGGAAGGTTTGGGAAATGTCACCCACTCGCTGTGCAGGTTCTAACAACCAACTTGGTCCGCAATGGGGGGTCGACGACAGTGACGAGCGTCCATCGACCGCGGCCGCTTCGGTCGTTTGATGTGCACGTCAAGAAGCAGCAATATGTGGAGTTCCTTGGATATGCGTCCTCAGGTGCGGTGGAAACTGTGCTGGGAAAATGAGCTGGAGCTCTCCGACCACACGGGACTCGCTGAGTTCTTGCGGAAGACCTATGGACCGACCGGAGCCTTCAACGCAAAACCATTTGAAGGTGGGCGCAGTTGGGCCGGAGCACGGCCGGAGTTACGCATAATCGGCTACGACGCGCACGGAGTGGCTGCTCATATGGGGCTGTTGCGCCGTTTTATCAGGGTGGGCGATGCCGATCTATTGGTGGCGGAACTGGGTTTGTGGGGGGTTCGACCGGACCTCGAAGGACTGGGGCTCAACCACTCCATGCTCGTCATGTACCCGGTGCTGCAGCAGCTTGGCGTTCCGTTCGTGTTTGGCACCGTTCGGCACGCGCTGCACAAGCTTGTAGGCAGACTCTGCCGAAACGGTCACGCATCAATCTTGGATGGCGTTCGCGTGCGGTCCACCCTTTCAGATGTCTATCTCAACCTACCTCCAACGCGCACTGAAGACGTACTCGTTGTGGTGTTTCCGATTGGGCGCTCAATGAACGAATGGCCATCCGGCACATTAATCGAACGGAATGGTCCGGAACTATGAAACAGCGTGACTATCTATGCGCAGTGCCCAGTAGCGGCACTGGGGCTCCGAGCGTCTACCTGACGTTTGACGACGGTCCCAATCCGGTTTTTACCCCCGAGATCCTCGATGTGCTGGCCGAATACCGTGTCCCGGCCACTTTCTTCGTCATCGGAGCCTATGCTCAGGACCGGCCGCAACTCATCCGACGCATGATTGCGCAACGGCACGAGGTCGCCAACCACACGATGACCCATCCGGACCTGTCTACCTGCGGACGTCAGGACGTGGAACGCCAGGTACTTCAGGCGAACAGGGCCATCAGGATGGCGTGCCCCGACGCTTCGGTGCGGCACATACGTGCGCCTTACGGGATCTGGAGCGAGGACGTGCTAACAACATCGGCGAGCGCTGGACTGGCGGCTGTGCACTGGTCTGTGGACCCGCGAGACTGGTCCCGCCCTGGCATCGACGCGATCGTCGAAGCGGTACTCGCCTCGGTCCGGCCCGGCTCAGTCATTCTCCTGCACGATGGGTGCCCTCCCGACGAGTTGGCGAACACTGAAGCCAGTCTGCGCGACCAGACGGTGGCGGCATTGTCTCGTCTCATCCCTGCCCTGCATGGCCGCGGATTTGTAATCCGCTCGCTTCCTTAGAATCATTAAATGGACGGTTTTTCATGGATCTGCTTGGCACCACCGGCGCCCTAGCCATCTCCTTGTATGCAGTGCTCTCGACGGCTTACAAAGGCATGCAAGCCATTTATGCTTTGCCAACAAACGCCACAGCTGCGTCAATGCCCCTGACCGGCTCCGGTGCACCGCCTAGCGTGGACGTTATCGTCCCCTGCTACAATGAGGATCCGCGCGCGCTGTCCGCGTGCCTAGCTTCTATTGCAAAGCAAGACTACGCTGGAGAACTGCGAGTCTATCTGGTTGACGACGGTTCTGGCAATCGCCACGCCGTCATACCTGTACACGATCATTATGCGAGCGACCCGAGATTCAGATTCATCCTGATGCCAAAGAATGTCGGAAAGCGCAAGGCGCAGATTGTCGCGATACGGGAATCATCGGGAGATTTGGTGCTCAACATTGACTCGGACACGACCATTGCGCCCGACGTGGTCACCAAGCTTGCCCTGAAGATGTCCAGTCCTGCGGTCGGCGCGGCAATGGGTCAGTTGAAGGCCAGCAACCGCAGCGACACTTGGCTGACGCGGTTGATCGACATGGAGTACTGGCTCGCCTGCAACGAGGAACGCGCAGCACAGGCTCGCTTTGGAGCCGTTATGTGTTGCTGCGGCCCGTGTGCCATGTACCGGCGGTCCGCACTCCTATTGCTGCTCGACGAATACGAGACACAACTGTTTCGAGGAAGGCCAAGCGACTTCGGGGAAGACCGCCACCTCACAATCCTCATGCTAAACGCAGGCTTTCGAACCGAGTACGTTCCGGAAGCCATCGCGGCGACCGTCGTTCCAAACACGATGGCGGCGTATCTGCGCCAACAACTACGCTGGGCACGCAGCACGTTTCGTGACACATTGCTCGCGCTGCGCCTACTGCCGGGCCTCGATCGCTATCTTACGCTGGACGTGATCGGACAGAATCTTGGTCCGCTGCTCCTCGCCATCTCGGTGCTAACGGGGCTAGCACAGCTCGCTCTAACAGCCACAGTGCCCTGGTCGACGATCCTGATGATTGCATCTATGACAATGGTCCGCTGCGGCGTAGCGGCCTTTCGAGCGCGCCAGCTGCGTTTCCTTGGGTTTTCGCTTCACACCCTCGTCAACATCACTCTCCTGCTCCCCCTCAAAGCATACGCGTTGTGCACGTTGAGCAACAGCGATTGGCTGTCGCGCGGTTCCCCGGTTGCCGCGCTCAACAGCGGAAAAGATTCTATCCGGAGCCCCCAGTGCTGAAACAAGCGCTGCGGAGCCCCCTGAAACTGCGCCACCCGCGTCGCTGGCTCTGTCTTGCGGCGGGCTGCGAGGCTGCTGACATCAGGCGGCTGTTACGGTGACGCTAGCCCGTCATGCCAATCAGGTGAACGAATTTGAGATAGGACGAGAAATTGCAGCTATTGACTCGAGCAAATGTCTCAAGCTCACCGTCGCGGCGGCCTGAGAGCAATCCATTCAAGCAGGAGTGCCACGGGCATAACAATGCGGATAATTCGCTATCTCGCTCCAAATCAGATGTGGCAATCGAGCTTACCAACGTAAGTAAGTCTTATGGCGACAAAGTCGTTGTCGACCAACTGTCATTCACCATCGCATCAGGAGAATGCTTCGGCTTGCTGGGACCGAACGGCGCGGGCAAAAGCACGGTATCGCGCCTGGTTCTCGGCATGGCACCGCCTGATGAGGGCACGATCACAGTGCTCGGTGAACCGGTGCCTGCCCGCGCGCGTCTGGCGCGCAGCCGCGTAGGGGTGGTCCCGCAATTCGACACTCTTGATCGTGAGTTCACGGCGCGCGAGAACTTACTGGTGTTCGGACGTTATTTTGGCTTGCGCACTCGCGAGCTCGAAGCAGCCATCCCATCGTTGCTCGAGTTCGCCCGGCTCGAGAGCAAGGCGGATGTACCCGTGGCGGAATTATCCGGCGGTATGAAGAGGCGGCTGATGCTGGCTTGTGCGCTGATCAACGATCCACAACTCCTGATACTGGATGAGCCGACTACCGGCCTCGACCCGCATGCTCGCCACCTAATCTGGGAACGGCTGCGGTCCTTGTTGGCGCGTGGCAAGACGATTCTATTGACCACTCACTTCATGGAAGAGGCGGACCGGTTATGTGACCGCCTGTGCGTGATTGAGCACGGACGCAAAATCGTGGAAGGCCGCCCTCATGCGCTAATCGACGAGCAGATCGGGTGCGACGTGATTGAAATCTACGGCGGTAATCCGCGGGAACTGATTTCGGTGGTCGGGCCGTATGCGCAGCGTGTGGAAGTGAGCGGTGAGACGCTGTTTTGCTATGCGTCCGATCCAGAACAGGTGCGCGTGCAATTGCGCGGGCAAACCGGTCTACGCCTATTGCAGCGTCCACCAAATCTCGAGGATGTTTTCTTGCGGCTGACCGGGCGCGAAATGAAGGACTAAGCAATGTGGAAACGTTACGCGGCGGTCCTCCCCGCCAATCCTTGGAACTGGGTTGCAGTGTGGCGTCGTAATTACATGGCATGGAAGAAAGCCGCGATCGCTTCAATTCTCGGCAACCTCGCCGAGCCCATGACCTCGCTGTTTGGCCTCGGCTTCGGCCTGGGCGCAATGGTTGGTCGCGTCGACGGCATCCCATATGTCGCGTTCTTGGCGGCTGGTATGGTTGCAACAAGTGCAATGATCTCAGCGACGTTCGAGACCATTCACGCGACCTTCGCTCGTATGCACGCAAAACGCACTTGGGAATCAGCCCTGTGCACGCAGCTCACGCTCGGGGACATCATTCTTGGTGAACTGGCGTGGGCAGCCAGCAAGGCGTTGTTGGCTGGGACAGCAATGATGCTCGTTGCCGCCACGATCGGCTACGCATCGTGGCCGTCCGTTCTCTTTGCGTTGCCAGTGATCGCACTCACGGGGTTCGCCTTTGCAAGCCTGGCGATGATCGTGACGGCGCTTGCGCCCAGTTACGACTATTTCATATTTTATCAGACGCTCTTCCTCACACCCATGCTGTTCTTGTCTGGAGCGGTCTTCCCAGTCACCCAACTGCCCGACATTTTTCAGCAGCTATCGCATTTGCTGCCGCTGGCACATTCAATAGAGCTCATTCGTCCAGCGATGCTAGATCGCCCAGGCGGAAGCGTCGGTCTGCACATCAGCGCGCTTTGCGTATACGCGGTGGTGCCATTTTTCTTATCTGTGGAACTGCTTCGTCGGCGTTTAATGTGCTGACCCTAGGGCTGAAAGACCACTGCTTGAACCTAGCGAACGAATAAATTCGCAATAATTGAGGTGAAATTTGATGGAAGTAGCGCGGTATCTTAAAGAAGGCCTGCTAATCTCTCTTCAGAGATCCATGCGAGAATTTGTGAAGGTCGTAAGGGGGCCAACGTCTTCCTTGAAGGTCCATCGACAGATCGTTTCGCTTCTCAAAAAGCCTGACCCCGTGATCCTGGACATCGGCTGCAATGATGGAAGCGATGCACGACGCTTTCTCCAGCTTTGTCCGAAGGCCCAGCTTTACTGCTTTGAGCCAGACCCTCGTGCCGTTGCTCGCTGTAGGGAAAACATGGGTCTTTATCTGGACAGGATGAGGCTATTTGAAGTCGCGATCAGTGACCGAAACGGCAAAATCGATTTCCACCCCAGTAATGGAGATGGAGATGCAAAGGAATGGGATCTGTCGGGATCAATACGCCGGCCCAAGAACCACCTTTCCGAATACCAGTGGGTTCGGTTTGACGGACCCATCTCAGTTGAAACTCGGAGGCTGGATGATTGGTGCAGTGAAGCTGACTTGGAGAGCGTCGATTTGATCTGGATGGATGTGCAGGGGGCCGAGTCCGACGTTATCGCTGGCGGCAAACAGACTCTAAACAAAACGCGCTTCATCTACACGGAATATAGTGATCGGGAGCTGTATGAAGGTCAACTGCCCCTCAGCGCAATTCTTGACCTACTACCTTCGTTCGAATTGGTGGCTCAGTTTCCACGCGGAGTGGAGGGTGACGTTTTGCTCAGAAACACGACTCTTTAGCCACAAGCCGGCTTGCTTGCTTCCCCCGTTGCAGGCCGTCCTACGTAATTGGCACGCGAGCACCGATGCGTCACGTTTGCCGCCGTCGCTGCTTGGAACTATCCGGAGAAATCTACTTCAGTCGCTGGAGGCGTCGTCGAAGCGCGATGGGGAAGAAGAAGCGGGAGATATTTCTGTTGCCACATCCGTTCCTGCCGCTAGGCGAGCTAGATGCGCGACTCAATTTGCCCTTAACATTCATCACGTGCGGTTCTGCGGGTGACGGAAAATCCATGCTACTTTGTCAGCTGCTCCACCCAAAACCGATCTTTAATGATCAACTGCCTGGCACCGGGCTCGAGGGAAAGACCAGTGGCACTATTGGCGGAGAGATTGACCTCGTCTCCCCGCTCGACCGGTATGAAGCGCGGTGCGAAACCGGCCTCGCAGACGAGGTGGCTTATCGTCATCTCGAGATCAAGAAGCGCACCTTCCTCTTTGCGGAGACGGCCGGTCGGTGTAAATTTGCGCGGGAATTGGCCACCGCGGCTTCCGCGGAGAATCTTACGGTTGTGCTTCGGAACGCGACTGTCGGCGCTGGCATCGACGACTTCCCGATTCAGCGCGCCGAGAACGTCCACTGGCAGGCCATTGACGTGAACAAGCAAGCCCGGTCTGCGATGAAGAGGCAGCGACCGTCCGTCCTGTGGTTCACGGGACTTTCCGGATCCGGCAAGTCGACGATAGCCAATGCGCTCGACAAGCTACTGCACGCGCGCGGCAAACACACCTACCTGCTTGATGGTGACAATGTGCGTCACGGCCTCAATCACGATCTAGGCTTTACCGAGGCCGACCGCGTGGAGAATATTCGCCGCGTAGCCGAGGTAGCCAAGCTGATGGCCGACGCCGGACTGATTGTGATCGTCTCCTTGATATCTCCATTTCGCGACGAACGGCGCATGGCGCGCGAGTTGATGAACGAAGGAGAGTTCATCGAAATTTTTGTCGATACGCCTTTGGAGGAATGTGCACAGCGAGATCCGAAGGGCCTTTATGAGAAGGCTTTTGCAGGCAAGATCAAAAACTTCACCGGCGTCTCCGCTCCCTATGAGGTGCCTAAAAATCCTGACCTACATCTCAAGACGGTTGGAACCGAACCGGCGGCGCTGGCGCGACGAATCGAAGAATTTCTCGAGAGGCGATTGGATGGGAAATGACGCGATTTTCCGACGTGCTGGAGCGTGTCGCTCTCGACCCCGGCGCGGCTATCATTGACGTCTACAATGGCAGCGCGGAGGTCTATTGCAAGGACTACCATTCCCCGTTGCAGACGGGACATGAGGGCTGAGGCCATCATTCTGGGATGAGGTTGACGAGTGCGTTTTGGAACATTCCTACTGTGGGCGAATAACCTGTGCTCGAACGCGTTCCCGAGGTCAGTACATTGCTTCCTCGTTGGCCAGGATGCATTGCGCCTTGTAGCGCACGGATCGACGCTTTGTGTTCACAAATCTACTATGCGCACCATCATCCAAAACGTGGATGTGTTTCATTGGCAGAAACGATTTGACCGGGTTTGCCGGAACGGCGCATAGCAAACGAAGGATAGAAGGAGTCCGGCGTATCAGGATGGCTATCGATCTTTGCCGTGGTTCTGAGGAAGAATTCTCCGGTGTACACCACGATAAACTGACGGGGGCGCACGCCCCAGTGGGTCAATTAGAAGCTCACGCGCGGCGGGTATGTGTTCCCACAAGCTGGCGAAGGGGTCGGAACTCATGAGCCGCGATGTCAGCCATTTCCCTGCGGTCTGTTTTCTCCTCGGCGTTCCCCGCTCGGGGACCACGCTGCTGGCGCATTTGCTCCAGCAGCATCCGGATATCACAGCGCCGCCTGAGCCTTGGCTAATGTTGGCACTCGAGGCATTTGGTAGAGTGGACCGCCGTCATGCGGCAGGGGCATCACTGATCCAGGCTGCGACCCACGAGTTCTTGGGACGAATAGATCACATTAGCGTCAGCCGAGCTTTTGCCGATGCCGCTTACTCTCAATATTTAGCAGCAGCGGGCAAGCGCACGTTGATCGACAAGACTCCGCGGTACTGGATGGTGCTCGATTATTTGCATTCCCTGTACCCAGAAGCACCACATATCCTTCTATTGCGTAATCCTTATGCGATTGCGGCATCACTGAAATCGACGTGGGGCATTCCGTTTGTTTCAGAAAGATGCCCACCGACCAGTGTATCCTGTCTCGCCGACCTCGTAATCGGCACGCCTACTGCGGCTGTCGCGTTGGCTCTCGCCGATCTCGTGCTGGGCCTACCCGCGCTCGCGGCGCAGCGCGGGCGCCCGCATACGCAAACTGTACATTATGAACACCTGGTTGAGCGCCCAGACGAGGAAATCCGGCGTGTGATCGCTGCGCTTGGCTACGATCCAAGTGGCATTATAGTTCCAGCAGTTGAGCAAACGGAATATCTTAGGCTAAGTAGCTTCGGGGATCGGAGGCTCCTGAAGAAAAAGGCTGTCGACAACCGCTCAGTCGAAACTTGGCGAACCGAACTGACCATCGAAGAGATGCAAACAGTAACCGATCTAGTCGGCGCCGAGCTATTGGTGGAACTCGGTTACGAGCAGTCACTTCAGCACGCAAAAGACGCTGGGATCGTGGACAGGGGCAAAGCGGTAACGGAACGATACCGCCAGGTATTTCGAACTTGGTGGGACTTGCGTCGTGGCGAGGCAGACGGCATTCCCGCCGGTGCGAGTGAGTGCAACAGCATCTTTCGGCAAGCTGAAGAGAACACCCCCATTGGCTCCAACTCCTCCACATATGGAGAGGCGCAACGTCTACCCCAGCTCAAAATAGCTGAAAACCTGCAGCTGGCCACATCAATGGTGGCTCAGCTAAAACAGGCGCTCATGGCTTCCGAGGACGACCGAGCCACACAGCTTGAAGCCATTCGCAACCGTGATGCAACGATCGAGGCGTTGCGACGCGAGGTCGTGCGCCTTGAGCAGAGCCTCGCAAAGGAGACCTGAACTTTCGAGACGGGCTGGGGAGCATAGCTCCGTACACCTTCAAGTACACCACAGCTTTGACGTGCCTAATCACATGAAAGGCGCTTCTCACGGCAGGCAGAGCCTGCTTCTTGCACCTGCCGCGAGGGCGGTTGACGCCACACCCAAGGGCTCGTCCTGCGTCTTGCTAGATCTGGCGAACCTCGCCCGGTTCTCCGAAGCCTTGGTTCGGTACGCCGATTGCCGCGGCAAGGAACCTCGCATACTCGTCACCAAGGAATGGAAACATGAAATCTAGATTGCAGGATAGCTCCGCACATGTCCCGCTGTGGTCTTGGATCGTTCCGCTATTCGGTTGCGTCATCGCGGCTATGACACTGGCGCACGTGCTGCCGGAACGATCCGTCGTACTTCTGTTGATGTCGGCCGGCTTGCTCGCGGGTGCGGTCTTTGCGTCCGTGCATCACGCCGAAATTCTTGCCGCTCGAGTGGGCCAACCTTCTGGAGCGATCCTCCTCGCCGTTTGCGTGACAATCATCGAAGTGGCGATCATCGTTTCTTTAATGCTGTCCGGCGCGGAGGGAAACGAAGTGGTCGCGAGAGATACGGTCTTTGCCGCCGTGATGATCGTGCTCAATGGCGTCATCGGCCTTTGTCTCGTGCTTGGCGGCCGACGCCATCGCGAGCAGTCGTTCCAGTTGGATGCCGCGTCGGCGGCACTGGCGGTACTAGGCACACTCGCGACACTGTCTCTCGTCTTGCCGAATTTCGTCACCGCAGGAAAACCACAGCAGTTCGCTGTGACACAGCTCGTCGTCATAGGACTTGTGTCTGTGGCCCTCTACGGTGTGTTTCTATTCGTTCAGACCGTTCGCCATCGCGACTATTTCATCGATGTTGTAGCCGCTGACGAAGACGCCATTTCGCCTCCGGCTACATATGAGACGCCGTGTAATCCGCTAGCGGCCGGAGGCTTGCTTGTGCTGGCCCTCATTGCAGTCGTCCTATTGGCAAAGCTACTTTCCTCTCCGCTCGACAGCGCCGTCGCGGCGCTGGGACTGCCACAAGCCGTAGTGGGCGTGACTATCGCGGGGGTGGTTTTGCTGCCAGAGGGGATAGCCTCTGTCAAGGCGGCACTAATGAATCGTCTTCAAAATAGTGTCAACCTCGTACTCGGATCTGCGCTTGCGAGCATTGGGATGACAATCCCGGTGGTAGCTGCCATATCTGTCGCGCTTGGCCGAGATCTTGCTTTGGGTCTCGCGCCACAGAACCTCATTATGCTGATCCTGACGCTGTTCGTCGGTACGATCACCCTGGGAACGGGCAGAACGACCGTGCTACAGGGCGCCGTTCATCTGGCGATATTCACGGTATTTCTCTTGCTTTCGGCCATTCCGTGAAAATTCCAGCAGCAGCGTTCTGCGGCATTTCAGCACGCGCGTCGATCGCGATGAGCGACCAAGCGTCCTACAGATCAGCCTGCCCATCTTCGGCGTCGCTCATGCCTTCGAGCAGTGCGAATTAAGCAAGTTTTTTGCTAACCTTCTCTGTGGCATAACGGTAGCCTAATAGGCATAGATGCTATGCCTTCTATGCCTCACAGTAGTGCTGTGTGGGTCGTTTGGCGCTTTCTCGGTCCAGGCGATAGGAGGCCGGCGAGCGAGGCGATGCCGCGGGCCAATGGCGGGCGCCAGAAAACGACGATGGTTCGAGCTGTCCATTTGAAAAAACGCATGCCGTTACGCGCGCAACAACGGCAATTGCCGTTCCGGCCAGAACGGCTTTGGTGGCTTCCCAGGCGCACCAATTCACCGTTTGCTTGGCGGCGGTGCTGCCAGGCAGGCATAACTCTCATCTCCGATCGCGCAATCACCGCGGCGACGGCCGAGGGGAAACAGCGACTGACAGTCCTCGCATGAGCGGCCGCTTCACAGCCCAACACCGCGATCCCGGAGTACCGTGTCCATTAAATCGCCTTTGATCTCGCGGGCGATCTCGTTGCGGATCTCAGCTCCGAGCACCCGCTCGGCATCGGCATCGCCTGCCAGGCCATGCTCGGCGAGCCTTTGATGCAGGCGGATGACGAACTCCTCTCCCATCGCATCGATGAGCTGCTCCTGCATCGCTGCATGACTTTCGGGGGCGATGCGCTTCACCACTCTTTCCCAAGGTTGCCAGCCCGTTGCCACATAGTCCCTGAATCCCGTCGCCTCCAGTTCCCGCACCGACCTCGCGGCCCTGGCAATGTCGTCCTCGGTAACGTGAGAGATGTTCAAGAAGCGCATGTCTGGGGCGACGTGCCGCAGTTCCAGGGTGTCGCGCAGCCGTGTCTGGTAGGCAAGATAGACCTCGATTTCGTCGATGTCCGGATTGGTACGTCGAAGCGAGTTGACCGTCTCGCGCGCGATCCCGTCCAGCGCCTCCAAACGGAACATGACACGGCCGTGCTGGAGCAGTTGGTGGAGCGACCCGTCATAGACCCCGTCCTCTACATCAGCGTTCAGACGTGCAGTCTGCATTCCATTCCAGGCCAAAGTGATGCGATCCTCGCAGGTATCGCTAGCTCCGGAAGCCTGTTCAAAATACTGTGCGCGCAATTGCGGCCTGGCCGCTGCCTGCCGCAGATCTATGGCCACCGCTTGGCGGAACGCATCATTGCCATAGTTCACGGTGGTACTGAGCCGGTCGAGGAAATGTGCATAATCCCGGGCACCTTGCTCGTCGGTGAAGCCCTGCCAAGCGGCCACCGTCTCCGAATCCCCCTCGAGCCAGTCCGCGACCACCTCGTGCAAGGGCCGCGGGTCCAATTCCACCGATCCCATAGGCAAAAAGATCTGCGGGCCGGCATAACCCGCGGCATGCATGGCTGTCGCCAGGTTTGTCTGTACCCAATGCGGTATCGGATTATTTTCCAGATCAACGATAGACCAGCGGCCTAGCTGCGTCAGCAGGCTTTCAGGCACGCTGGTCAGTTGATTGTCTCTGGCGCCCAGCCATATAAGCTCGGGGGGAATCATCTCGGGCAGGCGGGTTAGCTGGTTGTGGGCAGCACCCAGCCACTCGAGCGCGGCCGGGAGAGGCTCGGGGAGATTGGTCAGCTGGTTGTTTTCGACGTTCAGCCTCTCTAGCCCGGCAGGAAGGTCGGGCAGGCGGGTCAGCTGGTTGCCGCTGGCCTCCAGCTCCAGAAGCGTTCTCGGAAGGGTGTCTGGCAGATCCGTTAGCTGGTTGTTGTTGACGTTCAGGCGCCGGAGCCCGGTCACGAGGGGGACGGACAAGGCGGTCAGGGATAGGGACGACAGATCCAGCGGCTCATCGATATCGCCCGCCTCCCGCCAAGCCCTCGTTCGACTTACCGCCTCTTGCCGAGGACCTTCCCCTGGCCGCTCTTCGGCGGTCGGGGCCACGACCTGGCGCTGCGAGGCGGCGGCGGACGCTACCGCCACCGTAGACGCTTCGACCCAACGTGCGGCGGCCGGAGACACTGGTTCTGAACTTTCTGATTCGGAATTCTCGAAAGGAGTGCCGGCGCCAAGCCCGGGCCGTTGTACATTCATCGATATTGTCTCCTCGGTAACGATATGGAGGATTGCGCCGAGTGCTTTGGGAAACCCAGTAGCTCTCAGAATCGACGGTGATCACCGACCAATGCCGAAGCAGGCAATGGAGGGCGGCTGCAAAATCCCAGAAGCGCCGAATCCTCTACAAGACTTAGCTGTCAATGAACTGACGATTTTCGGAAAGGTCATAATGCGCCGATGGAACCCCATCGTGGTCCTGACTTTTTGGAGTGTAGCATTTTAGAGATGCTCCACACGGTAAGACGTGCGCCAGCCGTCGCCTGTTGGAATGCTGCTCAAAGGTCACTCCAGGGGAATCACCTGCCGGCGCCGATTGGTCTGACGATGAGAATATCCGCAGCTCGGACATACGCCCCCTGCTCAAGGGGCGGTATCTGCAAGTGGTCTCGACATGTTTTGCGCGGGATTTCCTGACAAGTTGGCCTCATGTGCACAAGCTTCCGGCTGCACAGCTGGGGCTGTGATGGCGTTGCGTGTTCCGACACGGAACTATGGAGCGGGAGTCCGAGGAACAGGTCGTCTACCGTTCAGATAGGCGCTTCCACCATTGGCGACGGCACCCGTAAAAAATGCCCTGAAGAACGGAACACAGCCGGCACCAACGGCGCCGGCGCGAATGCCAAGTCGAGATACCGAAACCGGAGCGGTCGGCAGACCTCGCGATGGTCCTTCAATCGGCTCAGACAGGATCGTTTCAACAAGCCTTTTATTCAGATCGCCGGGTAACCGCCCACCTACGACAATACGAGCCGGATCGAAAAATGCTGTTGCGACACGGACGGTTTGCCGAAGCTGCGCGCCAGCGCGCGTGATCCATTCGATCACGGTCGAGCGAGCGGCCGGAGGCATCGCGCCCATGTCCTCGAAATCTCGAAGATGGAAACCAGCCTTCTTCAGGTTCGCGAGAAGGTCTTGCCCGGACGGCCGAGGATGGTCGTAGGGATAGAGGACACCCGGCAAGCAGGCATTGCCGTGCGCACCCCCATACGGTTTGCCGTCGATCACTGCGCCGCCGCCGACGCCATGACCGATGTGGATAAAGAAAAGGGGATCATCAACGACGTTTTCACTTGCGAACACATATTCGCCGAGTGCCGCTGCAGTCCCGTCGTTCTCGACATAGCATGGGACATCGAAAGCCTCCTGGAATGCTTCGATTGCACGACCGTCTTCGAACGCTGGAAAGAAGGGATGCGCTTTCAACAGGTTTAAGGCAGTGCCGAAGTTTCCAGGGACGGAAACGCCAATGCCAAGCAAATCGCTCTTCAGAATCGACAACTCGGTAAGCATTTCATCAACGGCAGCTTGAGCTGCTTCCGCTACCTCTTCCGGCCTGCCGGTTTGCACCTCCACGCTTCTCGTGGCCACAATCGAGCCGCTGAGATCGATGACGACCACTTCCATGCGGGTGACCGAAAAGGTCACGCCGGCGGCAAAAAAACGCCGCGCCTGCAGCTGCAACAGCCGGCGGGGTTGGCCTTGCGCGCCGCTTCGATCCGGTTCCTCCGTAATCAGACCTACATCGAGCAGGCTCGCAATCAAGCGCGTCACAGTGGCGCCGGTCATCCCGGACAGCTGCGCCAATTCGATGCGAGCCACTCCCCTGTTCTTAAAAATCAGCTCGACGAGCCGTCGTTCGTTGAGCGAGAGTTCGAGAGTTGCAGGCATGAGAAGTCCGCTATCGCAAGGTCGACGAAAGCTATTGCAAAGAAAACTAATTTACGCAATGTAATTAAAATGACGCAGAGCCCGCGTAAGAGGAGCGCGTCGCTCGAACGGGGAGAATACCATGAAGCTATCGACTGCATTCGCGTCCGCCGCCATTCTCGTGACTGCGGCATGTCCAGCGCTGGCCGACGCTTTGACCATCTACAGCCCCCAAGGCGGTGAGCGCGGCCAATGGATTGCTGAACAGGCCAAGGCCGCGGGACATGACATCAAATTATTGAACGCGGGCGGCGGCGAGCTTTACGATCGCCTGATCGCCGAGGAGAACAACCCGCAAGCCGACGTCGTTCTCGGCATGGTCGACACGTCCATGGCCCTGCTGAAGAAGGAAGGTCTCTTCCAGCCCTATTCTCCGTCCTGGGCGAAGAGCCTTCCGGCGCAATATAAGGACGCGGAAGGCATGGTCCACAAGTTTTGGCAGACGCCGATCGTGCTCGCCTATTACCCGGATCGTCTGCCGGAGGGAGAAGCGCCGAAAAGCTGGCTGGACCTGACGAAGGATGATTATGCGGGCAAGTATGTCATAGGTCCCACGGCGGCCCAGACGACGCGCATGTATCTAGCGGGCATCCTCGTCCGCTTCCTCAACGCCAATGGCGAGGTATCCAATGATGGATGGGATTTCCTGAGCAGGTTCTATGCGCAGGGCGTCATCGCCAATGACGCGGATTCGCAGCTCGAAGCCTTCAAGGCCAGCCGCGCTTCCATCGATCTGAACTGGCTCGGGGGCGCCTTCGAGCGCGCAACCGACCTTGGTGCGACAGTCCAGGTGATCGACACCGACGGCGGAACGCCGGTGATTTCCGAAGGCGTGGGGATCATGGCCGGCACAGATCAGCTCGATAACGCCAAGGCCTTCGTTGAGTGGTGGGGATCGGCGGAAGTGATGGCCGCCTACGCCGCCAGGTTCGGCCAGGTGCCCGTCCTGCCGGAGGCGCTCGCCAAGTCGCCGCCCGCCGTTCAGGAGAACGCCAGGCTCGTGAAGGCACAGCCGATCGATTGGGATGCCGTCGCACCAAAACTCGACGGGTGGCTGCAGAAGATAGAGCTGGAAATCCGGTAGCCGGCGGTTGGATGTGATACGGATCGGAGGTCCTGCCGTGGCTGACAACGTTCTGTCTCTTACAAATCTCGACGTCGGTTTCCCGGGCTTGGCCGTTCTCCGTGGCCTCGACCTCAACGTCGCCGATGGGGCCTTCGTGTCGCTTCTCGGGCCGTCAGGAAGCGGAAAGTCCACCGTGCTGCGTACCATTGCCGGATTGCTCCCAGCTCTGGGCGGGAGGATTGTCCTTGAGGGGCAGGAGATTACCGCCCTGCCCCCCGAGCGCCGCAACGTCGGCATCGTTTTTCAGAACTACGCGCTGTTTCCGACGATGTCGGCCTTCGAAAACATCGCTTTTGCCCTGCGCGTGGCAAAGAAGCCAAGGGCGGAGATTAAAAGACGCGTGCAAGAGGTCGCCGAGATGGCCGCCATCTCCGACCAGCTCGACAAGAAGCCGGCGAACATGTCGGGCGGCCAGCAACAGCGTGTCGCCATTGCTCGTGCGCTCGTGACCGGCTCGCGCGTTCTGCTCTTCGACGAGCCGCTGTCGAACCTCGACGCCAAGGTCCGCGCCTCGATGCGCAAGGAAATTAAGCGTCTTCAGTCGGAGCTCGGCTTTACCGCCATCTTCGTCACGCACGACCAGGAGGACGCGCTGACCATGTCCGACCTCATCGTGGTGCTCAATCGTGGCAAGATCGAGCAGATCGGCGATGGTCGAACCCTCTACCGCAAACCGGCAACGCCGTTCATATGCGAGTTCATCGGCGTTTCCAACGAGCTCGCTCCGCCGTTAGCGGCACGCCTCTTGGGGCGCGATGTGAAAGGCCGCAGCTTCCTGCGCCATGAAGACGTCGTGCTTGGGGCAGCTTCCGGGATTCCGGCGAAAGTGAACCACGTCGAATTCCTCGGAGCTCATAGCCGCATCGATCTCGAGGTGGAGGGCCATGGTCTTTCGGCGATGCTGATCGGCGACCAACTTCCTGAACCCGGCAGCACCGTCTCGCTCGGAGTTCGCCCCGGCGCTGCGCATGTGTTCCAGGAGGTGACCGGATGAGCCGATCCACCCGCCTGGACCATGTTTTTTACTGGTTCGGCTTGATCGTGATTGCCTGGGCCGTGCTGACCTTCCTTCTCGTTCCGATGCTTGCCGCATTGCAGGCCGCATTGTTCAGACACGGCGGTCTGGCCATGTTTGATGCGGTATCGGAACTCGGACGCTCTCGCCGCGTCCGCGCAGCGCTCTGGAACACGGTTTGGATGACGGCGGCGACCACCGTCACCGTCACGATCGTCGGTATGTTCCAGGTGGCGGTGCTCGAATATTTTCGCGTGCGTGGCAGTGGCTTCCTGAAAATGGCCTTCTCCACGCCGCTGGTCTTTGGCGGCGTCGCTGCGGCTGCCGGCTACAACTTCACCTATGGTCCGAGCGGCGCTATCACCGCCGGCTTGACGACGCTCTTCCCGTCGCTGCCGCGCGATTGGTTCATCGGCTGGTTGGGCGTTCTCTTCGCCCACACCTTTCTGATGACCAGCTTCCACTTCCTGTTTCTGCGCGCCGCCATGCGCCGCGTCGACTATTCGACGATCGAGGCGGCCCGCAGCATGGGAGCCTCGGAAGCGACGATCCTGCGGCGCGTCGTCCTGCCGGTCATCCTGCCCACCGTGCTCGCGGTCACGCTGCTCACGCTGATTACGGCGATGGGCTCCTTTGCCGCGCCCCAGGTGCTGGGCGGCCGGGACTTCCACATGCTGAGCCAGATGGTCCTGACGCTGAACAGCCTGCGCAGGCCCGACATGGCGGCGCTGCTGGCGCTGTTGATGGGATTGGTGCTCATGGGTCTGATCCTGCTGTCGCAGTATTTCGAGGCCAAGGGCGCCTATACGGCCGGGGCAAAGACGACGACTCGCATCCGGTTGCGGGCGATACGCAATCCGCTTGCCCGTATCGTGGTGACCGCCCTCGCCTATCTGCTGGCGGCGATCTACCTGGTGCCGGTCGCGCTCATTGTGCTGTTCTCCTTCGCCCCGGCTTCGAGCATCGGCATTGACGTCCTGCCATCCAGCTTCACGCTGGCAAACTACGCTCGGGTGCTGGGCGGAGGCGCGGCCTTTGTCCCCTTCTTCAATTCGATGGTGATGAGCTCGATCGCGGTTGCTGTCGGCCTCGCAATCACTTTGTTCGCCGTGCCGATCATGGTGCGCAAGCGCAGCTGGCTGACGCGAGGCCTGGATATCTGCTTCGTCCTGCCCTGGATCATCCCCACCATGCTGCTTGCGGTGGGACTGATCGTTGCTTTCGATGCGCCCAATCCGCTCGTCGGCAATCTCGTTCTGCTCGGCAGCTATTGGCTTCTGCCGATCGGCTACGTCATCTTCAGCCTGCCGCTCATGGTCCGCTTCATGCGCTCGGCCTTCATCGGGATCGATCCGGCCTTCGACGAAGCGGCCCGGGCAATGGGTGCCTCGAGGCCATATCGCTTCCGCCGTGTTGTCCTGCCGCTCGTGGCGCCGACCGCCATCCTGGTCGCCGGCATGAAGTTCAACAATCTGCTGGCGGAATACCCGCTCTCGGCCTTCCTTTACAACGTCAACAACAAGCCTCTGCCGATCGCCATCGTCGATGGCGCCGTTTCGGCCGACCCCGACCAGGCCGCCGTCAGCCTCGTCTACGTCACCCTGATCATGGCCTTCTCGCTGGCCGTCATCCTCATCGCCGAGCGCCTGAGCCTCGGCCGCACCCCGGAATCGAGCAACCTCTGAATGGACACTGAAATGGATACTTGCATCACCGTCTGGCACTGGCCCATGCATGAACGCTGGTACGACGAGGGCATCCGCCACTCCCTCGACCTGATCCGCGAGGCCGGCTTTACGCATATCAACTGGAACCCGGATTCCGGCAGCTCCTATATGCTTGCCGACGCGGAAATCGAGTTCACTCGCCGCATCGTTGCGGAGGCGGGCCTGAAAACACACTCCGTTCATGCCAGCAACGGCGTCAATCCGGTGAGCGAGCTCGCCCATGCCGGACCTGCCCCATTCGCACACGAGACACGCAAGAACATCCTTTCTCGCCACGATTGGCAGCGTCAAAGCGGAGTGGAGCTTCTGAAAAATCGTATCGATCTCGCTGCGGCCCTCGGCGCCCCGAATGTCGTGCTCCACGTCGACATCACCAACGACACGTTCCGCAGCGTTGAAAACGAGAACCTGTTGTTCGAGCCCCTGTTCCGATCCTTCGACGACGTCGAGGCCCATTGCCTCGAACGCAACGTGCAGATCGCGGTCGAAACCCTGGTCAAGGCAAATGCGGAAAATTACCTCAAGCTCTATGCCCGCCTCTTTAGCCGCTACAGTTCCGACTTCGTTGGCGTCTGCTACGACAGCGGCCATTGGGAACTGATCGAGCCCGGCAAGCTGTCGGTGCTGGAGCACCATGGCGATCGGCTGATCGCCACGCATATTCACGACAACTTCGGCGCAAAGGACGACCATCTGCTGCCATTCGACGGCAGGCTCGACTGGGATGCGATCACAAACGCCATTGCGGCAACAAAGTACAGGACGCCCCTGAACTTCGAGACGCCGATGGACCGCTACGTGCTGTCGGAGTCGTCCTACTATCAGCGGGCACACGCTATCGCTCTCAGGCTTGAAGAGATGGTTGCATCGGCGCGGGATCGGGCGGCAAATTGACAAGCGAGCTCGACACTCGGCTGGATCTGCTTCGGAACGTCACCGGCAAGGTTGGAGCCTTTGCGCTGGCCCGGTTTCGCAGTCTTCCCCACATTGCCATTGAGACGAAGGGTGAGGCCGACTACGTCAGCGCAGCCGATCGTGAGGCCGAAAGTCTCGCCCGCAGGCTGATTCACGCCCAGTTCCCCGCCGACGCGATCGTCGGCGAGGAACAGCTTGGCGATGCCGAAGATGACCATTGGTTGATCGATCCGATCGATGGGACCGCGAATTTCCTGTCGGGCATACCGTTCTGGGCGGTCTCGATCGCTTATGTCCGCAACAGGGAGCCGGTCCTTGGCGCTGTTGCGCTACCGGGACTCGATACTCTGTTGTGGGCTTCGGTGGACGGTCAGCTCAACACACAGGGATCTCTTCCGCCGCTTGTCGGGACGCGGCCACTCGCATTTGGCATCGGCCGCAACCGGACGTGGGCGATTGCACATCGGCTGGAAAGCGAGGCTGCGCTTGAAGCGCAGGGTTACCATGTAGTCTGTCTGGGAAGCTGTGCTGCTTCGCTTGCGATGGTCTCGGCCGGTCGGCTTGCCGGCTATCTCGAGCATGGCACCAATCTCTGGGACTGCGCTGCGGGGCATGTGTTGTGCCGCGCTGCAGGCGTCTCCTCGGCCATTCACCGACAGGCGAATGGGAAGGTGACCGTCATTGCCTCCCAGCCCGCAGCATCTGAGAGGGGCGGCCAAAGCTGATGCGATCGGTATCTGCAAAACATATCTTCGCCCTCGTGGGCAGTTCGAAATTCCCACAGTGCAGATCGACGCGCGTCTTGGGTCCGTTTTGGTCCGTTGCCAGAAAGAACAAATGAGGTGATTTCGTTGCGGTTTGGCAAGCGGGGTCTTGCAGCTGCCGCCACGGTGGCGACCGTTGGTTCAGCGAGTCGCCGTTCTGCTCTACACCATCGGCGTTGCAATCTATGCTGGACTGGAACCAGATGTCGGCGCCGAAGGACTTTCGTCGACCTATGAGGTTGAGTGGCTCTCCTCGAGGATGCGGACTTTCGGCCCGCCTGGAACATGGTGCTCTATTGCGCGACCCTTCCCTCATAGACTACCCGCCAAGATGCTGATCAGTGACGCAGTGGTCTGGTGGTGGACTATCAGGGCGCCGCAGCACCGGTTTCCGTACAGTACACGAACGCGATATCGGCGCAGATACGGGGGATTTCGTGTGCGGCTTCTTACCTGACCCTGAATCGCCACGTTGGCGACAGGTCGGGCACCTTAAACTGAGCGCTGGTGCCGTGGTCCGGAACTGGGGCGGGCGGTTTCGGATCAGTCGGTGACTGGTTTTCCCATCTATGTTTAGCGCGAGATACCGCAACTGGCCCGATAATAGATCCGTCCCGCCGTAAGCTGCATTGTGCTGACGTTGGGGAGCCTTATAATTAGTCACCGCGTCCTCAGCTTAGCAACTGGTCGAGCGTCCGACCGCCAAGCCTGAATGATCGAGGAGATCATCGATGAGCTTATGCGGTCTGGCCTGAAGTTTGCTCGTCGCTGATTGATCTTCTCGCCTTGAAGATCTTTTCAACCGTTGTTGAGGCAAGGCCAAAGTCTTGCTTGCTTACGACCTAGCGATTGATATTGGTGCTGATCCTGTCTTGAGCGACAGAGTTCATGTTCGGTGGCGGATTGCCAGGACTACCTGTACCGCAGGGAGTACTAATTCGGCCGGATAGATACTGGCCGCTATTGCAGGGCAGCATGTTCACGTCGAGAAAATAACTTCCCTTCAGAGAGTTCTGGTAAGCTACAACTTCCTTCATCGACAAGGGCGCTGAGAATATCGTCGCTCCCTCAAATCCGGGCAATGCCTCTATCGGCTCGGGCGTCGGCGGGGTTTGTCCGGGCGCACCAGCAGCGCCAATAAGCCATGGCCCGACCGATCCGAAAGTGACGGACTTCGGCCGGTCGGTCGGCGTACCAGTGTCGAAGGGAAAATGCGGAAAGCCACCGTCAAGCACCGCCTCATCCCACTGGTAAGCGGTAAACGCCAGAAAATAGGTATACGGCGCGAAACGGTCGATGCGAACCTTTCCGTCTGGAGTGAAGGTATAATAGATCCACTCGGTTCCGGAGAAGTCGCCTGTTGGTCCCAGGAGATTCATATCCCACGGCTTCTGCCAATATGCGGTTTGCGCCATGTTGCCTTGAAGCAAACTTTTGGCAAAAGACCACTTTTGCCCACTTAAGCTGGGCTGGGCGCCCAAGGCGAATGACAAGTAAGCGCCGTTGGAATCGGAACTCAATAGCGACAGCGTGCTACCGCCATTGGGAACGGTATTATCGCGGGTCTTTTCGACCAGAAGGATCGTAAAACCCGTGGCCGGGCTGATCGATGCGATCTCCCTTGTCTCGATTGACGAGTTCGGCGGAAAGTTGAATGAAGTCTTATCCGTATAGAAGTCAAATGCCTGCTTCGTATTATCAGGCACTGGATAATCCGCCTTCGCCGCAGAGTCGTGTATATATAGCTTTGGATAGTTACCGAAAACAGGCACGACCTTGGGGGTGAGTGTCTGAGACACTTTTACCGACGCGCTCTTCAAGCAGTCAGCCTGATTGGCGCATGCACCAGCTTGGCTTGCGCCACCAACAAAACACGCCATTATAGAGAATGGTAGAGCGATTGTTTTTCCAGTTTTCATTGGAAGACTCCTCCTTAGGCGGTAGGTCTTACCTTAGCGGCTCAGATTGCTGGTGTTGCGGTGCCCTAACTGGCGCAGCATGTCGGCAACCACATCGGGCCAGTCAGTGGTGATCAGATTCGTACGATTGACGATCGCCATTTCCGGATCGCCGCGATAGTCCGGCACGATACCTCCGGGAGCGGCCGATGTTGGATCGGTGTTGTGCTCGAAGCAACATTTTCCCGCGCTGTTGGCGACGCCCTCCGGATAATAGTTACTTTCATGATAGGTGGCGAAGCCCTGCCTTTGATCGATATAGTCGAGATACGCCTGAAGACCGTCACCCTTGTAGAATTGGTTCATTTCAAACTGAACGGGGAACGGCGCGACATTCCACTGATCGTAGATCGTATCCTGGTGAGGATCATCGTTGGAATCCTTAACGTTCTTGTCGTCCGGGTTTTCAACTATAACCAACCCGCCTATGACATTGGGATCGTAGGTGGTCCGATTCAGAAACGTGCCAATATCCACCGCATCCTTGGCTTTCAGCTTGAATACCACAGCCTTGCTCAACTGCCGGTTCTTTTTGGCCGCGAGGATGTCAAGGCAACGCTGCGTGAGTTCGATGGGATCAGTGGGATCCTGATCATCCACCGCCCCTTTCGCATCGACGATCATCACATAACCATGCCCATCATCGGTGACGTATTGGGCGAGCAGATCAAGCGCCGCGGAAAACGTCAGGAACTTGGCCTTGCGCCCTTGCGAGTCCTTGAACACGCGCCCATGGCGGTCGCGTAGATCGGCTAGCTGTACTTGCGAATAGTTCTGATTGTACAACAAGCCGGTTCCAGTAGACTCCCGTTCAAGCCTGTAATCGTGAGATAGAATGACTTCCTTGTCGGCAGTAAAGCGGGCATCGACCTCCACGATTTCAATCTGTGAATTCCAGGCATCTTGCAAGGCGTAAGCTGAGTTCTCGGGATATACCTCCCAAGATCCGCGATGCGCGGATAGTAGAACCAAGTCCTGGTCAGGTTTTGGCAATCTAAACATGTTTCTCGTGATAGCGCCGACCAGATATGATGAAGGGTTCACTGGAAGCACCGCCTCTGCCCTGACATTCGACGAACAACACAAGGCAAAAATCGACGTAGAAATCAATGTTACTCGCATGTTCAATCCCCGATGAAAATAATTTGATACGCCTGTCACGCTCTCATCACGAACGTCTGCCAATCCACCGAAGATGTGCCGCTGCCGTCCGCTGTCAACAAAACCCTCCGAGCAAGTTGCGTGCCGGATTGGCGCGCCCCCTTCGCCGCACCACTGTCGGCGCCGGCCGCCAGCGAAATCCCTGGCCTGCCACCAACATTCTTGTCCGGCTTCGGACAAAAGGTTCGAACAATCTGTTGCAATGTGGATTAATTTGCGCAATGTAAATAAGTGGCACAGAGGCCCGCGTAAGAGGAGTGCATCTTCAACCTTGGGAGAAGCTCATGAAACTGTCCCGCGTCCTTGCATTCCGCGGCTATCGCGATTGCCGCGGCATTTCCGGCGAGGGCCGGCGCGCCGGCCCTCTACTGTGCTCAAGGCGAGGGACGCGCGCGCTGTGGCAGCCGGCGCGACGTATGGCTTCAGATCACCCTGCGCAGGCGGCAGGGAGCATCCTTTCACGGAAAGGTCGGCTTGCTCCCAGAAGCCAACGCGGATTTCCTGCAACTCAGGCCCGAACTCGAACTCAGCTCCACTTGGGATAAGGAGCAGGAGGGGAGGCATCGGGCTTCACTGCGCTCTCCATCCCTCATCAAGAAGTCCCTAGGGAGTATATGGCCACCCGTTGGCCATCCTTTCGCCGGCGATGCTCTTGTTACGGTTTCCGAGGCCGATGGTCCGTAGTGCGCAGTGCACAACCTGGCGGTTGAATTGGGAAACCATGCTCTCACCCCACGAAAAATCGTGTCTTCGGTGGGTGTCCGAAGATAGATCTGTCGCCGAGATCGCTCTGATTCAGGGAAGATGTATCCCTGAAGTCGAACAAAGCCTTGCTCGTGCGCTCGCGGCGCTTGGAGCAAAATCGATAGATGAAGCGCTCATGAAGGCCAACCTCTCAACCTCCAAATAAAATCCCACCTCGAGTCGACGTGGCTTCCCGCCGTGATGGGGGATGTAGCGCAAACTTCATGCTTGGAGGTGCCGGTCAATCCCGCTCTCTTGTGATGGCGTATTGCGCGCCTCCGTATCTTCCTTAATCGATCCTTGGAGGGTCAACTAGCCGGCTGGGGCTGATCGCGCCCGGCTCCGGGCCTTTTGAGGAGCCATTGAGCGGGAACCGGTCCGCTCCCGATGGGACCTCTTCAAATGCCGCACGATCTTTCACACGCCTTCCAACCCCTCATGATTTCGGTCACGTCTAGCACGGCAGGGTATGCTACGCGATGGGCAGTCGGCAGCCTATATCCTCTGCGCCTATATGACCGGATGCGCGATTGGGGAGGTGCAGGCAAATGCAGCGCGGGTGTCTTTCCTTCACGCGCAGTGAAGATGGGATGATCATGCGTCATCGCGTTCGATCGGTCGCCTAGAGGGGTAGGTCAGACCAAGGTGAGCCGGCCGAGGGAATTACGATCGAGCTTGTAGCCAAGGCTGTCGAAGTTCTCGAGCGCCTGTCATGGCATCTGCCCATGGCCTCACGACGCTCTGGCCGGTGCTTATCGCAAGGCCCGTTTGCAAGGATCACCTCTCAGCCGAGATCGTTCGTCAGCTCAACCGCTTCCGCGACCATCTCAACGACCTGTTCGGCACACCGGACACACTGGCAATTCCGGACGGACCCGGTGATCGGCCCTGGCGGATCACGACGAGGCAGTTCAGACGCACGATCGCATGGCACATTGCCAACTGGCCCTTCGGCACAATCGCCGGCATGATTCAGTATAAACATGCTTCCGTTGCCGCCTTCTAGGCTATGCCGGCTCCAGCCAATTCGGCTTCCGCGCGGGGGTCGAGAACCAGCACAGTCTCGGCGAGCTCGATGATCTGTTGACTTATTTCGATGGGCGTCGGGCCGGCGCGACGCTGTCCGGACCCGCCGCAACGCCCATACCGAGACGCTCGACGGCCGACTGCTTCTTCGATCCCGGCACTGCCGCCTGCCTGAAGCAGGCAACTGATGCCAAAGGCCCGCTGATAGCGCATTGCCAGCCGACCCTTTGGCCCAATGCCTGCATCACCGCAAGACATCGGCCCGCCGGGGCCCGTTCAGCGCAAGAAGCCAGGAGCCTGTTGAAGGAGAAGCGGCTGTCCCATCTGCAGCGCAGTACCCTCTAACAAGACCTCGAGCGAATGACGGCGGTCCTGATCAGCATAGACGAGGTTCGGACCGCGTCTGGCTCCTGATGCTAAGCGGGCCGTGGCAGGCTTCGATCGCCGAGCGGGATGCGGGCATCGAGGGGCTGCGGCAGGAGCTGGCCAGATCTGTTGACGCCGGGTTTGTCGCCTTGCAGCGCTCGCGGCGAGACAACGCCGGCCGAGAGCCGCGCATCATCCAACCGTCCCGCGCGCGCTGATCATGGTCCGCGCCTTCTTCAGCTCGCCCGTCGAGGCAGGGCTCGGGTGTGGCAAACGCTGCCAGCCCATCAACCCTGTTCCGCACCAGCGCCGAGAACAGGGTGTGACGGGCCGGCCTCCCGCGTCTGCCCCTGCCGCCTCGCCCTCGACGGAGAGGGCGAGTTAAGGAGGCAGCAATGACCACAGATCGCACCCCCCAGACCCCGACTGATGTCTACGAGCGCGTCACCAGCCAGATCATCGCCGCTATCGAGGCCGAGGCCGGCGAGTACCGGATGCCCTGGCATCACGACGGATCGCCCATCACCACGCCCATCAACATCGCGTCAAGCAAGGCTTATCGCGGCGTAAACGTCATCGCACTCTGGGCCGCGGCCCACGCGGCCGGCTATCCCGCCGGTATCTGGGGCACTTATCGCCAATGGCAGGCGCTTGGCGCCCAAGTCCGCAAGGGCGAACGCGGTCACCTGGTCGTGTTCTGGAAGGTCGCCGATCGCCACGGCGAAGCAGACGACCAGGACGGCGACGCGGATAGCGACGAGCCCGGCCGGCACATGTTCGCCCGCGGCTATACGGTGTTCAACTGCGCGCAGGTCGACGGCTACACGCCGCCCGCAATGCCGGTGCTGCCCGAGGCCGAGCGAATCGAGCGGGCCGAACGCTTCTGCAGCGCCCTCGGCATCGAGATCCGGCACGGCGGCTCGCAGGCCTACTACCGTCCGTCCACCGATCACGTGCAGATGCCCGAGTTCGCCTGCTTCCGTGACGCCATCGCCTATTATACCGTGCTGCTTCACGAATGCGGCCACGCCTCCGGCGCCAGCCACCGCCTCGACCGCGACCTCTCCGGACGCTTCGGCTCCGCCACCTATGCGATGGAGGAATGCACGGTCGAACTCTTGAGCGCGATGATCTGCGCCGACCTCAGCCTCAGCGTCGAACCGCGGCCCGACCATGCCCGCTACATCGCCTCCTGGCTCGAGGTGCTGCGCTCCGACAAGCGCGCCATCTTCACCGCTGCGAGCAAGGCGCAGCAGATCGCCGACTGGATGCACGCGCAGCAGGCCGGCGCTCGCCAACACGAGGTTCGGGGCGCCGCATAGGCGCCCACGCAACTCGTTCAGTCACAGTTCGCTCCTTGAACAGCGTCTCGATCAGCGGAATTCCGGGAGCGTGCGGTCGCCGCACTGGGCAACGACGTCCTTGAGCACCCGTTCCATGCGCTTCAGGTCGGCGATCGCCGTCCGCGGTGGCTCGAGCAAAAGGCCGACCTTCTCAGAATAGCACACCGTCTCAGATTGCAGGCCGTCCGCCGGGCAAGCTCGGCCCGCTGCATACCTGTCACCCCGGCCCTCGGCAAGGCTGTCATTTCCACGCCGGCGACGCCGCCGAGCTTTGCCGTGCGGCCGGGCGTGACGTTTCCCGACTGCTCGGTAGTCACATCGCCGGCGGTCCCCGATGCCCTCAAGGCCATGGTCGGCTCCGACCATGTGGTCAATCGCTGGCGCGGTTATGATCCCGCCGCGGGTCGCGTGCGCGTCGCGCTGCTCCAGCTCTATGCCGAAGACGGACGCGCCCCGATGAGGAGCGCGCTGGGGGAGCGTGCGGGACTCAGCGAGACGGCCATCCGGCCTCTGCTCGCAGACCTGCGCCGGCGCGACCTCGTCGTTCTCGATGGTGATCGGATCGTCGGTGCCATCCCGTCACCGACGGCGAGACGGGCCATCGGGTGACACTGGATGGACGCGTGCTCAACGCCATATGCGCGGTGGATGCGCTCGGACCATGACCGATCGCGAATCGCAATCGCCGCGAGCTCGCCTGCGCGCCACCGCCTTTGTCTGCTTGGACGAACATCTCTCCGCCTGGCGCAGCGCACGTTCCGCCGAGCAGCCCCGGTTTCGGCAGACGATCGCGGAAGGACTGGAGGCCGGGCGCGCGCTGTTCGGGCCGAGCCTCGCCGGTCTCGATCACGGCGCCGAAGAGCACGACGGGAGCCAGCCGCCCTCTCCGCGCCAAGGGTGGCAATGGGAGGCGCCCACAACGTCGTGGTGATTAGCGCCGGCTCGGTCGCGATCACGGCCGCTGATCAGGGTGCCCAAGTCGCACGCGACGGCAGCGGCACCATCAGGGGCACCTGCGTCAATGTCGGCTGCGTGCCGCCGAAGACGCTGATCCGCGCCGCCGAGACCCTGCACAATGCGCGCGCGGCGGTCCGCTTGCCGGCACACGGCGCAGGCCGAACTGAGCGACTGGCGCGGAACCATTCGCCCAGGAGGATGCGCTCGTCTCCGCGCTGCGCCAGGCCAAGTATGTCGAGCTGCTGCCCGCCTACAACGGCATCGCTTATCGCAACGAGCCGGCGCGCCTCACCGACGGCGGTGTCGAGGTGAACCGCACGCGCATTCCTGCCGGCAAGATCATCATCGCCACCGGTGCGCGGCCGGCCCCTACCCGCCATCCCGGGCATCCACACTGTGCCGTATCTGACGAGGACCACGGCGCTCGACCTTGAGGAACTGCCGCGCTCGCTGCTCGTCATCGGCGGTGGCTATATCGGCGGCGAACTCGTCCAGTTATTTGCTCGCGCCGGAGTCAAGGTGACGCTCGTCTGTCGGTCGCGCCTGGTGCCCCAGGCCGAACCGGAAATCGGCGCGACGCTGACGGGGTATTTCGAGGACGAGGGGATCACCGTCGTCTCCGGCATTGCCCACCGCGCGATCCGCAAGACCGAGGACGGCGTCTTGTTGACCATCACGCGTGACGGCCAAGATGGTGCGATCGAAGCGGATCAGGTGCTGATCGCAACCCATCGCACGCCCAACATCGAAGGCCTTGGCCTTGCCGAACACGGCATCGCCATCTCGCCGACAGGCGGCATCGTCGTCGACGACGCATGCGTACGACCACGGCCGGCATCTATGCCGCCGGCGACCGGCCGCGACCACTTTGTCTACATGGCCGCCTACGGCGCCAAGCTCGCGGCGAAGAGCGCCCTCGACGGCGACAATCTGCGTTACGACAACAGCGCAATGCCGGCCATCGTATTCACCGATCCGCAGGTGGCGAGCGTCGGGTTGACCGAGACGGCGGCGAGTGCCGCCGGACAAGCCGTGCGGGTCTCGACGATCGCTCTCGACCAGGCGCCCCGTGCGCTTGCGGCTCGCGACACCCGCGGCCTCATCAAGCTTGCCACCGACGCTGGCAGCGGTCGTCTGCTCGGCGCCCACATCCTCGCGCCGGAAGGCGCCGACAGCATCCAGACCGCGACGCTGGCGATCCGATAGGGCCCTACCGTCAACGATATCGCGGAGACGATCTTTTCCATAGCTCACGACCGTCGAGGGCTTCAAGCTCGCGGCACTGGCCTTCGACAAGGCCGTCGCCAGGCTGTCGTGCTGTGCCGGCAGAACAACGCTGTTGGCAGCGGTTTACCTGGGGGAATTCGCTCAATCGCTGCTGCCTGCTTGACTGTCAGAATATGTTGCCGAGCTTGGCAGCTGCTTCCTATGCGCCGACCTCGGCATCGCGCCGGAACTCGAGCCGCGGCAGGATCACGTGTCATACCTTCAGTCCTGGCTCACGGTCCTATCAGGAGACAAGCGGGCGATCATCCACGCCGCGGCGCATGCCCAGCGTGCCGCTGCCTATCTTCATGATGTTCAGCCGGCGGAGCAGCAAGACCGGCAGGCGGCTTGAAACAGGCTAAAGCAGCTCCCGGCGTCCCGCAATCAGGACTGGTGCCGCCAACGGCGGTGGCCGACTCCACCACCGGCTCGGTCTTCATCTGCAGTCTTTATCTCTTCGCAAGTCCAGCTTGCCCAGATCGAGGTCTTCTGTGGGCCGAATTTCGGCTTGCGGGACGGCTTGATTTCGGCGGTGAACGGCTTTGTCTCTTGCGCGTGGATCCTCTTGGGCAGAACGATTCGCGCTGCAACGATATACCGCGTATGGATCCATGCAAGTGGCGCCTCTGCGGAGCTCCAAACGGAGATGTTGGCGGCAAACGACCTGGCATCCGGCGCAGTTTCACCTATGAGCCGTTTGAACAGATGCGATCGCACGGTGCTAGAGTCACCATGCTCCTCCTCCTCATTGTCGCCGGCGCTCCCTCTCGGGGGCTCGATGAGGCATGTCTGACCGGAGAACGGCTTCGCCTCGATCGTCCTCCCGCAACGCCCTGCAGAACTTTCTTCCCTTGGCGACTCCGCCACCATTCCTCGCGGAACAACAAAGTTCCTCCCGGCCGCCCTCCATTTCATTCCGGCCCTTCAGGTGCGGTCCGATCGTCCCCGGTCTTTGCGACAGCCATCGAGGCCGCGAAGGGCGCGGCCCGAAACAGCGAAAGGAACATGACAATGGCAACTATCGGTACCTTCACGTCCACCGGAAACGGCTTCACCGGCTCGATCCGCACTCTCGCCCTCAACGTCAAGGCTCGCATCGCCCGCGTCGAAAACCCCTCTGATAAGGGCGCACACTTCCGCATCTACGCGGGCGCTGTCGAACTGGGCGCCGCCTGGCAGAAGACCTCCGAGCAGGGCCGCGATTACCTCTCGGTCAAGCTCGACGACCCGAGCTTCCCGG
Source organism: Sinorhizobium sp. BJ1 (assembly GCF_002531555.1). Lineage (NCBI taxonomy): Bacteria > Pseudomonadati > Pseudomonadota > Alphaproteobacteria > Hyphomicrobiales > Rhizobiaceae > Sinorhizobium > Sinorhizobium sp. BJ1. The sequence goes on from NZ_NWTH01000020.1 coordinate 62,224, forward strand.
CTCCGATCTACGCGACGCTGGTGGAAGTGGAAGGCGAAGATGGCCTCCAGCTTATCTGGTCCCGCCCAAACCGCGACTGAAGCGCCTGCCAGCCCCGCCCGGATCCGGGCGGGGCTCTTTCTCGTCAGCAATTACAGTAATGCTGTATTTGCTGGATTTGCGTCTATCTAGGCGAATATATTGGTCGGCTCCCCGGTACTTTGGGGAGAATGACGAATGACACGCCAGCCTCCGGCGTACGGCTCTATTCGCCGGTGCGAACGGAGTCCGCGAGCGGGCTATGATCCTTTCGCGATAGCTCAAACACGAAACTGAGCCTAAAACCGAGGCAATCCGCGAGAACGCCTCCGGTACGCAGGCGGTGCCTCCAGCGCGGCCTTTCTTCCCTGCGCAGAGCCGCAAGGTGCACTGCCACCTCGATTAGGATCGATACAGGCGGGAATGCACGAGAGGACCGATGTGCGGCCCCGAGAAACTTCGCCTTCGAGATCCGTGCCACCACGGCATAGCCGTCTACGCGACCAGGCAGGAGGCATCACAAATTCGTTCGGAACCTCTTCATCTCAGGGCTATCGAGAGACTCATCATGTCCGCCGAGTTCAAAGAAAACCGGCTTTGTCGAGCCAATCTATGAATCCGGAAAGCACTCCTTGGGCCGGCGAGTCATGAAGACGGCCGGGCGATCCGTAGCGCAAGTTGACCAATCAGGGTAGACGAGGCGCGCCTAAAAACCGGCTTGGCTGAACGCATCCGCGCATGTCGTCTCGCCGGAACCAGATCGCTCGTCCACAGCGAAGCGGCGGGTTACCGGCAGTGAAGACGATCTGCTCGTCTGCCCGGATGCGAAGAACCTCATGCGCCTGGATTAGCGGCCGCGCCGCCAATTGCTTCGAGCGCGTTCGTGAGGATCCTTTCGCCTGGAAACTGCGGCTGACCTGGTCGATTTCGACCGTGGTCATGCCGCAGCGCTTGGAGATGTAGTCCGCCGTCTCCGGATCGTTGATCGCAGCGAACGAAATCCAGCTCGCGCTCTCGAACCATTTGCTCGCCGCGTCGCGGCCGCCATAGGTCTCGCGCATCTGCCCAATCGACTGATAGATCATCGTGAGCGTGATCCCGTACTTGCGCCCGGCGTCGCGCGCGGTCTCGAGGATTCGCATGTAGCCGAGCCGCGCGACCTCATCGAGAAGGAAGAGCGCCCTCCCCCTCACCTCGCCGTCGCGATTGTAGATCGCGTTGAGGAACGAACCGATGATCACGCGCGCAAGACCGGCATGGGTCTCTAATGTCTTCAGGTCGATGTTGATGAACACATCGGTCTCGCCGGCAGCAAGCGCGTCAGTCGAGAAGGTCGCACCGGACACGAGCGCGGCATAGTTGGGATAGGACAGCCAGTGGGTTTCCTTGACCGCATTGGCGTAGACGCCGGAGAAGGTTTCCGGCGTCATGTTGACGAACGCAGCCACGTTTTCTTTCACGAAATCCGAGTTCGAATTGTCGTAGATCGACTGCAGCCGCTCGCGTAGTTTCGGTTCCGGTTCCGCCAGATTGGAACGCACCTGACGCAAGGTCTGGTTCTCTGGGTCCGTATGACCGGACAGGCAGACGTCGGCGATCAGTGCGGTCAACAGCTGCAGCGCCGAGGCGCGGAAGAAGTCGTCGCGGACACTGCGCGCGCCGCCGCTGTCGCTCATGATCCATGACGCGACCGAGGCGATGTCTTCCTCCTTCGTCCCGCCGAAGCGGCCGATCCAGTCGAGCGCGTTGAACCCGGTTTCCGGTTCTTTCGGATCGAGAATGCGGATGAAGCGTGCCGCGCCTTTGCGATGGTCATGGATCATCGGCGCCACTTCGTTCGAAGGATCGAGGACAACAAGTGCCCCGCCCCATTTGAGCGCTGTCGGGATTGTCACCGACGTCGTCTTGAAACCGCCCGAACCCGCGAAGACGATCCCGTGCGAGGATCCGAACGAACCGTCGAAGCAAAGCAGCGGCGACTTGCCGCCGGCGCCCCAGGTTTCGGGATCATCGGCGCGAAACGAGCGCGCCGCCGTGCTGTCCTTGTCAACTCGGTAGCGCTCGCCAATGACGATGCCGCCGGTATCGGGGAAGAGCTTTGCCGCTTCCTGCATCTTCATCCAGTCGGCCTGACCATGCAGCGCCCTTTGTCCCCGGATGCGTGTCGGCTCGGCACGCGCGAAGGCGGCATTGCCGATCAGCGCGACGCGCAGCGCAAAACATCCCGCCATCAACGCCGCCGTCGCACCGACCATCGTTGCATGATCAAGGTACGAGGTGATGGACGTTCCGTCCGGCACTTGCCCGGCGAATGCGGCGAGACGGTTCGCCTCGCGCGTCGTCGCGACCAACATCGTTGTCGCGCTTCCCGTCAGGGCGCCCCAACCGGCCACTTTGACGCTCGCCGAGCCGGCGTTCGCGAACAGGAAAATCACGCCGACCGCCGCGGCGGCGACATAGGGCAAGGCGATCCCGACCCTGCCCAAAGTCAGCCTCTCGGCATCGGTCTTGCCGAAGGCCGACAGCCATTGCTCGATCCCGGTCATGCCGATGACGGCCAAAACCATCAGCACGACAGGCGCGACAGCGAGTGTGATCCTATTCGCCGTCATCGCCGAACGCCTCCGCGCCTATCGCGATCAACCGCGCCCGCTCACCTTCGTCGGAATTCAGCCGCTGACTGAGTTCGACCAATGCCCCGAGCAGGAGCGCGCGCTTCTCATACCGCAAGCCCGCCTTCACGATCAGGCCGCCGAGTTCGATCTTCTCCCGCGTGTCCTTCTTGCGGGCGTCGGATGTCGTCGTCCTCGCCATTCGCTCAAGCCTCGCCAAGGCCGCTCTGAGCCGTGCCAGCTGGGACCGCGGTCGACGCCGATCCGATGCCGTCGCCGGCGCCCTTCTTTCCTCCGGTCGTATTTCCCTGATCCCCGCGAAAGCGTTTTGCCAGGCTCTCGAAGGCCGCCTGAAGCTCGGCTTCCTCGATCTTGATGTCTCCAAGGCCAGCCTTGAGGGCAATCCGGCCGATGCGCTCGGCGTCGCGGGTTTCCGCGGCCTTGAGCTGTTCCTGCAGCTTGGCGATTTCGTCGCGGATTTTCGAGGTTGGTTTTTTCATTCCGTCCGTCTCCCTGGCTGAGAAAGCTTGTCTTTCGAAGCCAGTTTTTCCGAACAGAGTGCGGCACGCACTACTGTGAATCCTACAATCGCCAACGGCGATGCTTTGGTGAATGATCCCGGCCGTTCCGAAGGAGCGGCTTCCAAGGGCGCAATTATACGTCGCCAATGCGACGCTCTGCTTTTGACCCCGGCTGGGCTGCCGCTCCCGACGAACCTGTTGAATCTGTTCACAATCGGAGCTCAGACCGCCGTGGCCGTTCCTCATTTCTCCGTCAGTGTCGTCGCCCGCGGCTCCGGCCGCAGCGCCGTGCTGTCGGCGGCTTATCGCCACTGCGCCAAGATGGAATACGAGCGGGAAGCGCGGACAATCGACTACACCCGCAAGCAGGGCCTCCTGCACGAAGAGTTCGTCATCCCGGCCGATGCACCCGAATGGCTGCAGGCAATGATTGCCGATCGCTCGGTCTCCGGCGCGTCGGAAGCCTTCTGGAACAAGGTCGAGGAGTTCGAAAAGCGCTCCGATGCTCAGCTCGCCAAGGATGTGACGATTGCGCTGCCGGTCGAGCTGACAGCCGAGCAGAACATCGCGCTCGTCCGCGACTTCGTCGAGCGGCACATCACCGCCCAGGGCATGGTGGCGGACTGGGTCTATCACGATGCGCCGGGCAACCCGCATGTCCATCTGATGACGACCCTTCGGCCGCTCACCGAGGACGGGTTCGGCGGCAAGAAGGTCGCGGTTCTTGGACCGGACGGCAATCCGCTCCGCAACGACGCCGGCAAGATCGTCTACGAGCTTTGGGCCGGAAGCCTCGAGGATTTCAACGCCTTTCGCGACGGCTGGTTTGCCTGCCAGAACCGGCACCTGGCAATGGCCGGACTCGACATTCGCATCGATGGCCGATCCTTCAAAAAGCAGGGCATCGAAGTCGAGCCGACCATCCATATCGGTGTCGGCGCGACGGCCATCGGCCGGAAGGTGGAGCAGGCGACGACACAATCGTCGGCCGGATCACCAAAGCTCGAACGGATCGAACTGCAGGAGGCGCGGCAAAGCGAGAACGCACGTCGGATTGAGCGCCGACCGGAGATCGTCCTCCACCTGATCACCCGTGAGAAGAGCGTCTTCGATGAACGCGACGTGGCAAAGATCCTGCATCGCTATATCGATGATGCCGCCCTGTTCCAAAGCCTGATGGTTCGCGTCCTGCAGTGCCCCGAAGCGCTCCGTCTCGAGCGCGAGCGGATCGCATTCGCGACCGGCACACGGGTGCCGGCTAAGTACACGACGCGCGAGCTGATCCGGCTCGAAGCGGAGATGGCCAACCGCGCGATCTGGCTCTCGGGGCGATCTTCACATGGCGTCCGGGAAGCAGTGCTGGAGGCGACGTTTGCGCGCCATTCGCGCTTGTCGGAGGAGCAGAAGACCGCGATCGAACATGTGGCAGGATCCGAGCGGATCGCAGCCGTCATCGGTCGCGCCGGCGCCGGCAAGACGACGATGATGAGAGCCGCACGCGAGGCGTGGCAAGCAGCCGGATACCGTGTCGTCGGTGGCGCGCTTGCCGGTAAAGCGGCGGAGGGTTTGGAGAAGGAAGCAGGGATCGCCTCGCGCACGCTTTCGTCCTGGGAGCTTCGGTGGAACAAAGGCCGAAACCAGCTCGACGCAAAGACTATCTTCGTTCTCGACGAGGCCGGCATGGTGTCGTCACGGCAGATGGCGCACCTGGTCGAGACCGTAACCAAGGCCGGCGCCAAGCTTGTCCTCGTCGGCGATCCGGAACAACTCCAGCCTATCGAAGCCGGGGCCGCATTCCGCGCGATTGCCGATCGCATCGGTTATGCCGAACTCGAAACCATCTATCGTCAGCGCGAACAATGGATGCGCGAGGCTTCGCTCGATCTCGCCCGCGGCAATATCAGCAAGGCTGTCGATGCCTATACCGCACAGGGTCGAATGATCGGTTTGAGGCTGAAGGACGAGGCAGTCGATACCCTCATCGCCGATTGGAGCCGTGATTACGATCCGACTACGACGACACTGATCCTCGCTCATCTCCGTCGCGACGTGCGGATGCTCAACGAGATGGCGCGCTCCGAGCTTGTCGAGCGCGGCATTATTGGCGAAGGTTTTGCTTTCCGGACGGAGGACGGACACCGCAACTTTGCGATCGGCGACCAGATCGTTTTCCTGAAGAACGAGGGCTCGCTCGGCGTCAAGAATGGCATGCTCGGCAAGGTCGTCGAAGCCGCGCAAAACCGCATCGTGGCAGAGATCGGCGAAGGCGAGCACTGCCGCCAGGTTACCGTCGAACAGCGCTTCTACAACAATCTCGACCATGGCTATGCCACCACGATCCATAAGAGCCAGGGCGCCACCGTCGACAGGGTCAGGGTGCTCGCGTCCCTCTCCCTCAATCGGCATCTGACCTATGTGGCGATGACGCGTCATCGCGAGGATCTCCGCGTCTATTACGGCACCCGATCCTTCGCGTTCGCCGGCAGTCTGATCAAGATCCTGTCGCGAAAGAACGCCAAAGAAACCACGCTCGATTACGAGAAGGCCACCTTCTACCGCCAGGCCCTCCGTTTCGCCGAAGCCCGCGGCCTGCATATCGTCAACGTCGCCCGAACACTTGCCCGCGACCGGCTCGAATGGACGATCCGCCAGAAACAGAAACTGACTGATCTGGCTCACAGGTTCCTCGCCATCGGTGCCAAGCTCGGCCTCGGTGCCAGTACCAAACCGACCCATTCCCAAAGCAGCAAGGAGGCCAGCCCGATGGTTGCCGGTATCGCGACATTCCCGAAATCGGTCGAGCAGGCGGTTGCCGATAAGCTCGAATCCGATCCTGGTCTGAAGAAGCAATGGGAAGATGTCTCGACCCGCTTCCATCTCGTCTATGCGCAGCCGGAAGCGGCCTTCAAGACGGTCAATGTCGACGCCATGCTGAAGGATGAGACCGTCGCCAAATCGACGCTTGCGAAGATCGCCAGCAAGCCGGAAAGTTTTGGTGCGCTCAAGGGGAAAACCGGCTTGCTCGCGAGCCGCGCCGATAAGCAGGATCGCGAGAGGGCGGAACGCAACGTTCCCGCTCTTGCTCAAAGTCTCGGCGATTACCTGCGCCAGCGCAGTCAGGCCGAACAACGCTATCAGGCCGATGAACTGGCGGCCCGTCGCAAGGTGTCGATCGACATCCCGGCGCTCTCTCCGAATGCACGCCAGACGCTCGAGCGCGTGCGGGACGCCATCGACCGCAATGACCTTCCCTCAGCGCTCGAGTTCGCACTTGCGGACAAGATGGTGAAGGCGGAACTCGAGGGATTTGCCAAAGCTGTCGCCGAACGTTTCGGCGAGCGGACCTTCGTGCCGTTGGCTGCGAAGGACACGAGCGGAGAGACCTTCAAGACGATCACCGCCGGCTTGAGCCCCGGTCAGAAAGCGGAGGTCCAGTCAGCCTGGAGCCTGATGGGCGCAGTGCAGAAGCTCGGTGCCCATGAGCGAACGACCGAGGCCCTGAAACAAGCCGAGACACTGCGGCAGACGAAGAGCCAAGGGATGTCGCTGAAATGACTATCCCTTTCATTGCAGCGGCGCTGAGGAGGCGACGCAATAGAGGGCTCCTGTTCGGCTTCGCCACCATCACAATGGCCTTGCTGGGAACGATCTCGGTCGCCTGGTTCGGCGGCTACCGGATCAATCTCACGCCGAGCGAACGTCTCGGTCTCTGGCGTATCATCGAGCTCGACAGACCGGCCGCCGCTGGCGATCTCGTTCTCAGTTGTCCACCTCAAACCTCGGCCATGCGCGAGGCAAAGATGCGTGGTTACCTGCGCGCCGGCCTCTGCCCCGGCGGCATCGCGCCGCTCATCAAGACGATCATCGCCGTCGCCGGACAGCGCGTCGACATTGGCATCGGCGTCAGCATCGATGGACATCCGGTCCGCTTCTCCGCTCTTCAGCACCGGGACGGAAAGGGACGACCGTTGACGCCGTTCGGAGGCGGGATCGTGCCGGCGGGTTACGTCTTCCTGCACTCGCCGTTCGTCGGCTCCTACGACTCTCGCTATTTCGGTCCGATCCCGGCTGCAGGCATTCTCGGCCTGGCGCACGAGGTACTGACCTATGCGCCGTGATTACCTACAGCCGGCAGTGCTGACGGTCGCGTCTGTTCTTGCCGGAATGATTGGGTGGAGCGGCCATGTCCTGCTCCTTCCGGCGGCGCTGGGTTTCCCCGTCCTATGGGGGCATGCGCGATCGAGGTACGTGGCGGCAATAGTTTCGGCCGGATATTTCCTCGCGGCATCCCGTTGTCTGCCGCAGGGCGTGGCGTCTTTCTACGCCTCCGATCTTTGGCCGGGCTTATTGCTATGGCTGTGCGCCTCGGGGAGCTTTGTTGCCGCGCATACCGTGCTCTGGACCAAGCGCCCTGACCGTCGACAGTTTCGCTACCTGGTGGCGGCCGCGCTCATGGCGGTGCCTCCGTTCGGCATCACCGGCTGGGCGCATCCCGTAACATCGGCGGGCGTTCTATTTCCTGGATGGGGATGGTGGGGATTGGCGGCGATGACAGCCGGCCTCATGGGCCTCCTAACCCGCATGTGGCCGGCTGTCGCGATCGCCTTCACAGGCTTTTGGTTCTGGTCCGCCGCAAACTGGACCGAGCCGAAGATACCTGAGGGTTGGCAGGGCGTCGATCTCGAACTGGGGGCATCGCTCGGCCGTGAGGCCAGCATTCAGCGGCACCGTGATCTGATTGCAACGGTGAAGGATCGTGCATCCCGCGGTATCCGGAACGTCGTTCTGCCCGAAAGCGCACTGGGATTTTGGACGCCGACGGTCGAACGGCTCTGGGTCAGGGCTCTTCAGGGCACGGAGATTTTCGTGGTCGCCGGCGCCGCCGTCGTCGATGCTGAGGGATATGATAATGTGCTTGTCGCGATCTCTGCCGACGGGGGCAAGGTCCTATATCGCGAGCGAATGCCGGTCCCCGGCTCGATGTGGCAGCCGTGGCGGTTGCGGTTTGGTGACAGCGGCCGTGCCCGGGCGCATTTCTTTGCCAATCCATTCTCGGCTGTAGGTGATCGTCAGGTCGCGCCCCTCATTTGCTATGAGCAACTGATCGTCTGGCCGGCACTACAATCGATGCTCTACGACCCAGACCTGATCCTTGCGGTCGGAAACGGATGGTGGACCCAAGGGACATCCATCGTCGCCATCCAACACGCGAGTGCTGTCGCATGGGCGAACCTCTTCGCAAAGCCGCTTGTTCTTTCCTTCAACACCTAACCGCCCGAGGAGATGTCATGCTCGACCCTGCGCTCATCAAAGAATGCACCGACCCTTCACTAACGCCCGCGATCGCCGAGCAGTTCGTGGCAGCGGCAGGCTCGACGGACCCGCTCGCCGTTTCCGTCAAATCGGGTGGCCGATTGATCCTCGTGCCGAAGGCAACGTCGGCCGACGAGGCGATGGCGATTGTGAGGCAATATGCCGGTCAGGCGGTGGTTCGCGTCGGCCTGACACAGTTTCCGGCGGGCGTCGGCGTGAAGAATGCGGCGGGCCTTCAGCCGGACCTCGTTGATGCCTGCGAAAATCTTCGCAAAGGAACTGCGATGTTTGCCAAGGTTCTGAGGATCGTTACCAAGTGGTACGGCAACCCCAAGAGTGAAGACGTCTTCCCCCAGATATTCGAGGATGCGGTCTACGCTTGGAAGACTGGGGAATTCGAAGGCGTGAGCGTGTTTCAAGCGAAGGATCCGGACGAAGCGGTCGTCAACTATCGGGGAGAGCCAACAAGCAGCCAAGAGAAGGAGACTGGAGAGGTAGAACGTGTGCCTCCAAGCGGGGCCGAAGACACGACTCAGCAGGAAAGCGGTAGCGCAGGAATACGGATCGACTTGTCGAGGATCGGTGGGAAGTAACGGCTCCCGTGGCGCTCAGGCTTCCAAAAGAAAGTAGCGTGTGAGAACCGCGCCGTCCTCTCTGCGAGCGTCACCTCGATGATCTCGTTTACGATTTCAGGCGGCTCTTCCAGTTCCTCCAGGATAAGGGCAAACAGTTCTCGTTGCAGTTCAGGAAGCACCTGCGGCACGATGATGACTAGGCCGGCATGCAGTTCCTCTTTTGCATAGAGCTTGCGGAAGTCGCGAGCGTTATTGGTGACGAACGTGAAATCCGAATCGATGATACGAGGCATCAGATCCCAGTCGGCTTCGCTGCTCAATTCCAGCCAAGTGAGATGGGAGCAGTCGTGGGAGCCCGGCTGGGCAACGGCCATGACAGACGTGTGGTGGCTTCATCGATTAGGCCCTTCACGAGGTCGAGCCAGGGCGTTTTTGAGCCTTATCGTTCCGAAGTCGCAGACGCTTCGTGGATTTCACCCTCAGGTCCTGCTCAGAAGCTTCCGCGGCCGTCCCCTGGCGGGGTGCGCCGCAGACCAGATCTCCGCATGTTCGACCATGCGTGCTGTGACAGAAGGGTAGCCGTCGACGATTTCAGCAGTGCTCGCGCCTTGGGGCCTTCATCGCGACAACCATCCGGACCGGTACCCGCGTGCCTTTCGAGACCGGCTCACCGCCCACCAGGCCCTTCTCGCTCTGGACCATATGTTCAGCTTCTCGAAGCGCCTCGGCACGCGCAGCCAACTGCTCTCTCGCCCGTGCGACATCAACGATGAGATAGTCGTCCGCCCTGACCATATCGGCCTCGGGGTTCTGGTCGATCGTATCGAAGAGATGATTGCGGCGCTCGGCAGACAAGATTGATCCGACGCCATACCAGAGCTTCAAGCGAAGCAGATCCTCATCGTTAGTGCTCTCCCGCCGAGTTGAGTAGCAATGATCCGCTAGTCAATGGCATTGTGAACCGACTTCACTGCGATCTCACTGACGGCCGCAGCCTCGGCAGGTGTAGGCGCGGGATGCGGTAGCCATAATCATTCTCCTTGCGAAGAATGTATAGCCGCAAGCTCTTAGTTTTGGTTGCCCACGGCGCTTGGCCGTGTCGCAAAGAAGGGCCGGTTTCAACGCTCTTGGTCGACGTCGCAAAGCTTGTCAGATTTATTTTGTTAGAAGTACGGCTGGTTCCACACCCAGCGCTTCGGAAATTTGGCCAAGCACGGTGACTGTGGCAGAAACATCGCCGCGTTCGATCGCTCCAATATAGCGGGCGCTCAGACCCGAGCGGTGCGCTAATTCTTCCTGCGTCAGTTGCTTGTCATGACGTAGACGACGCAGATTGGTCGCCATGACCTCCTTGAGATCCATGACGTGAGCGGAACCTGAACAGGAATGATCGTTCCAGGAACGATAGTTCCGATTCAGCACGACATATGATATTGCGCGGCCAATGCAGTCGGAAATGTTCCTCTGCAACACGAGCCGTGCAGTTATGGCTTAAGTCATCTAATGCGGAGCAAGGCGTGTTTTCGGATAAAGGAATTACGTTGGAGAGAAACGGATGAAAGATGTAGGTCCCTCCAAGGGCAAAAGAAACGAGAGGGAACCTCGATACGTTTCGATGCAAAAGTCAGAACTAGAAGCCTTGGCAGTTTCAGCGATTCGCGAACACCGTCGGCTTCTCGCGGCCGATCAGGCCGTCTACGAAGAGTGGTCGCGCGCAAACGATGATCCGTCGATCTCTAGTTCCGTGCTCCAGACGCTCCAGGACGAATACATCGCGCGCCAAAAGATCTCCGAGGCTCAGCAGGAGGAACTCTCGGAAATTCTGGATGCACTCGGCTTCATTCCAGTCGTGCCTTTCGAGGATGACAACTAGAGCTCAGACCAGGCCACGATCCTTGGCGATGGCAACGAGTTGCGGCACCGTCTTTGCGTCGAGCTTTTCACGAGCGTTATCCAGATGGTGCTGCACCGTTCTGGGAGTGATGCCGGTAAGCTCCGCGGTTTCGGCCGCGTTCTTTCCCTTTGTCGCCCATATGACGCACGTCATTTCGCGCGGCGACAGCATTCGCTTAGGACTGATTGCGGTCTTTGCCGCAAGGATCTTCAGTTGATAGTGAACGGCCATCAACACTTGAACCGCCTTTTTGGCATCCAGCAGGCCCGAAATGTCCACTTTCCTTTCCGCCGATGCAAAGGTCAGCATCATCGCGGATCCGTAGCTTCCCTCCAGGGGAATGGTGACGCCGCAGCGAATGCCGTGGTCGATTGCCTCGTCGCGAAACCGTCGAAGAGGAGAAGATCCCCGGGCAGGCCAGTCGTCGGCGGTCCAGAAAAATATGTCCCGCCGGCGCTTTGCTTCCGTCAGCACGGGATCGATGCGGAAATAGTCGCTACTGAGGTAGATGCCTTCCCATGGCCCAGGATAGGAGTTGAACGTCCTGACTTGGGCACCTTCTTTTTGCAGGTAGGCGAACCGATCATACCCGCAAGAATTCGCGAAGCTTGTAAGAGCACTCCTGATCATGTGCCCATCTTGCGCGATTTCCAGCATATCGATGAGCGAGCGAAGGTTTCCGTCCACGGACATCTCTCCTATCTTCTTGACCCGGCGAGTTCGTCCTTTGGCGAAACGATCGGTCACGCTGGCTTTAGCGTTTGGGCAATCGGGTCATGGCTGCGATTTACGCACACAATCACTTTTGACGGCAACCTACGGTGCATGCCGAATGCGAAGCATTCCCTCGGGCCGTGTGCGTAGCACTACCTGCGGAGATGCATCTTTCAAGCCGCGCCAGCCTAAAATATGACCCACTGAGGAAAGGTTTTGCGCTGCAGTGATTGTACCGACACACCGCGCGTCAAACAGTGGTAGACACGAGGACTGATCTCTTGCCCCTGCGCTGCTAATTCCCACGATAGACGGACGGAAGGATGATGTCCTGACCGACGAGGACATTGAACTTATAGCCGGATCGAATGCGGATCGTTGGCTGGACATTCAGGTTCTTCGAAATGGCCTGCTCAGCCACCCGGCCGAAGGATTCAGCGAAGCTTCGTCGTGCGGCATCCGAGGCAGTATCCTGTATCGCCAGCGTCGAGCTCTCGGGCATCGACATGTCGCTTCCGGTTCCAATTAGCGCGATCAACGCCGCCGATCCGAAAGTCCGCCACAGATGGCGATCGATCTTGTCCTTGAAGCCCCCATAGCCCTCGGCGTCGGTCCCCGCCATGCCACCGATCTGTAGCGTCGACCCGTTCGGAAAAATGAGATCAGTCCAGACAACGAGAACGCGCTGCTGACCGAAGGAGACCTTGGAATCATAGCGCCCGAAAAGTTTCGCGCCTTGCGGGATCAAAAGCCGATAGCCGGTGGCGCTGTCATAGACATTCTGGCTGACCTGCGCAGTGATCCTGCCCGGCAGGTCGGAATTGAGGCCGGTGATCAAGGTGGCCGGAATGACCGAGCCGCGCTTCAACTCGTAGGGCGACATCTGTGGCTCGACCTTGTTCGGCAGGTAGCCAAGGCCCTTGATGTCCTGATTGAAGAAGTCCTCCTTCGAGGTCTGGCCGTTCGGATCGATGTTCTGGCCCATGAGCCCCGATTGCATAGCGGCGGCGTAGAGGTCCGAGGCATTGGTTGCTGTGGCCGTCGAATTCTGTCGCATGGCGTCGGTAGGATTTGCCGCAGTCTTCTCGGCATCGGAGATGTCGACTTTCAAAGGAGAGTCGAGAGCTGTGGCGCGCGCCTGAAGGCGTGCCATCCGCTGGCGCTGCGCCTGACGGATATATTGCTCGTCCTGCTCGCGCTTCAGCCGGGCCTTCCACTCTTCCTCCGACTCGAGCCGCGGTCGGCGCTCTTGTCGTTCCAGCGGTGGGCGCTCGACAGCGGGTTCCTGTTTGTCCTCTTTCTGGACGATGACGGGTGTTGGCTGGAAGACCTCCTGCCTTTCAATCTCGCCGATGATGCCGTCCGAGATGCCTTTTTTCAGCTGGTCCCCGAAGTTCGTCGCCGGGGAATTGGATGCGCTGTCGAGATCGTTGCCGCGGTTGAAGGTCAGCCCGCGCCACGAAAGGCCGATCACGACGACGACGACGAACAGCACGACAACGACGATAGCGATGATGATCGGCAGCCGGTTGAGACGGCGCATGCCCTGCTGATCCTCGGCATTGCCGGACGTGCCGAGCTGAAGCGACTGGACCATGTATCTCTCCCGTCAGTTGCGCCGCATGATCGAAAGCGGGCTCGCCGGTGTGGCTCCAGCTGCCGTGGTGGTATAGGCGCGGCTGAGCGCGATCGCCGGCGTCGTCAGACGGGCAAGTACCTGGCCATCAAAGCTGTCGATCGACCACGCGAGTTCGAGCGGCTTCTGGTCCTCGGCGACACTTCCGTCGGTGACGACGGTATACCCCCACCCCTTCAGGACCGCCTCCAGGGCAGCGGCATACTCCGAAGTGTCCTTGTCCATTTTGATTGTTGTCGTGGCGGCTGGGCCCATCTGTTCTGTAAGCCGACTTGCCAGATCGCCGGCGATGGCGCCTGCGGCCGGTCCGCTGACGGCGACGGGGGTGGAGTTCGTGGTGAGGGCATTGTCGGCAGTCTGGCAGCCGGAAAGGAAAGCGGCGCCGATGACCAAAGAGAGCAGCTTGCGCATCGATCAGCCTCCCCGCCGGATGGTGATCTTCTGTTGGCGCCAGCCGACACCGGAAACAAGGATCGCCTTGTCGACCGCAAAGTCGACGACCATCATATCGTTCTTCATGCGATAGTTGACGATGCGGTTCTGGCCGCCAGAAACGACGAAGAGGACGGGTGCGTCCTGTCCCGAGATTGACCGGGGGAACTGGATGTAGGTCTTCACGCCGTCGGAATAGACCCGCTTCGGTCTCCACGAGGCGCTGCCGCTGACTGAATAAGAGAAGTTCAACTTGTCCGGGGCAGTGCCGGGAATGCCGCCGGTCTCGAGCCGGGAATTGATATCGGTGAGCTTCGTCGACGCGTCCTCTGGATACTCGAAACCGACACGAGCCATATATTGGCTCGGATGGGACTTGAGCTGGATGTGATAGGTGCGCCGCGACGTCGTGACCACCATCGAGGTGACGAGGCCTGGCTCCGACGGCTTGACGATCAGATGGATTGCCTGTCCGCCGGTCGCGCCGGAGGTCGCCGGTTCGACCTTCCAGCGCACCGTATCACCGACCAGAACATCCCGGACGATCTCGCCGCCCTGCAACTCGATATCGCAAACTTGCAGCGGCGAGCAGACCACGGAAGGTTGGGTTTCGCCGAACAGGAAGATAACCTTCCCGTCCGGCCCTGTGGTAACGAGCCCCGGTGTGCCACGCCACTTCCGGGAAATGTTCGTTCCCTTCACCTCATCCGATGTCATGCTCTGGCCGAATGCGTCGCTTGCAAGGACGAGCGCGGCCATGCAGCCGGCGGCTGCGATCAATCCTGTGTTGTGCATTGGAAAATCCCCTGCCCTTAAAGCTGCGCTGTCCAGTCGAAATCCCGGACATAGAGTCCGATCGGATTAAGGCGGATTGTCGCCTCATCCTGCGGCGCAGTCAGCGCGACCGTCGCGATCCCGCGAAACCGGCGCGTGCCGGTTTCCTTGCCCTTGCGATCCCGCTCGTATTCGGTCCAGTCGATCTGGTAGGTCTGGTTTGAGAGCGCCACGATGTTATTGACTTCGATCGCGACCGTTGCGGTCTTCGCCTTCTCGAACGGCGAATTGCCCCGAAACCACGCGTTGATCTTCTCAGTCGAAGGATCGGAGGTACGAAGGAGCGCGTAAGTTCGACCGATATATTGTTTCTGCACCACGGCATCGGGCGTGATCGAACGGAAGCTGGTGACGAAATTTCCAAGCGTGGCGCGCACCACTCGCACATCGGCATATTCGATCTGTTCGGGGAAGCCGGCCGCGACCGATGTGCCAAGCTTGTCGACTTCGACGACGTAGGGCACGAGCTTGGCCTGAGTGCTGAGATACATGGCATATCCAAAGCCAATCACGGCCATGGTCAGGCCTAGAACGCCGACGATGCGCCACGCCGCAGCGGCTCGCACATAGGATCCGTATCGTTCCGTCCATTCCTGCCGCGCGGCAAGATAAGGGTTTTCGGGGACGCGGTTCTGTGCCATCGATCCATCACTTTCTGATTGCTGTTAGTCATTGCGTTCGGGAGGTGGTTTCGGCGCGCTGTAGCCGCCGCGGCGCTCATCGAGCTTGGCGTTGGCAAGTCCGAGGATTGAGCCCGCATAAGCGCCGGGCGAACCGATCGCCTTCTCTTTGGCGGCGGATCCTGCAGCTTTGCCCGCTGATCCGATCCCGGTGCCGATACCGCGGAGAGCCGCGCCAGAGAACGATGAGCCGGCTGCTCGGGCAGCCTCGCCAGCCGCAAAACCGGCTCCTGCCCCGCCTGCTGCGAGGAACCCTGCGCCTGCGGCAAAGGATGCTGCCTGCCCGCCGTGACGGATCGTTTCCATTCCTCCGGATACCGAGGCTCCTTGGACAACACCTTGGATGATATTCGGCACGTAGATCGCAATGATGAAGACGACCACGGCGATCCCGGCAATCGCGAGTGCGGTCTGGAACTGGTCGCCGACTTGGGGCTCATTCGCCAATCCGATGAGGACCTCCGACCCAATGCGGGAGATCATGACCAACGCCATGAGCTTCATGCCTACTGAAAAGGCGTAAACCAGATAGCGGGCGGCGAAGTCTTTGGTGAACGACGACCCTCCAAGTCCAAGCATGATCATTCCCGCAAGCAGGCCGAGATACATCTCAACCATGACGGAGATGAAGATTGCCGCGACAAGAGAGAAAGAAATGACGACGACGATCATGGCAAAAGCGGTCGAGATCGCGAGCGCATTGTCCTCGAAAAGGCCGAACTGAATTTTTTCGGACATCTTGGTTGCGACGGCGAGTCCGGCGTTGAAAACGTCCGACGGCGATGCGGTGCCGCCTCCGGCGCCGATCTGGAAGAGGCTGTCGACGACAGCCTTGGCGAAGGTGGGGCCTTGCGCCAGCACGAAGGCGAAGAAGCCCACGAACATGATCCGCCGCACAAGCTCGGCAAACCAGCTGTCGAGAGAGGCAGCCTGAAGCGCGAGCCAGGCGGCCGCTATCCCGATCTCGATGGTAGCAAGGATCCAGAACAGCGACTTCGCCGCATTCATGACGGTGTTTTCCCATCCTTTCGCGGCGGTCGTGATCTGGTTCTGAAGGGAAGTCAGCACTGACCCCTCCTGAGCCAGTGCGGGCTGTGCCGCCAACGCAGCGAAAGCGGCAAACAGCATGGCTATGCGAAGCGATCGAAATTGTTTCCCTTTCATGGGCTTCACCACTCGACGTTCATTTTCTGGCCGCCCGACGTGGGATACTCCTTCGACGAGCCGAGGAACTTCGCACGATGCTCCTGCGCCACCTGTCTTTCGGAGATGAGGAGCCAGATGCCGGCACTGCCGAGGGCAAGAATGCTCGCGATTGCGATCAGGATCAGCTTTATTCTCACCATTCCACCTTCATTTTTTCACCGCCGGAGGTGGATGGCGCCGTCGCACCGAAGAACTTCTCCCGCCGAGCCTGAGCGAGGTCCTTGTCGGTCTGCTCCGTCTGGAGCCAGGTTCCCATCATCGTCATCTGCTGCGAGACGAGCCCGCGGAGCTTCTGCATTTGCGCGACTTGCTGCGCCGCGATCTGATGGCCGACCTGCAGGGCCTTCATCTGCCCGTCGGCCGTCTCTGACATCGACCGTAAGGAGGACATTGTGGTTTCCTCGCTCTCGAACTGATCGGCCGTGAGGCTTGCCGCATTCAGCGTGCTGGCAATCGTATCGCGGTTGGTGTCCGACCAGGTTTGATAGGTCGAGGAGAATGTCTCATTGCTCGGCAGATTAGTCTTGAGGGTTGCATAGCTCTGGAATCGCTGCTGCAGCACGTCGTCGGCGTTGCCCATGGAAAAGGCGATGCTCTGGCCTTGATCGATGATGCTGCGGAGCTGGTTGAGATCACTCTCGACCTGCCCCCACATATGCGACGGAAGCGTCGCCGTGTTCTGGAGCAGGTTCTGATAGATGTTCAGTTGCGTCTCGATCTGTTGCGCGAGTTGGCTTATCTGGGTGAGCTGGTTCTGGATCTGCTCTCCAGACTGGCCGACGAGGGACACCAGTTCGCCATTATTGAGCACCTGGGTCCACTCGGTTGCGGCTCCAGTAGCGGTGCCGGCGTGTGCTGGTGCGATTGCGACCACTGTCATTGCCGTGGCCGTGAGGCCGGCCAACCAACTAAGCTTTGAGCAGCGTTGCGGCATCGTGAACTCCTCTCGTTTGAAGCCAAGGGATCGGCCAGTCGCGGCCATGTTCGGATTTCAGCGCGCAGATGCGCTTCAAGTCTTCCTTCCCGGAAACTCCGACGAAGCTCAGTGCAACAGGCCCAAGCGACATGTCGAAAAGACGCCGGCCTTCCGGCGTGGCGACGTAATATTCGCGCTTCGGGGTCGCGGTCGCGACGATTTCGATCTGGCGTTCGTTGAAACCAATCCGCTCGTAGAATTCCCGGGTCCCTGGCTCCCGAGCGGCGCCATTCGGGAGGCAAATCTTGGTCGGGCAGGACTCCTTCAAGACGTCGATGATGCCGGATCGCTCGGCGTCTGAGATCGACTGGGTCGCAAGAACGACCGCGCAATTCGCCTTTCGCAGCACCTTCAGCCATTCCCGGATCTTGCTGCGGAAAACTGGATGGCCGAGCATCAACCAGGCCTCGTCGACCAAAATCAGGCTCGGGGATCCATCGAGTCGCTTTTCGATGCGCCGAAACAGATAGGTCAGCACCGGGACAAGGTTCCGTTCGCCCATGTTCATGAGTTGCTCGATTTCGAAGGTCTGAAAAGCGCCGAAGGTGAGGCCGTCCTGCTCGGCGTCGAGAAGCTGACCCATCGGGCCGTCGACCGTGTAGTGATGCAATGCCTCTTTGATCTCACGCATCTGCACGCCGCTCACGAAATCCGACAGCGACCGGCCTGGCGCGCTCGCCATCAGGCCGACCTGCCGGGAAATGGCGTTGCGATGATCGGGCGTGATGGCCACGCCCTGCAGCGCCACCAGCATCTCGATCCATTCCGTCGCCCAGGCCCGGTCTGCGTCGGTGGCGAGTTCGGCGAGCGGGCAATACGCGAGTGCTTGTCCAGCTTCCTGCACATCGCCGCCGATCTCGTAATGATCGCCGCCGGCAGCCAGCGTCAGCGGTAGGAGCGAGCTTCCTTTGTCGAACGCGAAGATCTGGGCGCGTTCATAGCGCCGGAACTGCGCCGCGATCAGCGCCAGGAGCGTCGACTTGCCCGAGCCGGTGGGCCCGAAGATCAAGGTGTGGCCAACGTCGTCGACATGCAGGTTGAGCCGGAACGGCGTCGAGCCGCTGGCAACCTGTAGCAACGGAGGAGAATTCGGAGGATAGAAGGGGCATGGTGCGATCGGGTTTCCTGACCACACCGAATTGAGCGGGACCAGGTCCGCGAGATTGCTAGTGTTGATCAACGGTTGGCGGATATTGCAGTACCAGTTGCCCGGTAGGCTACCGAGATAGGAGTCGGTCGCGTTTAGCGTCTCGATCCGCGCACCAAATCCTTCGGCCTGGATCAGCCGACGGATCGCCTCGGCTTTTTCCTGCAATGCCTCCCGATCGCTATCGAAGAGAACGATCACGGGCGTGTAATAGCCGTAGGCGACCAGTTGCGACGATGCTTGCGCAATCGCATCCTCGGTCTCGGCGACCATCGACATGGCGTCCTGATCGACAGATCGGCTTTGCGTCTGGAAGAGCTGGTCGAAGAACGGACGAACTTTCTGCTGCCACTTCTTGCGCGTCCGTTCCAGCTTTTGACGGGCCTCTTCCGCATCGAGGAAGATGAAGCGCGACGACCAGCGGTAGGTGAGCGGCATCAGATCGAGGCTGTTGAGGATTCCCGGCCAGCTCTCCGCCGGAAGCCCATCAATCGCCACGACAGCGAGGAACCGGTTCTCGACTTTCGGCGTGAGCCCGTGTTCGAGTTCAGCGGTGGCAATCCAGTCGAGATACATGGGAGCGTCCGGCAATCGGATCGGATGGTTTTCGCCGGTGATGCAGAATCTGACGAACTGCAGCAGTTCGTCGTAGCGGGCGACGCGCTCCCCTCCCCGCTCAACAGCCTCGCGCGTTTCCATGCGCCGGATCGAGAGGGTGTTCGCGACATATTGCTCGATCTCGCGGATTGCATTCTTGAATGTGAAGAGAACCGTGTCGGCATAGGTCTTCTTACGGCTCTCCTCATCGGAATAGATGTACTTGCTGAGAGCCGTCTTTTTGGCTTCGAGCGGCCGATAAGTCAGGATCAGTGCATGCTTGCTCTCGAAATGTCCCCGGTCGCGCGCGAAATGCGCCCGCCGCTCCGAGTCGATCGCGCGCGTGACAGCATCGGGGAAATGGCAGCGGTCTTCCGTGGGATAATCGTACGTCGGGATACGGACGGCCTCGACCTGGATCATCCAGCCGCTTCCGAGCCGCGACAGGATGGCGTTGATCTGGCGCGCGAGTCCATTGCGCTCGAGGTGGGTGGCGCTTTCGGAATCCGGCCCAGCAAAATACCAGCCGGCCATCAGGCTTCCGTCCTTCAATAGGAGGACGCCATTGTCGACCAGGCCGGCATAGGGAACGAGATCCGCAAAAGATGGGCCAGTGGCCCGGAAGCGTTTGAGCGCGACCATGCCAGTCCCCTCAATACCGGCGCCACGGAGAAGTGGTCGCTTTGTAGTAGAGTTCGTACGAGATATGGCGGACGTAAACTTGCCGCATGAGCGGGTCCGACTTCGCTATCATCCTGAGCAGCCCGACGACCACGATCCAGACCGCGACCCCGAAAAGCGCCGAGTAGACAGTCAGCACCACGAAAATAAGGATGACAGCGGCAAGCCCGGTGATCAGAACCAGTTCCCGGTCCGCGCCCATCAGGAGGTTCGGCCGGGAGAGCGCACGGTGGATGCGATTGCGGTGAAGTTGGGACAGCGACTCAGTCATGAGTCTCCTCCCCTCCTCCATTCGGGTGTGTCGACGTGACGTGATTATCGATCAGACCGATCGAAGCGCCGGTCGCACCGAACAGACCGACAATGGTCGTGGCGCCGAGCAGAATGCCGGCAACAAGCACGACGTACATCAGTCGCCGCGCGAAATCATTGAGCTCTCCACCGAAGATCAGCATGCCGCCCGCGATCGCTACCGCTGCAAGTGCGATGTAGCCCGCGACTGGCCCCGTGATGGACTCCTGGATCTGCTCGAGCGGTCCTTCCCAGGGCAGACTACCGCCTGAACTGGCCAGGGCCGGTGCGACCGACGCCAAAATGACTGGCGCAGCAAGAAGCGCGATGGAGACAAACTCACTCTTACGCGACATGCCGCGCCTCCTGCTCTTCGGTGAGTTGGTCAGATTCGATCTCGTATTGGCCGTTGGCGAAGCGCTCGACCTGGATGATGTCGCGCACACGCCGGCTTCGCGGCGTACGCTCGATGGAAACGATGAGGTCGACAGCCTCCCCGATCACCTCCTGCATCGGCTGTTGGCTTGCTTCGGCCGTCAGCTGCTCCAGGCGACGGAGCGCGGAGTTCGCCGTGTTCGAGTGGATTGTTGCCACCCCGCCGGGGTGACCTGTGTTCCAGGCCTTTAGAAGCGTCAGCGCTGCGCCGTCGCGGACCTCGCCGACAACGATGCGGTCGGGGCGCAAGCGCATCGTGCTCTTCAGAAGGCGGGCCATATCAATTGCGTCGGTCGTGTGCAGGAGAACCGCGTTCTCGGCCGCGCATTGAATTTCGGCGGTATCCTCAAGAATGACGAGGCGATCTTCCGGGGCGCTCTTCACGATCTCGTTGATCACGGCATTCGCGAGAGTGGTCTTGCCGGAACCCGTGCCCCCGGAGATGATGATATTGAGCCGTGAGGAAATTGCGCTCCGGATCGTCGAAGATTGATACTCTGTCATCACGCCGGAGCGCACATAATCGTCGAGCGGGATCAGACGCGAAGCCCGACGGCGAATCGTGAACGCAGGCTTGGCGACCACCGGCGGCAAGAGGCCCTCGAAGCGATGTCCGCCAATCGGGAGTTCGCCGGAAATGATGGGTTGGTGGGTATCGACTTCGGATTGCAGCGCGTGGGCAACCGTACCGATCACCATTTCCGCCGCAGCTGATGACATCTCTCCGGCCGACGCCACGCCATGCCCAAGCCGTTCGATGAACAGCTTTCCATCGGGATTCAGCATGATCTCGACGACGTTGCTATCATCCAGTGCGACGCAAAGCTCGTCGCCAAGCGCCTCTTGAAGCTTGCGGACGAGTCGAGGATGGGAGCGAAGCTGTGTCACGGATTTCTCCTTAGCTGCTTGGCCAAGAGGGCTGGTGATGTTGGAGCGGTAATTGGCGGGGCGGAGCTTCATGAATGTGTCCGCATTCGCCGGTAGAGTGCCGGCCACGGCCATGGTCACCCCGATCCTTCTCGGCTCGCCAAGGCGCCGAAGCGGCCAACCGACACGGGCGAGGATCCGCTCGAATCGGATGTCCGTTACCGTGACGATCTCGGTGAACCGGTTCGCCATCGACCACTCGATAATCCCCGCGAACATGGTGAGCGTTGCCTCGTGAATAGAACCGTCTCCCCTACCCTCAGAAAGGGAGGTTTCCACGCAAAAGCGCGAGCTCTCGACCATGGATGAATGAGCGCGGAGTTGCCCGGCAGAAAGGAGCGAGGGGAAAACGTTCGCCACCATCGTTGGGCCCAGCGTAGGAAGAAGGCGGGCGCATCCAGCCAACCGGCCCATCCTGGCAACGGCTAAAATGTAGGTCGGTTGAATGTCGTCGAAAGCATCCGACTCACAGCCTCCCGCAACATTGACTTCCCAACCCAACCGATCGGAAAAGATGCGGGCGCGCAGTTGATGTTGGCTGTGGAGAAGCCGGGCTTCTTCGGTATTCCGGGGCTTTGAGATCGCGAGAACCTGCATCAATTTCTCCGTCGTTGAACATCGCCGCGAGATGAGCACGGATCCAAATCGCTGGGCAGTTGTAGAATTCAACAGGGTTGTGCAGGCGGTGATTCGGGCGTTAGTTTGGGTGAAAGACATGGCGTGGCCTTACCCTATTGCAGGGTTCACGGGAAACCCGTTGGGGTTGGATCCACAAAGACTGAGTCGGGTGAGTCGCGGGAGTAATATGACGGCTATTTCGAAGTGGCGTTTCGTAGCCAGGCGAACGGCCGTATTTCTCCCCTGGAAAAGTGCTGGCGCCTAGCGGAGCGTAAGCGGCCTTCTAAGTGCATAAGAATAAAGGAGAAATACGTGTGTTCTGCCTTCGAGCGGCGTCCGCTTGGCATGCGGTATTAACCCTTTGTTAACTCTATATTCCTTGTCAGCGGGCTAGAATCGCACATAATAACGATTATGTCGGCTCTCTGGCCGAAAAACCGTTATTCGAGAGTTCCCTTGCAATGAACGCTAATTCGCCGTCCATCGCTCCCGCACAGCCGATGCATTTCGAGGATCTCATCCTCGAACAGGGCGATCTGATTTCTAAGAAGCTGCATCTCCTGAGCATGCAGCAGTTCCCGCCAAACGCCAAGAAACTGCTTCGCCAGTTCTCGCTTTCGGAAGTGGCGCAGTTCCTAGGCGTCTCGCAAAGCACGCTGAAGAAACTCCATCTTGAGGGAAAGGGCCCCCTCCCCCAGACATCGTCGTCGGGTCGCCGTTCCTATAGTGCCGAGCAAATGGCGGAACTACGTCAGTATCTCGATCAGCATGGACGATCGGAAGCCAGGAACTACGTACCGTACCGTCGGCCAGGCGAAAAGCTCCAGGTCATTGCCGTTGTCAATTTCAAGGGCGGTTCGGGCAAGACGACGACGGCCGCCCATCTCGCGCAGTACATGGCGTTGACCGGGCACCGTGTATTGGCGGTGGACCTCGACCCGCAGGCATCACTTTCGTCGCTCCACGGTTTTCAGCCCGAGCTCGACATGTCGCCCTCGCTCTATGAGGCGCTCAGATATGACGATCAACGCCGATCGATTAGCGAGATCATCCAGGCGACCAATTTCCCGGGCCTCGATATCGTGCCTGCGAATCTTGAACTCCAGGAGTACGAATACGACACGCCGCTTGCGATGTCGAATAAGAGCTCAAACGACGGCAAGACCTTCTTCACGCGGATTTCGCGCGCGCTGGGGGAGGTCGACGACCGGTACGATGTCGTCGTCATCGACTGCCCTCCCCAACTCGGCTATCTCACGATCACCGCGCTGACTGCGGCGACGAGCGTCCTGATCACGATCCATCCGCAGATGCTCGACGTCATGTCGATGGGACAGTTTCTTTTGATGCTGGGCGGGATCCTGAAGCCGATCCGGGATGCGGGTGCTGCGGTTAATCTCGAATGGTATCGCTACCTGATCACCCGGTACGAACCAACGGACGGGCCGCAGGCGCAGATGGTGGGCTTCATGCAGACATTGTTCCACCAGTTCGTGCTGAAGAACCAGATGCTGAAATCGACAGCGATTTCGGACGCAGGCATCACTAAGCAGACACTTTACGAAGTCGACAAGAGCCAGATGACGCGATCCACTTATGAGCGCGCGATGGACTCCTTGAACGCAGTCAACGCCGAGATCGCAGAACTCGTTCATGCCTCCTGGGGCAGGAAGGTTCTCAACGGACCGGCGTAAACTTTCACCGGTACTATCCGGTAGATCGAAGGCAAACGGAGCAGGTAGATGGCGAGAAAGAACCTATTGGCGGGACTGGTAGACGCAGCGGAAATCCCGCACGCAGACGTCGCGCCCGCCTATCCGATGCGCGGCGCCTCGAAGAGCATGGTGCGCTCGCTCGATGAGTTGTCGCGCCAGGCCGAGAAATTTCTCGAAGGAGAAACGGTTGTCGAACTCGACCCTGAGACACTGGATGGTTCGTTCGTCTCTGATCGCATGGACGATAATCCCGAGCAGTTCGAGGAATTGAAGCAGGCGATCGCCGAGCGCGGGCAGGATACGCCTATCCTTGTGCGCCCTCACCCGTCGGCAGCCGGCCGTTACCAGATCGTTTTTGGACATCGCCGCGCCCGCGTTGCCCGTGAGCTCCGCCGCAAGGTCAAGGCGGTCGTCAAGGCGCTGGATGACCGTACCCACGTCATCGCCCAGGGACAGGAAAACTCGGCGCGCGCCAACCTCTCCTTCATCGAGCGGGCGAACTTCGCCTCGCACCTCGAGAAGCTTGGCTACGACCGGGCAACCATCGGATCGGCACTTGCTGCCAATGCGGCCGCCATCTCGAAAATGATCGCCGTAACGGATCGTATTCCTGAAGAGACAATCGCAAGGATCGGGCCCTGCTCGACAGTCGGCAGAGAACGCTGGGTCGAGCTGTCATTGCTTGTGGGCAAAACCGCCAACGAAGAGAAGGTGAAGGCGATCGTCTCCGATCCCTCCTTCGACGAACTGAGCTCCGACGAACGCTTCAATGCCCTGTTTTCTGGTCTGAACAGCGCGGCGAAGCCTGTCCGAAAGACAACTCCCAAGATCATGGAGAACTGGCAACCGACGGACAAGACCGTCTCCGCGAAGTATTCGAATTCCGGCAAGGCTTTTGCCTTGTCTATGAAATCAAGGAATGCCGGCCCCTTTGGTCGGTATCTCGCAGACAACCTGGACCGGCTCTACGCCGAGTTTCTGGCGCAGGGTAATCGGAAGGAAGACTGAGCACGCAAAAGAAAAAGGCCCCCAGACGGTAACCATCGTGGAAGCCTCTCTCATCGTTTAGCAGCCTGAGAATCGCATTTCCACGAATCGCAGTCAAGAGTCTTTGGCACCGGAACGGGTGAGCGGACGTCTTTTGCCTGAAGATAGGTGAAAGAAGATGCAAAGTGGAAGTGTGACGACGCCTTTCGGGCGCCGATCGATGACGCTCGGCATGTTGGCAAGCCAATATATGTCACGTGAAATCGAACCCGAGACATCGGCCGACAAGTGGAAGCTGTTTCGGGCGCTCTGCGAAGCTAAGCCAAAGCTCGGCATCAGCGAGCGTGCCCTCTCGGTTATGAGCGCACTTTTGAGTTTTTATCCCGAGACGACTTTGTCTGAGGAGAACGGCCTCATAGTGTTTCCCTCTAACATGCAGTTGTCACTTCGCGCGCATGGCATGGCCGAAGCGACACTGCGGCGCCACATCGCAGCGCTCGTCGACGCTGGCCTTCTGGCACGCCGCGATAGCCCAAACGGCAAGCGCTACGCCCGCAAGTACGGAGACGGTGCGATCGTTGAGGCCTATGGCTTTTCGTTGGCTCCATTGCTGTCACGTGCACGCGAGATCGAGCAAATAGCTGCCGATGTCGAGATGGAGCGACAGCAGTTGCGTAGACTTCGCGAGCGCCTGACGATCTGCCGACGCGATATCAGCAAGCTGATTGACGTCGCCCACAAGGAGGGAGTGAACGGCAATTGGGACGCGATACACCAGCACTACCGCAGACTAGTCGTGGCCATTCCCCGAGTGGCAACTGCCGCGACCTTAACCACCATCCTGGAAGAGATGGAGATGTTGCGCGAGGAAATCTCCAACCTTTTGGAACTTAGGGTAAAAATGGATATTTTGAGCGCCAATCATGATCAAATTGAGCGGCACAAACAGAATTCAGAATCCGAATCCCTTATTGAACTTGAACCTAGCTCTCGAAAAGAGCAGGGCGAGAAGCCGCGCCAAACCATCGAACCGCAGCGCGAGCCGATGAAGGTATTTCCGCTGGATATGGTGTTGCGGGCTTGCCCAACCATTTCAGATTATGGCCCTGGAGGCGCAGTGGCAAGGCCGCGCGACCTGATGCAGGCCGCAGTGGTCGTCAGCTCGATGCTCTGCGTCAGTCCATCGGCCTACCAGGGTGCCTGCGAGGTCATGGGACCCGAAAATGCATCCGCCGTCATGGCCTGCATTCTGGAGCGGGCAGGGCACATCAAATCGCCCGGCGGATATCTCCGCGACCTGACGTCCCGGGCAAAGCGCGGCGAGTTTTCACTGGGGCCGATGTTGATGGCCTTACTGAGGGCGCGCGGCGGGAGTGATCGATTGGCCTCGTGATCGAAGAACCCGGTTGATCGGCGGGAACCGACGCCTTAGTTCTTGGGCGACAGCATGTTGTCGGCTGACAAAATCGGCGGATGCGTACGTCGAATCAAGCGACTAGGGGAACTTATGTCTGACGCTGTCGCTTGCGGTGGTCTCGGCAGGGGAGCAACTCAAGTGGCTCAATTCGATACGAATAGGCACTTCACGCTGCATGCTGGGACTTTCGCCGGCGACATTGAGGATACCAAAGGCAGGGAGAAGCCCGAACTAGTCGGAGTTCCTTCAGCGTTGCGCTCCAGAGGTTGGCGGAGACGTTCGCGCATTGGAGGGGAGCTGGTTCCGCGTGAACTGGCTTGATCATTGATGCGCTGCGATGAGGCGCCAGGACGATGGTGTAAAAGGCCGAGTGCTACACTAGATTTTGGTCCTTTGATCGGTTGCGAAGTATGGGGGTGACGTATTGCAAAAAAGTTGTCAGCTGACAAAAATATCAATTTCCACAAACGAATCAAAGCATTACTTCTAAATTGTCTCCGTTTGCTTTTGGAGGAAGGGTTTCGGTCGTTTTTTCGAGGCGTGATGATCGAATGAAGCGGGAGCCGATCCGGGGTTCCCGCTTAAGATGGTGTTGAGGACGTGCCCTTAAATCGCAATTACGCTCCAGGTGGCGCGACATGATGTCAGCCGCCGTCATCGCCGCTCGATGCTGGCGGTGAACCCATCGGGTTACCAGGAGCCCTGCGGTCAGAAATTGGTCAAACTGTAGAGATTCGCCCGGCCAGCGGAGATCTAAGTAAGCAGCGTGGATTTACGGCGCGGCGACATACGTCTTCGAAGCGGGAATTCTGGCGAAGGCGATTACAGGCGGCTGAAAGATGAGGAGCTTGAAGCCGTCGGACAGCACATTCGTACGAGCGATATCAATATGTTCGTTCTGGACGCTAGCATCCAATAGCTTTGGTATGAGCGGCGCATTTCTCTTTGTCGATCTGCCGGCTCGAGGAAACTTCACCGTCTCAATGGAGGAGGGGCTGTCGGCGACTCGGGACGCATCGAAGACTATTTCCTCGAGCTGACCGGCCGCACCCCGCGCACGCCGACGGTCGCGGATATAGCGCCAACTCCCGACGAAATGCAAATGCTACGGGATGAGAACCATCAATCGCCTGGAAATTCAAACCAATCCAAAAGATACGACCAGCAATGCTTTTCAGAATGAAGTCACATACTGAAAAGAGCAGGAGACGAGATCGAGTCTAGCCATCCGGCCGACGAGAGAGCCGATAAAGGCGTTTCCGCTCAATATGGTGCTGCAGGCATGCCCACAGATCCGCGACTGTGGGCCGAGCGGTAATGTCGAAAGCTGGCGAGACCTGATGTTCGCTGCTGTGGTTGTCCGATCGATGCTCGGCGTCAGCCCGAGCGCCTATCAGGACGCCTCCAAGATCCGTTGACCGCAGAACGCCGCGGCGGTTATCGCCTGTATCATCGAAAGGGCAGGGCACATCAAAAACGCCGGCGGCTACTTGCGTGATCTCACGCGAAAGGCGGCACGCGGCGAGTTTTCGCTCGGGCCAATGTTGATGGCGTTGATGCGGGCGAACGGAGCCCTAGCGCCGCAGGGCTTCGTAGCGTCCGCTAGGTCTTTGCGCCAGTGCAGATGGTTTCCAGGCGTTCAATCGTCATTGACTGAGCCGCGTGCGGAATATCGGAGAAGCTCTCACCGTCGGGTTGCCTGTGAGGCTGGGCCACAGATAAGTCGATCTCACCGACATTTTCGAAAACGATCTTCAGCGTCCGCGATCCATCGAACTCATAGCCATCAGGGTTGGTCGCTCAATCCGCTGACCGGGTGTCCGATCAACTACGCCGCCCGCGCCAAAGGGAGGGGGTAGCCAGCAAGTACCGAGAACTTCGTGCCAGGTCGGTGGCGGCCGTGGGATCAACATGCATTTCGTTCAAAAACGAGACCTGAAGATCCTCGTCCACCTCGGAAAAGAAGGAAAACGCCGAAGGATCGAAAGAGACTGCGCTGGCAGGATCGGAAATCTTGGATGCCAGCTGCTCAGCCGAAAGGGCCGTCCCATAAGGGCTGACAGTGGACAGAACCTTTACTGCAACGATAGACATCTTCCTGAACCACAGATCTCTTAGAATTCTACATATGTCGCGACGATGGCTGCGAAACAGGATCGCAGGTGAGGAGGTTGTTACACGTTATCGGATAGCTCGGATAGCCGGAACAGGTTGATGTCCAAACTCAAACGTCTTTTTAAGCGTCTGCCCTCACGGAAGACGGTTGCCCATTTCCGGCCGTCGCGTGGCCGACGACTCAGAACAGATCCGGTTTGTCCGCCCAGGCGAGCAGGACCGCGGCATCGGGATCGACCCAATGGCCGTGCGTCATGAGAAAATACCAGGCAAAGGGGGAGGTCGACTTCGGCGTCGATCGCTTCGATCCGCTTACCGAAAGGCCTTCGTCAGCCGGCAACTGCTCGGCCGAATGCATCAGTGGCCGGGGCACAAACCGATCTCGCGCTGGCTACGCTGCTCAACGTCTTGGACGTCGAACCCCAGTGGACGATGCCGCCGCCGGTGCGGCAAGATATTCGGCCTCGCGGCCGAGGGGATTTGAATGAAGTCGGCCGTACCTAATCCTGTAGCGCGATGGTATCACGCTTGTGTTGCGTCACCCCGTGAATTGGCATCCGCTCGCTCGGTGCCGCGTCCAGAGCGTGGTGAGGTCGCCGCCGAGTTCGGCAAGCTCGCGCTCGAGCCGGTCGCGATGTTAGCCGAGCAGGAAGCCGTCGGGAGTGAGTACGGTGCGGGTGCCGCCATTAGGCGCTGTAGAGCATGGTCGCGGTGAAGCTAAAGCCGGAAAAAGCGCGCGACAGGACAGGGGCGAGCTCCGCGTCAGCCGTTTCGGGAGCGAGCGGGGCCAGCGCGGCTGGCAGGCGGATCGGGTCTATGGCTATCTCGGGCGCCCTTCCTTCACGCTATCGGTTCTGTGCTCATCCGTTGGGCACCATACACCATTCTACCTCCTACCTCGTGTCGGCGCAGGCGCAAGGGGTGGACACCTCGTTTGCGGCATCCCGGTCGAACCCTCAGCCTCATGAAGCAGGCGCTCAAGAGCGAACGAGCCCGAGGCGGCGCGCGTCGTCCAGCAGCGCCCTGACGGAAGACGGCTGCCACTTCCGGCCGCCACGTGGCGGCCGCTCATGCATCTGGTCCAATTGGGCGGCAATGTCGCGCAGCGACAGATCGGGATCGGCGATGGCGATTCCGGCAACGAGCCGCATCAGGTGATCCTCGGGCGGCCGGCGCGGCGAGCGGGCAAGCAGTTCCGGTTCCGCGAGCTTTTCGCGCACCATCCGACGGACCGCCCGGCGCAACCGTTCGACTGTCCAGTCGTGGCCCCGCCGGTTGAGGATCCGCACGACGTTGTCCCAACTGTGTTGCGGGCGCAGCTGCCGGACGGTCGGCAGCCATATCTGCGCTGACGCAATCAGTTCATCGAGGTAGGCCCGGTCGCGTGCCACTGAGACCGCGCGGATGGCCTCCGGGCGGCGTTCCCGAAGCCCGGGATTGCCGGCAAGCCTGCCGCGCGCCCTGGCGGCCTTCATGCCGGACCTCGTTCGTTCGGCAATCAGCGCGCGCTCAAGCTGGGCGACAGCGCCGAGCACCTGCAAGGAAAACATCCCCTGCGGCGTCGAGGTGTCGATCGGATCGCGCAGCGAGCGGAAATGCACGCCGCGCTGCTCCAAATCCTCGATCACGTCAAGCAGGTGACTGACCGAGCGCGCCAGGCGGTCGAGGCGGACGACGACGAGCACATCGCCGGCGCCAAGGTCCTTCAGAAGCTTCGCCAGCACCGGCCGTGCGCGTGACGCGCCGGATCCGTGCTCCTGGTGGATGCGGTGGCAACCGGCTGCCCGCAACTCATCGACCTGGGCGTCGTTGAGCTGATCGTCAGTCGAAACGCGAGCATATCCGATCAGCCTTTGCGGCAGGGGAGGGGGACTGTGGGTTGCAGCTTTCGCCATCGTTCTTTTCGATCGTTTCGGGGAAGATTTGTACAAATAAGAAATGTGTGAGAAAACGCTCCTTTGCAAGCGTGTTTTATGCGCGAAATAGAAGGTCGTACAGCGCGAAATCGGGTCTGCAACAAGACCGGGCTGTCGAAGGTCGCAGAATCGCGCTGATGGCTTTCTGTGGCCGAAACGCCGCAAAACCAGCCGCTTTGAAGGAGTTCGAGTATCGCCCTGTGGCTTCACGCGGGCTTTGACACTGAAAAACTTTCCGGTGGCGCTCCGCGTCGGCCGCTCGGGAGAGGTCTAGGCCACGCGATCAGGCAAATGAGCCCGCTGAACAAGGCTGGGGAAGGGGCTGAAATGTCCGGATTTCCAGGCGAATCCGCCCATCCAAAACAACTGACATGGCAAGAAATTGGCTTCAGATGGCTAACTATCGATACTTGATACCTATCGATAGTGACCTAGCGCGGAAATTGGCGTCCGGCTAACGGAAGCCTAAACCCAATTACCTTCCGTTAACGAGATTTCATGTGTTAATTCATTCGGTTAATCGCTCGTGAAATTTATGCTCGCAGGGCTCTCTTAGCTGCCCAGATGAGCGGGGCGTGATGGCCTATTGGGGATGGTCCTGGAGCCAGTGCATTTCGCCCACGCCAGCGACTCCGCAGAGATCGACGGAAATTTCGATCCTCTCCAGGCCTGGTGCAGCATAATGCTGGCCACGACGTCCGAAGACCGAGGTGGTGAATGCCCGCTACTCGCAAAGCCCGCCCGCGCAGGGCCGCCGATTGTCTGCGCAGGCTGCGAAGCCAGGGAGCCGAAAGCAACGAAGCCGTCGAGTAGGCGCCGGCGAGCATGAGTCGTTGAGACGATCGGGGCCAAGGACGGAGCTGTTGGAAGCTCCTGAGGGAGTCGTCGGCGGCAGTCGGATGTCCGAGCGGCCGAGCACGAACTGAGAGAACGTGATCGACTGGTCGACTAAAGCACTGGAAGATATGCCTGTTGAGCTTGAACTGGGCCGCCGGCCGGCAAGGCGACGCTCCATCACTGCCAGGCAAGCTGGCTAGTCCAGCTTACAATCATCAGGCGAGTTGGCTCTTGAATTTCCGTCTACGGGAAAGGATAGTCTTTTTGACTACAACTGAGTCTTGGTCGAGCTACTGCAGATCTGAGCCTCAGGTGTGGCTAGCCTCTTCGCAATCCACTGCTCCAAAGTCCACTCAGATGCTCCTTCTCCACCTGTCAGACATTCATTTTCGCCGCGGTGAAGTGGGAACGGCCATGGATCCCAATGCGCATCTCAGGAACGAATTGCTACGAGATGCTGCCGTGCAATGCCAGCGCATCGGTCAAGTTCCTGCTGCCGTCCTGGTCTCTGGCGACGTGGCTTTTGCTGGAGACAAGGCGGAATATGACTATGCGCTCCGATGGCTGGAAGACCTTTGCACACGCTGCGGAACTGCGCTGCCGGCGGTTTTTGTCATTCCGGGCAACCATGACGTTGTTCGCAACATTGCCTCGCGCCACCTTGTTCAAACAATCCACCGCGATATCAAAGCTACAGATCAGCTTTTCCTGGAGGGCGCGCTTCGAAGTGCTTTGACCGACGTCGACAGTGGGACCTTGCTTTACGAAGCTTTGGGCCCGTACAACGACTTTGCCGGTCAGTTCTTCTGTGATCTCAAACCGCCGGAACGCACCATCGCAAAGCGCGACCTCTTGTTGAATGACGGTTCAATTCTGCGAATGTCGGGTTTCAACTCCGCGTTCCTTTCAAGTGCGCTGGACCGTCCCGGCGATCTTTTTGTCGATCCCGCGTGCTTCCAGTTGACGCGGGAAGATAACGTCCAGCACCTTGTCATGTGCCACCACCCGTTTAGCTGGTTGCGTCAGGGAAATGCTCTGGAGGACTATCTGAACGACATCGCTTGTCTGCAACTATTCGGCCACGAGCATACGAACCGAATTCATGTGGGGCGGGACAATATACGGGTGGCTGCGAGTGCCGCCCACCCGGATCGAACCGAAAACGGATGGGAACCGGGCTACAACCTTATTCAATTAAACGTTGATGGAGTAGGTGATCAGCGCAAGCTTGATGTCGAAATTCATGTGCGTGTTTGGCAGTCGCGACCCGGGGAATTTCGTGCCAAGACAGATCGACAGCGTGAGTCATTTCGGCAATCCATCGAATTGCCATCATGGATTGCCCCCGAGCCGGATGTACCGCCATCGCATCAGACTTCCGGGGGCCATGCTATAGAAGGTGATGCCCAGGGCGTCTCCGACCCAGCGAGGACTGATCCGATGGAATCATTGCGCGAGATCAGCATTCGTTTTTTCAAGCTGACGCTGAGCCAAAAATCAGCGATTGCGGGTAAGTTGAACCTCCTCGAAGAGGAAGATGCGAACCAACCAGATTTCGAGCGGTTCCGACGCGTTTTTATGCGCGCGAAGGAGCGGGGACTGATCGAACAACTCGACGACGAAGTGAAAAAGGCAGGGCGTGGTCGCTGACTAGGCGGCCCATGGGGAGCGAGCAAAGGTGGCTGAGTTTAATTTTGCCGATAATTACCGAATGGCGGGCCTGAATCCGGGCCCCGATATCCTGAGGCTTCGACAGGAGCCATTTGACAAATTGCGCAGTGAGATGTCGGCGGAACAGGCAGTTAATCTTGCGCGCCTCTATTTCGGCCTCCCATTGCGAGGAGGCACGGACTGGTTCAGAAACGCCTTCGGAACGACCGATCCATCGTTCTCCTTGCATGAGAACGAACGGGAAGCTGCTGTTCTGGCAGGGGGGCTTCTTAGCGCCGGGATTGACGATGGCTTAGCCTATTGTGCCCTAGTGGTGCTGACGACCAGCGCAGCTGGGCACCGAAAAGCAACTGTGCTTCCCTATCTCGTTGGCGAGGCAAGCCGTGCTCTCACTGACAAGGCAATTCGAGCGCGTCAACGCGCAGCAAGCAATCCCGCTCAAATCAGGCTGCCAACAAAAGGCAAGATCGCGTCCGAAGCCCAAGCTCTTGCCCAGAACGGCCAATGGGAGGACCTCGTGAAGAAAATAACCGAGGAGGCGCACGAGGCTGTAAAGAACCTCGCGAACCAGGCTGCTGGGGTCACCCGCCCGCTTGCGGAAGACGTCGCGGATCTCAAAGAAGAGGTCGAAATGTTATGGTGGCATATTGGCGGATGGAGCCGCATTCTCGAGTGCCCGTTCTCCGAACTCGACCTGCCCATTGCTGCTGTCCTGGCCGGCATCGATCTGGCAAACCTCAGCCGTACGTCCATAGGACCTGCTGCGGCCCCTGCGATACTGCAGAGGACCATCGCACAAGGCCGCAAGGCCAAGCCAAGCAAGGTTGCTGTCAAGGACGTCGTCGAGGGGATGCCCGAGAAGGCGTTTGAGGGTATTGCCAACGAACAACTGCCAGGGAAATCCGACATTTGCCCTGTCCTCGGAGCGTTCGCGAGCGCCAATGCTATCGGGAAGGGCTTAGCTTGGCAGGCGTCCTACACAAAAGCGGCTGGCTTCGATCCCCAATTGGCAATGTCACCATTCGACCTCGCGCTCCAAGCGTATCGTGAATCCCAGTTGTTGTCTGCGTTTTGAGCATTGCGATGGCCGAACAGAAACACCAACCGGACCAATCTGACGAGGACCTCGAGCTCTACCAGGATGAGGAAGGTGGCGATGATACGGGCGGATCGCAAAACGAGGATACCCGTGTACAGTTGGCGTCCGGAGAGGCGTTGAGCCCTGCAGAAGTTGATCGCTTTCTGCGATGGAAGCCGGCAACGTTCGTAGCCATTGTCGGCGACAAAGATAGCGGGAAGAGCACCATCATGTGCGCGATTTATGACAGGCTCCTTCGCGGTCCTTTCTCGGGACTGGGGTTCGCGAGAAGCCGGACGTTGGTCGCACTCGAACGACGTGCGCATTATTCCCGCGTGGAATCCGGCCGTGCAACACCAGACACGCCCAGGACGTCGATACTGGAAGACCTCCATTACTTTCACCTGGGGCTTGTTGGGGACGACGGGCCGCCGACGGACGTGTTGATTTCCGATCGAGCAGGTGAGGTTTATCGCGATGCGAGAAGCGATACGCGACTGGTCGAAACGCTCTCGGAACTGTACCAGGCCGACCGTCTCGTTGTCCTGATCGATGGCCGCCGGGCAAATGATCCAATGGAACGCGCCAATGCACTTCACGTCACGCGCCAATCGCTGAGAGCATTCCTCGACGGAGGCGCTTTGGGTCGAGACTCGGTGGTTCAGGTCGTCACAACAAAAATGGATCTCATCATGGGGTCCGCTGAAGAGGAGGCCACAACGAGGGCCATTGCTGAGTTCGAAGAGCGCTTACTCCGCGACTTCGGACCGCGTCTGGCGGAGTTGACATTTTGGAGAATCGCCGCCAGGGACCCCAGCGGAACTTTCCAACCAGCTCATGGGATCGGCGAATTGCTTACGGACTGGGTCAGACCAAAGACCGACCAAGTGGCCGAGCCTGCCCCGAAGTTCCTGCTCACAAGCGAATTTGATAGGCTCCTTGTGCGGACGCACTACGGAGAGAATTGATGGAGACACTCTACCACTCTATCCTGGGTCTGCCGCGCTCCGGCAAAACGACCTTCCTTGCTGCATTTTGGCACCTTATTGATGCCGGCGAGGTCGAAACAAAACTCACTCTCGACCGTCTCGTCGGTGACAATCGATACCTCAACGAAATAGTGGAAGCGTGGAGGCGGTGCGAAGAGGTTCCGCGCACACCAGTAGCGGCAGAAACCCAGGTGGCCATCCATGTGCATGAGCCTGCCACTGCACGAAAGGCAGTATTGGAGTTTCCGGATCTGTCAGGGGAGTCCTTTGAAGAACAGTTTGCAGGCCGGTCATGTACCCCCGGCTATCTCAACGGTCTTTCTCGCAACGGCGGCATTTTGCTTTTCATCAACGCCGACCGGGCGCAGGACGGGATAACCCATCTCGATCTCGCTCCCGTTATCTTGGGAGACTCCAATCCGGAAAATCCGGAGGACGAGCGAGAGTGGTCGCCAAGTCTCGTGCCTGAGCAGGTTAGGCTCGTCGACTTACTACAGTTCATCCAGCGCGCGCCGTTTGAAATACGCCGTCGACGGCTGGCGATCGGCGTGTCAGCGTGGGATGTGGTAAGCGATCCCGAGTTGACGCCAAGTGATTGGCTCGCGCGCGAGCTTCCATTTCTGAACCAATTTCTGAAAGCGAACCGCGAGAGTTTCGATGTAAGGGTGTATGGGATCTCCGCGCAGGGCGGCGCCGTCACAGGTGACAGCCGCGAAAGATTGGCTCGAGAAACGCCAAGTCGCAGGATCCGTTGTATGGGTCCTGATGCCGACCTTCATGACCTCACAGCTCCAGTCGTATGGCTGAGTGGAGGTGATTGACGTGGCTCTCGCGAGCAACGAAACAATTCGTATCGAGCAGTGCCTCTTCGGCTACGACGAGGGGCATCGCCTACTTGCGTCGTCGTCCAAGATATCGGACGAGGCAACTTCCTTGTTGCTTCCTTTGACCGATCTGGTTCCCGGGCTGTCCTCAGGGAAATTCGAAAGTTATTGGACCGGCCTGCCCATTGCCTCATTGAAATCATATGCGCTCATGCATACGTGGCCGGCGCCGGAAATGTCGAGGCCGGGATGCGTGTGGACCCATGTCCTATTGGTTGGACTCGCGGACATCGGCCGTCTGAGTAACCTTGGGGTTCTGCGACATCTTTTTCAAAAGCCGCTTAATTCCGGGGATTTCGGCAGTTACCGCGAGCAACTCACCGCACCGGTCAGTCCCCTCACTGGCATTTTCTATGGCGCGTCTCCTTCGTCCACTGACGAGATATTGACTTTACTACGCGCCGTTTATCAATCCAGAGCTCGTGGGGTCGTAGCCGGGAACCCCAAGCAGGTCGACAATGCGGTTTTCTCGGTGTGGTCTCAACAATGGCCCCGACTCCGGCGAAGCTTTTCGTTCCGGACTTCCGGGGGGGGGACCGACAGCCTGGGCGCGCGCCCACGCTTTGATCTTCAGGTTGTTCGCGAGACGCCGGGACACGAAAACAGACCTGCGGACCTCATTCACTTGGATTCTTGGGAGGAAGTTGCCCTGGCCGACATCACGGCTGGCCCTACGCTCTTCCGAGAATTTCTTTGGCGATACGGAGCGGATCAGCATCGGGGAAGGGAGCGCTTCCGCTTTCTTGCCCAGCTATACGACAAGACCCGCGTGCCTGTGCTGACCGGTTCCACGCTGGCCAAAACCCTGGACGAAGTCGTGGCCGTCCTTCCGGACGAGAACGATGGGAAGCTTCTCAAGGAAGACCTCGTCTCGATTGATCGAGAGGATGAGAGCTTGCTTCCAACAATCGATCCGCTCGGCCTCCTCGAATATCTTGCCGACGGGGTATCAGTCGGCCTACCAGCACCGGGACCTTCGGTCTATCAGGCTGTGCATGACCTATGGTCGAGCGACGCCGCCCGGATCCTATCAATTTCGGAAAAGGCGATTGAGAGGGGATCAGCGGTCTGTGACGAAATGTTGAACCGTATTGCGGCTGTAGTTCCGTCTGCATCGCTTCTCCAGACCGTCCGCGATCATCCTGTTCTTCGCGAGCGTTTGGTCAAAGAAAATCCAGAATTGCTGGATGCTCAGGAGCTTGCCGAAATTCCTCAGCCCGATCTCAACCTCCTGCTGGCACATATCGATACTGCCGACCTAGCCGCTAGAGCGATCGTTCGCTTGATTTCGGTTCACGACAAAAGCGCTGCGGACCTGCTGACGCAGCAGTTCCCGGACATCGCCGAAACTGTTGTTTACAATCACTTCGCGGGAAGTCTAAGGCAGAACGGTGCGATTGTTTCACAAGTTTGGCTTGATGCGGTACGAGCTCACAACCCGCAATCTCTCGCGAATCGACTTGTCGCCCAGGCGACGTCGACTACTGATCTAGCAGCGTGTGCACTGCTTCTCACCCTTGACGTCAATCGGGGTCTTCATTTGACCCCGCGTCAGTGGGCGGAGAAGCTTGTCGCCGTTAGCGACGATGTGCGAGGACAAGATAGATTGAGGCTTCTCTCGTATTTGCTGTCGTTGGCACTTGCTCGACCGGTTAGGGGCTGCGAGCCTCTGTTCGAAAGAGCCTTCGAAGCCGTTCACTATGAAATCTTGAACTCTCGTTTGCCCAGGGACGCGTTCGAGCCATTAGCGCGTTTGTTGCCAAACCTCTATTGGTGGCAGCAGTGGGATACTTGCCTGCGGCTTCGCCTTGCAACGGTAAGTGCTTATGTAGAGCAGCACCTCGATGAAAAGAGTTTTGTCCGGCTCGCATCCGACGAAAAGCTGCGTTGGGATCTCGTTGAGTTGGCTGCCGACACAAAAGACGGTCGAAAGTTTCTCAAGAGACTAGACAAGTTAGCGTAAACTGAAGTTTTTGTTACTCATACATCGTTGGGCCTAAATTGGATCTGTCGGTCCGACGTCCGATTCGGATCATTGAATGTCGGCTTCCTGCCCCCAAGGCCTCACGCCTGATTTTGAAATCAACGACTTTGTTCAATTGATGAGGTTTTCGCAAACGCGTTGCAGCGCACTCCATCACGGGCGCCACGAACCTGTACCCTCAGGAGCAATCCGACACCAACAGGGAGCGTCGCAGGGCGCTTGAGTCCACTTGTCATGCCTCGGCATCTTTTTCCCGTCTACCTACGCTTTGTCTTTGCCGACGGCTGATCGTCGCCATCATCGATCAATTCCGCATGAGCTTGGATGCTGCCGTCTTCCCACTTATGCGTGGGAATCGAGATGTAATCCACTGCCTTGGGGTTGATGAATATTGTCCGGTGATAACCCTCGGCCGGTATTCGGATGATCTCATTCTCATAAGCGTCAGGCCATTCTATAAGACCCCAAAAAGCTTCATAG
The DNA here is from genome assembly GCF_002531555.1 of Sinorhizobium sp. BJ1. NCBI lineage: Bacteria > Pseudomonadati > Pseudomonadota > Alphaproteobacteria > Hyphomicrobiales > Rhizobiaceae > Sinorhizobium > Sinorhizobium sp. BJ1. The sequence continues at coordinate 100,404 of NZ_NWTH01000020.1, forward strand.
ATTGCATCGCTTTCCGCTTGAACGTTCCGCCGTTGTCCCATTGAAAGTTGATAGGTCACGTCTTTTGCGAGGCGAAAGATTCGCTCCAGCTTTGCTCGTTCCTTAGCCTTTTCGCCCTGTACCTCTTCAGCTTTGACAACGCCATCATTGACGAGCCTCCTGAACTCTTCGTCGGAGGTCGGGCTCAAAATCTCCTGAATACGCTGTAGATGGTTCCCATCGAAGTCTTCCATATCAACAGTATCGGTTGCAATCGCTTCAATGATTTCCCAATCTCGGGAATCGGGCAAGTGCAGCGGTGAATCTTGCCTATAGGTTTCACCCTTCGGACCAAAATAGTCGTAGGCTTCACTGGAGAAATATACATCAGATATTGCGTCCGAACGAATCGCGACAGTTTGGTTAGACAGGCTCTTCACTATTAGAAACTGGTTGTCGCCCTGAAGGTCAGCATAGAGCGTACCATGAGCATCTTCGGAGATAGACAGCAAAATAGGCTCGCCGCCTCCGGAGAAGTGAATGGCCACTTCGCCGTAATATTGTTCTTGCTCCGGCGCATCAGGATCATAGAAGGCTGCTTTGATCGGGGGGTGAGTACCTAAGATTGCCTCAGGCGTTGTCTTGAGCTCGTCCGCCAGTTTGTTGAGCTTTCCCTTTGGAATTGCCAACTGGCCAACCTCCCAGCGATGGTAGGTCGGCTGGGTTACACCCACAGCTGCGGCGAGCTTTGACTGCGTCAGACCTGCTTCGACGCGACACTTTTTGAGCTTATTTTTTGCCATGCTCGCCTAGCCTCCAAAATTATGCGCATAATATACGCATAATTGTCATTGGGGTGCAAGTGCATGCCTTCAGAAATGGAGGTCACTTGAACTCTCATACAGAAAGAGGAGTGTGACGGAGCCTATGCTGCTTCCCAGACCTGATTCAGGATTTTGGCGGCAAGCGCAGCCTTATCCTGTAGGAAGCGGCCATAGTGACTGGCGACCATGGCGGCGGTGTCCTGGATGGCGTAGCTCGCCTGCTCGTAGGACCCCGTCCGCTTGAGGATATGGGTGGCGAGCACATCACGGACATTATGCGGCCCATGCGGCAGCAGCCCCTTGATCGCGCCGCGGCCGGTATAAGGGTTGTAGATGCCATAGCGTTGGATCGTAAGGCGCCAGGCTTCATAGAAGGTCGTCTGGTTATAGGCAGCGTCCCTGCTGTTGGCCTTCACCGTCTTCACAAACAGAGTGCCGGGGTCGTCGGCGCCGGCCATCAGCACCCCGCGATGCCGCTCGATGTAGGCGTTGAGGTATTTGTAGAGATCGAGAAGGTCCGGCAGAATCAGCCGGAAGGGTTTTGAGCCGAAGAAGGATGAATTGGCGTTCTTGAAGGCGTTCGCCGGGACCAGCACCTCCCAGCCGCGGTCGCGATCGCTCCAGCGGAGTTCGCCGCGTTTCATGTCCTCGAGCCGGCGCTCCGACGTCGGGAAATGCCCGCGCGGGCAGACAAGCAATTGCCGCAGGTTCTTTTGGCGAAGACCAAGATGCAGGCCGAGCCGCAACATCAGGAACGACCGGACCGCCTCGGCGGCGGCCCGTGGATAGCGATCCTCATCCGGCGTGCGCTTGAGGATCTCGTCCGTGATCTTGCGATATTCCGCGAGCGGGCTGTCCGCTTCGAGCACGCACATGATCGGTTCGAACGGATCCCGGTGAACCCGCATCACCCGCTGAATTTCCTTCGAGCGATGCGAAGCGTGTTTGAAGCAGGTTTCGCAGGCAGCGTGCCAATCCCGTTCGGCCGCCGCGATTTCCGCCGCGGAGATCAGCCCAGGTATCGGCGTCACGTTTCGGGCGAGCTCCGGGTGTTGCCAAAGCCAGCCCGTTTCGGCGCGCACCAGGTTGAGAAGAACGCTCAGCATGTCCTCTTCCCAGGTGGTGTAGAAGCCGCGTCTCGCGCCACTGCAGATACCAGTCCCAGACACCGGGAAAAACTAGGAGACCGAAGGTCAGCTGGCTGAGCGGAACGCCAAAGCCTTTGACCGGTCCCTTCGGCGATGCAGCCAAGGCGCCGAACATCAGCCCGAGATGTTCGATCTTCTGCGACGCCGTTTCCTCTCCCCAGACGCCGTTTCGCTGGAACCCGAGTGCGGTCAGCGTCGCCGTCTCGAAACGGATGAGATTGGCCATTTCCATGGCGAGGCGGGGAGGGGCGTCGACCACGCCTGAAAGAAGATCGGGATCCTCGATTGCCGTGCGATCCTCGTCCTCCCAATCTAAGTTATCCGCCGACGCTCGTGATGAAGGAGTACCGCCGTACGAAATCGCCGGAAAGCGTATGGCGTAGCGCTGTCTGGTCGCCATTGCCTGGAAGCGACGGTAGTCGGCCGAACCGGAAATGATCACCCGGCGAACCCATTCCAGGATTTCCTCGCGCTTAGCAAAGGACAGGCTGTTGAAGTTGTCCGGCAGGTGCCAAGCGAGCCGGCGTCGCTCCGCAGCACCGATATCGCTGAGAGAGGATCTCGAAGCTCACGATCGACCGCGGCACTTTGGTGCCTTTCGTCCAGCTTAGGAGCGTCTTGTGATCGAAGGCATCTTCTTCGCGCACAATGGCGCGATGCAGATGCCAATAACTGTCGCCGTGCCGGCGCATGTGATAGATCAGCGCCTGCTGAAATCCTTCAGGCTCCTCGGTCCAGTCGAACAGCGGGGTCGGGAATTCCTCGATGGGCCTTGGTTGAACGCCCGGTTTCGCTCGTGACTGCGCTCGTTCGATGGGGGCCGTGGCTACCGAGGAACTCGGCCGAGCTGCCATTGCTTTGGCCGGACCGGCAGCAGGCTTAATTTTTCTTCTGGGCTGCTCGACGGCCGGGCGGTCATCTTCCGCCGGTCGCTCCTTGTCCAACCATCGGATGATGGCTTCAAGGCCGGAGCGAAGGTTCTTCTTCAGCTCCGCCGTCATCTCGTCTTCGATGCTTAAGGCGCCGGCGACGGCCTGCCAATCGATGCGCCCGTTCCGCATGGGTGGCGCCTTTCGGTAGATGACCAAGCTGATGAGATAAGGCCTGATGTTCTCTAGCGCCCGCTTCGAGGCGACCGGAGCGATACGGACGTTTGCAGAATTCGGAGATCTTGCGCTGAAAGTGAAGGGACGAGGCAGACTGATTTCTCATTGCGATAAGCAGTTCACATGATCCTTGGCCGGTTGGTGCCGGGCGAGGCCTGCTAATGCGATGTGATTAATAAAAGCTGAATCCGCACCCATGTGCGGTAACTCGGGTGGTGGCTTAAAGGCTCGTTCGCTGTCGGGCCCATTGCGGAAATTTGCAATTCAACGACGGCTTCGCGCCCCATTTTCCCCGTTCCCGCCGTATCCGAAAGTACGTAGAAGCTGACATGAAATCGGCCTAGGGATGCAGCTATAAGTTAGCTGGCGCGTCATCCGTAGTTGGCTTGTGATCATATAGGATACTTCTCGTCAGAGACACGAGAGAATGCCCGCAAACCATCAACATCGCAGCCTGCTGTGCAGGATCGTCGGGATCGAGCTCTCATCGACGAAGGCGGCAGCCGCGCGGACGGTGACCGTGGACGTCATCGCGCGGTGGGACGTCGACAACAACAGCGGCTTGGGGATAGGTAACCAGGGAACGAGCGATGCCAGTTCGTACATGATTTCGACGAATGTTGCGTTAGTACCGCCGCCAGGTTAATTCGGTTTAACGAAAAATTCCTTGCAACAAATCATGGGGTACGATAGTTATTCGGTCGGGCCTGGCCCACGAGATCGCCTTTGCGGTCGCCCAAAAGCCTCGATGGAAACGTCGGAGGCTTTTTGAGTTTTTAGGCCTTCCGTTCGACATTCTCAAAGCAGCTATATTTGGATCCGAGCATCGGCCGCTCGTCTTCCTTGATATGGCAGTCAATCAGCTTTCCGTCTTCGGTCAGGCGCTGGTAAGGACGATTGCTGGCGTGATAGCCACCCATGCAGATCGGCCATAGATACAGATCCGCCAGTTGCGCCATCGGCGAAGTCTTCTGCTTGGTCTTGAACTCGTAGAGCGTCTGGGTCAACTGCTCGGGGGTCAAGGGGCCGTACTTATCGGAATTTCCCTTAGCGAACGGCATTCCCTCCGCCTTTAGAGCCTTGTAGTAGCCCTCTAGGTTCGCATCTTCAGCCTTGTTGCAGCGCTCAGGATGCACGCGCAGCTTCATGCCTTTCGCGATAGCGTATTTCGCGGCGCGTTCGACGACGATAGTGAATGCGGTTTTGCAGAGCATCCAAGGATTCTGCTTGTACTGCTCGAGGTATCGTCCACAGTATCCGGGACGGTCGACAGTGCACGCGATACCGACCACGGGCGCCTCTCGCATCAGAATGTAAAGTTCCTCGTAGAATGCTCCCAGCTTGTCCTTCTCCCAGCCCCGCAGGAAATCGAAGTTCTCGTTCTGCGATCTGATTTCCGACGAGTGCAAGGGCGCCGTGATTTCCCATTTCTCACAGAACTTTGCGTGAAGGTCTCGGACGTTGTCCTCTTCGTCACTTCGAACCAGGATTCCACCGAGTGCGAACCAGTCGTACCCGTGCGCCGCTTTCTTCCCGACTTTGTGGGTGGGATGTCTAGTTCCGGAATCGTCGAGGTAGAGGTTCAAGGTGACAGGCAAGGCAATCTCTCGTGGCAGTCGATCGGATTCGTTCTACTCGACTACTGATACCCGCGAATACATAATTTTTGCTCACCATTTCATCATCCACCTTGATGTCGCTCAGACCTGGTCAAGCTCGCGGCAGTCGGTGAGGGAATGTCGCACGGAGTTGGCGGCAGTCAGGCGGCTGGTTCAGTCCTAACGACGGCGGTCGGAAGAAGGTCAAGCACAGCAGCCAGATCTTCGTTCAGCACCAAGAAGGGCATCCTGTCGGTCTTGTAGTAGTGCGCGAGGTGGTACCTGTGATTGCCGCCCTGGATACCGATCTGATCGCCAACGCGGTTGATCAGCGGAGGAGTCACAGGCAGCCCCTTAAACCAGCGAAAAGCGGTTCGCTCACTCCCACGCCTATACTGTCTGTGCCATGGATCCTTGTTACGGCTAGAGTGGTACGTCAGCTTTCCATGGACATCGGCCACGTCGGCTTCGATCAATGCGAACTGGTCTCCCGGATGCAAATCAGGGTCGTTGCCATCGTAGGCTAGATAGAAATGTGCGGGATCCAGATCCCACTGCGCCGTCAGATCAGCCGGAGGCGCAACGCGACCCTTGCTCCACTTGACCCGCTCGGTGATTTCAATTGCTCGAGACATCTCGAATTCCTCGTCCAACTTGCCGTCGATCACATCCATAGCGACGATGGCGACCAGTCCTCGTCGGATCAACCTGTTCATTTCGTCTACTGACATCGCTCTCTCGTACCTACAACCGCTTCACTGGCGCACACCATCGCCTCGGCTTTGGCACTGTCTCTTGGTTGTAGCAAACAGTCCGCAACCGGCCCAGTAACGGAAATGATTTCCGGTTATGTCTCGACGTTGGTCATGGAGACCGTCACCGCGCCTGGCGGAAGGTGAAACTGCCCTGCCAGCGGCGTTACGTCATCTATGCGCCCAAGTCGGACACTGAGCAGAGCACGGTGGCATCCCAGAAGCGGACATGCACACATGCCGCCGAGCTGCAGGTTTGCACCACTTCCAGACCTTACCCTCTGAAGCTGCGATCGACGCGTTTCGACCCCTTGCGGCCGTAGGGACAAGGACCGGGAATGGCTCGATTGAGCCCATCTCGGTCTTTTGACTACGGATCGATCACTCCCGCGCGCGGCAGCCGTGTAGGCGGCCCCGGTCCAACTCCCAGAAGTGTCGCGTCCAAGAATGTGGCTCCCGGCAGGACCACCAGCTTGATTGTGTTCAGCGCCGCCTCGAAACGATCCATGCTGCGCGGGCTGACAGGTGCACTGACATCGCATGAATGCGACAGCGGCCGAAAGCGGGAGACGGCGTCGGTGAGCAAGGCGTCGCCTGCTCCAAGGAAACATCCTGTTTAAAGATGGCTTCGTCCCAGTTGCGAATACCAGCCAGCATTGTCCCAATATGCCACCATTTGCTTGATCCGGTTCTGCTCATCACCATGCACGATGAACACATGCGGAAGGACGTAGTGTAGCCCCTTGTTCTTGATACCGAAGGCGTCCTTCGACTGGGTCCTGCTTATCGTCACTTCAACCGTCACGGATTTTCCATCGGCGCTGCCATAGGTAGCCGTCACCTCGTTGGTCAGATCGGGAAATACATCGATCAGGGCGCTCCATATACCTCGCCCTGCCTCCGACGCGCGTCCCCGCAAGTCGGCGGGGTAATAGTTGATGGTGCCATCGTCGGTGAATAGCGAAACCATCGCATCGACGTCCCGGTTGCTATAGTGCGTGAAGAACTGCTCAGCAGTGTCAATCAAGGACATTCAAACCTCCCTTTCCTGAGAGAAACAGCAATAGGCTGGTCATTCGTCATCAACCCGGAGAACGATTTTCCCGACATGATCCCCGCTTTCCATCATGGCATGAGCCAACGACGCGTCGGCCAGCGGGAAAACATGGTGGATGATCGGTCGGCACTTGCCCGCTTCCAAAAGCGGCCAGACCTGCGCGCGAAGCTCGGCGGCAATCTGCGCCTTTTCCGGCGCGGTGCGCGCACGCATGGTGGAGCCGGTGATCGTTGCGCGCTTCAAGGCCATGGCCTGGAGATCAACGCCGTCCGCGACGGTTCCTCCAAGGAAGCCGATCACCACCAGCCGTCCGTCGCGCGCCAGGGCTGTCAGGTTCCCCTTAACGTAGGAGCCCCCCATGATATCGAGAATGATGTCGACACCGCGCCCGCCTGTCTGTGCGAGCACTTCGGCCGCAAAATCGCTGCTGCGATAGTTGATCGGCTTGCCGCCGAGGGCCGCAATAGCCTCGCATTTCTGTTCGGATCCGGCGGTTGCAAAGGCCTCGATACCGAGTTCCTTGCACAATATAAGTGCGGTGGTGCCAATGCCGCTCGTCCCACCGTGAATCAGGACCGCGTCACTGCGTTTGGCTCCCGCCATTTGAAACAGGTTAGCCCACACTGTAAAAAAGGTTTCGGGTATAGCGGCAGCCTCGACAGCCGTCATCCCGACCGGGACTGGCAAGGCTTGCGTCGCCGGCACCAGGCAGTACTCGGCGTAGCCACCCCCGTTGGTCAGGCCGCACACTTCGTCGCCTATCCGGTAATCGGTGACATCGTCGCCGACAGCGACCACGGTTCCGGCAACCTCAAGACCGGGGATCGGATTGACGCCAGGCGGCATCGGGTAGTGCCCCTGACGTTGAATGACGTCCGGTCGGTTGACACCCGCAGCCTCGACCTTGACCAGTATCTCTCCGGCCTTCGGCTGTGGCACAGACGATTTCCGCAGCTTGAGCACTTCTGGACCGCCAGGAGCGGCGATCTCTATCTCATTCATGAACTTGGGTAGAACCATTGTTTCTCTCGGACTTTCTATTGTTGGAACTGAGTTTTATCACCACACGGTTCCAGGATTGACTTGCGGCTGCTTGCAGGAACCGACTGGTTCGCACGTGCCAACCGGCCCAATCTTCTTCCATGCATTGAAGCGCGAGTACGCAGATGACCACTACTCATCAAACGCTCCTCGAACGAACTCGCGGGCAAAATAGCTGATGACCAGATCCGCACCGGCACGCTTGAATGCAGCGAGTGTTTCGCGGACCGCATCCTTTTCGTCGATGGCCCCGGCCGCAGCGGCGAACTTGATCATCGCGTACTCGCCGCTTGCCTGGTAGGCGGCGATCGGTAGGTTCGTTTTTTCACGCAGGCGCGCCAGGATGTCGAGATAGGGCATGCCCGGCTTGACCATCAGTATGTCTGCGCCTTCGGCTTCGTCGAGAGGGGATTCGCGAATGCCTTCCCGACCATTCGGCGGATCGATCTGATAACCTCTGCGATCGCCCCGGACGCTGCTTTGCGCGGCGATCCGGAAAGGACCGTAGAAGCTGGAGGCGAACTTGGTCGAATAGGCCATGATCGGCATACCGGAGAAACCCGCCGCGTCCAGCGACTGACGCAAGTATCCTACCTGCCCGTCCATCATCGACGACGGCGCTACAATATCGGCGCCCGCCCGCGCGGCGGCGATGACCTGTTTGGCCAGGTTTTCAAGCGTCAGATCGTTATCGACGTGGCCGTTTACCACCACGCCGCAATGGCCGTGCGTCGTATATTCGCATACGCAGTTGTCGCAGATCACCACCATATTCGGCGCTGCCTGCTTTGCGGTTCTGATCATCCGCGCAAGCAATCCGTTTTCATCCCAGGAATCGCACCCCTCCTCAGTTTTGTGATGCGAAACACCGAAGAGAATAATGGCTTTGACGCCTTCGCGATAAAGAGCGGCCACCTCTTCAGCAAGCTGCCGTTCCGGTACACGAAAGATGCCCGGCATTGAAGCGATGGGCAGCTTCTCCGCAATATCCTCCTCCACGAAGAGCGGATAAACGAGATCGTCGGCGGTTACATGTGTTTCTGCAAATATGGAATCGCAGCATGCCATCCTTGCGTAAGCGTCTTGGCCGAACGGATGGAAATTTCGAAGTGCACATACTGAGACTTGTTCTATCGGTTGGGAGTAGATCGGATCGCCGGGACGGTTGCGGCTTCCCACCGCTTGGGATTTGTCACCGCTTGTCGAAACGACAATGGGTCAGGCATTGCCTACATCGTGAGCGGCTTCCTGAAGTGCATATTCGATGCCTTGCAATGCATCGTTTTATCTGGTCACAATGTCGCGAAGCCCGCTAAACTTGCCGGTTCCAGATTTCAGCCTGCTCCTTGCGGACCATCTCCTCGGCGCTGACGGGTCGGACCGTGCGGTAAAGCGGCTTGTCAGCTTCGATCACCTCGATGATGGCTTCTATCATCTCGGCGGGATCATGCTGGTGGGTGAGTTCGCGCACAGGCCAGTGATCGACGACACGCTCGCCCTGGTTCCACCACTGGTCCATGCTCTCCATGCCGGTGTCGTTGAACCCGGTGCGGAAGGCACCAGGATTCACCGTTGTGACTTCAACGCCATAGGGCTTCAGCTCCTCGTGCATGGCAGAGCAGATGCCCTCGACCGCGTGTTTGGAGGCGGCGTAGGCGCCATCGAACGGAACCTTGACCAAACCTGCCACGGACGACGTCCAAACGATCCGACCGGAGCCACGCTTCACCATGGCGCGAGCGAAACCCTGCGCGAGTTCTAGCGCCGCGAAGACGTTGGTCTCGAAGACTGAGCGGAACACGGACATCGGGATTTCCACCATCGGCCCCGATTCCATAATGCCCGCATTGTTGAACAAGACATCGATCTCCAGCCCGAGTGCGCTGGTGCGGTCGATCTCGTTCAGCACGTCGAGCTTGATGACCTGCATTTCGACGTCTTCCACCTTCGCCGCATTGCGCAATTCCCAGACCTGCGGCCAGATCTGGCAGCCCGCGATCACCTTGTGGCCGCGCGCCGCGAGGCCACGCGCGACACCGCGGCCGAAGCCGGTTGCGGCGCCCGTTATAAGGATGGTCTTGCCCATTTCGTCACTCCTGCACAACAAAACGCCGCGCCTTGCGTCAGCCCTCGATCTCGCCGGCCTGGATGGCGACTTTGACGGCCTGTGCCGTCGTCGCCACCGCCAGGCGAAGCCGTATGCGGCGCAGATGGTTCTCCACAGTCCGCTCGGACAGGCCGAGCGTCGCCGCTATGTCGGCTTGACGACGGCCGGCGGCGATCCAGCGCAACACTTCCTTCTCACGTGCAGAGAGGTTCACCGTTCCCTTCTGCTCGCGTGCTTCGATCAGGCGGCGGGCCGAACGGAACGCTGCCGCGCCGACGATCGTCAGCATGAGACGGGTTCGCACCGCTCCATCGATGTGCGTCCCGCCGAAACTCATCGCGCCTTCGAGACCAGCGCGGCCAAAGATGGGAACCTGCAAACCATGGATCCCGGCGCCTCTGGGGCCCTTGACCACGCGATACTTCTCGCCGCGCGCCGAGACGGTCTTGGTCCAGAAGAACGGTTCGTCCGTCTCGAGCACATGACGCGTCACCGGGCAGCGGCGGACATAGGTTTGGGCATCGACGGTCTCGCCGTCACCGAACCAGTCGCCCTCCACCCAATAGATTTTCTCGACCAGTTCATCTCGCGCCGGGGAGGCGGAGAACAAGACGAAGCGGTCATAGCCGAGCGGTTGCGAGACGGCTCGCACGGCTTGCTGGATCGACGGGAGGTCGTCGCTGGTCTCAATGGCGATGACAGTGTCGACGATCGGATCCATACCTTCCGTCCATCAATCGGAGCGGCAAATCTCTGCGAGGCAGGATGCAGGACGGATGTTGGGAAACCCATGACACCCGTCCCGCTTCTGTCATTCAAGCGGAAGCGACTTCCTGAAGGAGAGCCTTGGCCGCAAGCTTGCCCAGCGCATTGCCCGCGAGCGGACTGTCGCCGGTCAGCATCTTCCGATCTTGGTGGGTCATGCCGGAGATATCGGTGTTGACGATCTCAAAGCCGAGCGCCTTCAGCTTCTCGCCGAAGGCCCAGGTCAGATGACCGGGCATGTAGCCCATATCGGGCGTCTTTGCGTCGATACTGTCTGGAAAGGCGCAGATCTTGTAGCCGTTGTAGATGTAGCTGTCCTTCGTTTTTCCGATGCCTGCGGCGAGGAAGGCTGCCGGCCCGTGGCACAGCGAGATCATGAACTTGTCCTTGGCTGCGGCCCATTCGAGGACCGCCTTCACCTCTTCGCTCTCGGGCAAGCCGATCAGGGCGCCATGGCCGCCAGGGATGAAGACGGCGATGTAGTCGGAGTCGTCACCGAGGTTCTTCTTGATCACATCAGCGAGCTTCAGCGGCTTCTTGAACTGGTCGCGATACTTCGCGAACAGGCCCTTCACCTCTGCATCCTCGGACGGCATCGCCCAGAGTTCGAACTTGACGGGGTTGCCGGACACCGTCGCGACGTCGAACGAAAAGCCGGCTTTGTCGAGATGGTACATCGGCAGTAGCGTTTCCACGGGATGGTTCCCCGTCGAGAACATCGTGCCGTTGTCGGTCAGCAGATAGCGCTCGTCGGCACCAATCATCAGAATCTTCCAGCGCCTTCCCGTGTAAGGATTGGGATAGTCCGCGCCGCTGAGGTCGGACTTCGGCGAGGTGAACTGACTGAGCGAATAGGGAGAGGGAAAGAACGCATTGTCCTCGGCACGATCCGGGGTCGGGCGCTTGTCTTCGGATTGCTCGGTCGCCATTGTTTTCTCCATCGTTGGTGTTGACATGCCGATGACCATAGGCGTCGACAGGCGCGCTGTGAATGAGGGATTTCCCTCAACGTCTCGCGACCGTCTCAAGGAACGCGACCAGTAGCCTGAATTCTTGCTGACCGGCGAATATCGTTGCCCGCAAACCAGATGCTTTGGGTGTCATTTCACCCTCAGCGGGAACCGACCCCTCTTATGATAAATCTCCGCCCGAGCGCTTCCGGAGGATCCAAATGATCCAGCTTGCGCCACCGCTACGAGTCGCGAGCGAAACAGATGCAAAGGAGCTGGCTGATCTCGTCAACTTCGCTGGCGAGGGTTTGCCCCTGTAAATTTGGGAGGGACTGCAAAAGACGGCCAGGACCCTTGGGAAGTTGGTCGCGCTCGTAAAATCGAAAAGGTACGCGAAGGCCGGATCGTGGTTGTGGACTTTGGGGACGGTGCTGTAGCAAGTCTGACTGGCTATCCAATTGGTTCCGAACCCAAGCTAATTGGCGACGACTTCCCCGCCCTGTTTCGGCTGCTTCAAAAGCTGGAAAACAAGGCACTGGAAAGCTGGTATGTCAACGTGCCGGCCTGCTATCCCGAATACCGAGGCAAGGACTTGGCTCGCGGCTGCTCAACCTTGCGGAACAAGTAGCGGGGAAGAGGCGCTTCGTCGGATGAGAGTCATCGTCGCCAACAACAACGCAGGTGCAAGACGACTGTATGAGCGGCATGGCTACGAAGTTGCTGCAGCATTGGCCTGTGTAAAGGAAACCTGGGAAACCGATACAGAGCACTGGGTGCTCCTGTATAAATCGCTCCGCTCAGTGGAAGACCGCTCAGTCTACACTGCAGACGTTGATCGCCATCACAGTGAACTTCCGCCCTCCACCCATCCACGACGGATAGAGAACGAAAAAATCGACCCGTTGATGACCTTGGTCGTCTCAGACTTGACGAGGTCGGGAACCGGACCTTCAGCGCAATAGCGTTCGGGAGTGCTCTCGTGTGAGGTCATTCGCCACATTTGGCATCCGGTCACATCCAGGCCGCCCGAGTTTCAAGACGTTGAACACTGGGAGGTGTACCGGCCGCCGAGAAGGCAATCGAGATCCACTGTTCGCTCGACCAACGTCAGCATCTGGCGGTGCCGTTGATCGTCCAGGCGCTGGCGCAAATCCACCAATGCACGGAAGCCGGAACTCGCTGTCCGTTATTATAGCGAGCGCTCATGACGGCTCGGGAGACGGGCGAACCGCAGATGCTTTTTCCGTGTTAAGATGGGCTTGCAGCGCTTAATCTCGACCTCGGCAATGTGGCAGAAGCCAAACGCCAACTTACTCTGGCGCGGGAAGTTTGCGCCCAGCACGGGCTCAAACCCGAAGCGCTTGTCGTGTTGCCTTTTCTTGCGAGGAGGTTGTCCATGGCCACAAGCAATGTCGACCGCCCGCTGCAGCCGGGCGACCGGGCGCCAAATGTTGTCCTCGATGCGATCTCGCGCGAAGGCAAAATCGCGCTCGATGATTTTCGGGGCCGCAGTCCCTTACTGATCGGTTTGTTTCGAGGCCTGCATTGTCCTTTCTGCCGACGTCATGTGGCGGCGATGGCGCAACTTAATCCTGCCCTGCGTGAGAAAGGGGTCGAATGCCTGACCGTGGTCAACACGCCGATCGAACGCGCGCGACTCTATTTCCGTTACCACCCGATGCCAGATCTTCTCGCGGCGTCCGACCCGGAGCGGGCCTCGCACCGCGCTTTCGGCTTGCGTGAGGTCGGGATGGACACGGTCATGGCGATACGGATCCATCTCCCGGGCGAGTTGCCCGAGCCTATGGACGTAATGGCAATGAACGAGTTTCTCAACAAGAAGGAAGGATATGAGATTACGGAAGCCGATCAGCAGATGATGGCTTCCGGCCAGGCGCAGCTTGTCGGTCAGTTCCTACTGGACCGGGCGGGGATCGTACGCTGGCGCTTCACTGAAGTTTTGGAGGTTGGCTATACGTTCAGGGCGCCGAATCCCGAGGAACTGATGTCGGCGGCTTCCGAAGTCGCACATCAATAGGCTGCTGAAAACTCGCTCGCCGACCACCGTCCTGCGGTAATTCCGTGGGTTATGTGTCCGGTTTTCGTGTTGCACCTCCTAGCAGCGGACGGTCGGCAGTCGGCCCAAATCGGCCGTTCCATCCACGCGAGCTGATGTCCGTTACTGGGGAAGTTGAGACGGAGGGATTTCATAACAACAGGGTCGTTGGTTCAACTCCTCTCAAGGCGATGATTTAGAACGCGGCTTCTGTCAAGATACGTCCTGTCGGTATTGACTATGTCGCCGACGCGAGATTGCTCGCGGCATCGACCAGCGTTGCGCTGAAGATCACCGCTAGTGCGACAACGTTCACGGCGACCCCGACAAAGCCGCGGAAGTCCGCAAAGTATTTCAAGTGTTCTCGCCTGAGTAGGCGTCGATTTCACTTCGGTCGGAAGACGTTGCTTTCCTTAAGATGCGTCGGAAGCCCAGTGTTTGCGGCCGTGTACACCAAATCCCAATCGGTGAAGATCTTTCCGGCTGCGAAATAGCCCGTCCAACTGGTGATCGATGCGCAGTCCTTGTTCGCGTTTTTCCACCGCACCGTGAAGCTTAACAGATTACCGTCGAGCCAACCTTTCACGGCCATAGTTTCATTCTGACAATCGAAGCCTGTGACTTTGTTGACATAGGTACCGGTCAATTCACCTTCATTCGATATGGAAACGATCGTCAGTTCCGACCCACCGTCGTTCACCCAAGTACTACCTGCACTAATCGATTGCGCCTCGGCGCTGCTGACCAGCATCAGCGCGGCGATTACTCCACCCATGATACGCATGCGAGCCCCCATGACAGACAACAAGATCATGGTAGCACCGCAACGCCACATTGCAAGTGGACGCTAATATTCACCGTCCGCAGACATGCGCCAGAAAGGAAACCAACCATGCGGATCAAATCCGATGTGAAACATGCCGATCCAGGAGCACGCATGATCGCTCCCGCAATCAAGCCCGTGTTTCCTTGGCCGATATAGCCGATGCATTGGTGTGTCAGGTGGGCGCTTTGGCCTTCCAGCGGCAGTGTTTTCTCAGCTCCGGTTAACCAAGTGGCCTTCTCGAGAGGCGAGCGAATGGTGTACCGAGCCAACTCGCGTGTCCGCGACCACGCGATGCTTCGGTAATCCTCCCCGTTGCAACGGGGTTTGACTGTAGAATTCACGCGGCCATTTTCAGTTTCTGGGCGGGTGTGACGCCGCAAATGTCGAGGGGAACCCTCAAGGCGAATCGGGTACCGCCTCGATCATATGGATCGTTCTAGGGCTAGCTATAGGCGTAGACATAGATCCTCACGGTCAGAGAAATCGGGGATGTCTGCCATACCTCGCTATGCGTTAAGCAAGTATCGCGCAGAAGTAGATGGACCATCAGAGGCTTGATACGAGTTAAGACCGCCAATGAGCGACGTGCCGGCACCAACAATTGCGGTCGTAGCGATGTAAATAAGCCGATTGGCTAAGATAATGGCCGAATGTCAGGTCTGCCGTCTCTTGTGGATCGCGTCGCGTTAAGGTATTTTAGAATGAGCTGTAAACCCGCAAGTTGTGGTGCTCGGTTCGTTGACGAAAATTCTGCGCTAGGAAATCAAGTTGGCGTTTGATTGGATTCGGGAGGACTTATGCTGACTACGAAGATGCTCAGTAAGGCTGCCGCCACAGCAGGCGCGACCATCGACTTCTCGGGCGATTGGGTTAACGAGCTTGGCTCGACAATGACGATCGCGATGGCTGGTCAGGCACTGACGGGTACGTACGAGAGTCCGGTCAGCGGCAGCGGGGGCAGCGTAAAGGGCGACCTTGTCGGGTTCGTTGACGGTGATCTCATATCATTCGTGGTCAACTGGACGACGACTGCTTCTCTGACCGCTTGGTCCGGACAGCTTGTCAATTTAGCTGGAATTGATGTGATCAAGACACTTTGGCTGCTCGTCCAGAACCTCGATGACCCATCCGAGCCGAATGGCCTGTGGAAGTCGACCCTTGCGGGCGCCGACGATTTTCGGAGGGTTTGATGGTTGAGATCGCGGCGCCGGTCGGCGGAACGGTCGTTGAAGTCCATGTCAGCGAGGGTGATGCCGTAGAGAAGGACACCCATCTCTTCACGCTCGAAAGGGCGAAAACGCTCCTGATAGTGCGCTCGACGGTTCGGGGTGTAGTCGCAAAATTTGAGATCGCTGTCGGTGACAACGTCGACACCGATCAAGTGGCTGTCATCATTGATGAGTCGGACTCCTGAAGTTCGGAACACGGTCGATCTTAAGCGCCGTTCCGACGCTAGGGCAGATGGACAGATCGTTTTTGACCTGATCCCACAGGCTAGGGGGCCAAGTCTTCTCGATTTTTGGGCGTTTAATTTCCATCGTCCGCCGAATAACTGATGGCAAGGTCGCATATGCTCCAGCGACCGAAATGCTGAGCATCGGACGCCATTGTGCTGAGCGATTGGCGTGTGTCGCATGAAGCAGGCGTGCGTCACGGATGACAAGATCGCCTGCGGAGACCGGAACGTCGATCTCACCCTCAACCCGCCCAAAGAGCTCGGGCACATCGAACGACGAGTCTGAGATATAGTCCGCCAACGCGGTCACTTCGTGCAATGGATGCGGTTTCACGTGGGTGCCAGGTAGGACGCGAAGGCATCCATTCTCTGACGTCGTATCTACGAGATAGAACATCATAAACATTAGCGGTGGCGCCCGGTTGTAGCTCAGATGATGGCGCCAGCCCCACCAGTCCTGATGCCAGTATAAAGCCTCTCCGCCAGGAGGTTTTTGAAGCAGGAAGGCCATGAACCATTTAGGATCGGTAAATCCCAGCCGCCTCAATAGTTCGAAATGCTCCGGCCAGCATAGAACGTCGGCCAGTTGGGGTAGCTCGGCCATTTCCGCAACGCGACCGGCGTAGCGGTCACGGCCGAGATGATCCGCAGCGCATGACGTGCGCGCCGCGGTCGCAATCGCATTGAGCAGGCGCACCCGTTCGTCGGAAAGAAAGCGCGGTACGACAAGATAGCCGTCATCTTCAAGGCGCTGACGAGTTGGTGGTGGTTCGATCAGGGTCACTCTGGCTGCCTCCGCCTACCTAGAGGAAATTAATCAGGAGTTTGGCGCTACTTCAAGAGGAGTTACACAACACAATCGGCGCGTCGCCGATAATGCGGGCGCTAAACGACCGAGGTCGGAGCGAGAAGCAAGCCGTCTAGACCCGTGCTTCGGTCAGGTGAACGAACGCGGGCTTTCGGGATCGCCGCGCGCCGAGTTGACTGACAGAAATGAGGGCGCAGTGCTGTCGGTTACAGACTAGGCGAAGCGCCGGACAGAATTGTGCTTGCACGAGCCCCGCAAGCCTTGTTGCGGTGATGTTCACCCTTTGGGCCACGAAGATCGCATAATGTATCAACGGGAACACTGACCGGCGGTTCAGTCCGCTTCGGCTTCTCGCATGTAGCAATCCAAGGTGCGATCGCCATGGAGGATCTGCGCGAAGGTGATCGAAATCGTAGGCATTGGCGGTTGTGAACAGACCTACGTTCGACCCGCGGACATCCGCAAGTATCGCCCGCGCGTCGGTTGCTCGCTAACAGCAACACTGCAAGGCGATACCGGTGATCCGCAGCCTTTCAGCTCTGCGCGCGATGCATTGCTGCATTGCAGCAAAATGCGTAGGAAGTGATCGGCGGCGGTGTATGATCAGTTATCGAAGCAATGCGTCTCCTCCCGCAGAGCTTCGTATTTCAGACGGCCCACTCCTCCTCCCAGGGACGTCTGTGGGAACAGCGGCATTCCTCCTCCCAGTCGCTGTTCGGTTCTTTTGGGAAAGCCTGCCGCACCTCCTCCCGCGGCAGGCTTTTTCGTATTCGGGGATGCGCAGCCACTTTTTCGATCCAGCTATTTCATCGGAATTATGATGTGCGCGTAGGGTGTCCCCGCGCATACAAGGCAGGGACGCAGGAGGCTCGGATCCGTCGGGTATTCCTCAATCATCGTGCCGCTGATCACTGACGCAGACACTGCGGCCGCGATTGCTCGGCTCGTGCCGTTACCGCCGCGCAT
Organism: Sinorhizobium sp. BJ1; assembly: GCF_002531555.1. Lineage (NCBI taxonomy): Bacteria > Pseudomonadati > Pseudomonadota > Alphaproteobacteria > Hyphomicrobiales > Rhizobiaceae > Sinorhizobium > Sinorhizobium sp. BJ1. Next base: position 117,843 of record NZ_NWTH01000020.1, read on the forward strand.
CCCTATACGAGGTTCAGAGCAGGGCAGGTCGGTGCGGCGGTGCCAGGAGGAGCATGCTGGCCCCGGCACCGTCGTTTTTGTGGCCTTGCTGATCCGCCCGACTCTCGTTTTCCACACTGCCTGTGGCGGAGCAAAGCAGGCGGAGGGCCGGAAGGCGCTTTCCAACTGCGCCGAGAAGGCCGGAGCCTGAGGCAATCTTCAGCTGACCGCCGACGATCTCGAGCGCCTGGAAACGGCGATCCGCAGCGTACCCTGCCGCCGACCGAAGGCTTCTTCTTCGGCGTGTCCGACGGCAGCGAAGTCGACGATGATCTCGCCTTTGTCGCCAAGGCCCGCGATGCACTCGCGGACGGCCTTGCGCTCCTCTATGTGTCGTGGCGTAGGCGCTCCTGCGCCGGGCCGGTCAATCCGTCCCGGTTCCAGCCCGTCGGAGTGGTGCCATGCGAGCGTCCCTAGCTGGCCAGGGCACGAGCTAAATGTCTGCACTTGGCTGCCTCAGTCCTCGGGCCGCTGAAACTGCGGGGACCATCCGCGCGAGATTCCTCGACTGATGAACTGCTCGGCAAGCGCAAGCTGTTCGCGCAGATGCTTGCAGTCGAGCAACAGCGTGACGATCGTTGCCCGCGGATCTTCATCGTGCCAGGCGAGCGCTGCTCGACCTCCCATCCAGCTCGGCGCGGTCTGCCTTTCTTAGTGGTGAGCTCATTGCAATTTCAGGCTCAGCTGAATGCTACCATTTGGCTTGGGCGACGGTTTGGAGACGTCGATGCGCCCAAACACCTCCTTGCGCCGCTCTGCCTCGCGCTCTCTTTTTGCCCGTAAAGCCGCAACGACCGAATGAGCGCGCTCAATTACTTCTTCTGCATGAGTCATGAGAACCTCCGTCAATGTTCTTATTTTGTTCCAATCGACAGGCGCCGTCAATGCGCGCAGGCGCTGCGGCCGGCTCAGTCGGTCCGGTCCAACGCGATCTTCAGTGTCCTGATAACGTCCGCCACGTCGACGAGGGCCTCCCTGACCTCTTCCGCGGAGAGGTCGCGAGCGCGCTCCGACGATATCCGGAGATCGACTAGAACGTCCCGTGCACTAGGAGTCCCTGCAATGCCAGTCTGCTCGCTGGCGTCGCGGATGGTATCGATCGAGTCGGTCGAGGAGGCGGCCTATCCCATAGCGACTAAGTTTGTCGACCTTGTTCTGGCGAACTGTAAAAGATCCGCAACAGCTTCATAAAGCCTGATCAGATCGCTGCCTTCGCTCGATGCTACCGCATCTTGCCTTTCAAGCTTAGTCAGCGTCACGTCGAAATCTCCTGCCAGATCAACTTTCAGCTCGTACGCGCATGATGTGCTGTCGGCTGGTCGCGAATTTCCGTGCGATCGCTAAGACACTCATCCCCGTCGCGAAATCGTCGCGCACGTCCTGCTTCTGTTTGTCGCTGAGCGTCGAGGGGCGGCGAGGGCCTTGCCTTCGGATTGGCACGGTTACGGAATCCGTCCCAAGAGGATTTTCAGTGTCCTGATGACATCGGCCGCGTCCACCAGGGCATCCCTGACCTCTTCCGCCGAAAGGGCTCGAGCGCGCTCCGACGATATCCGGAGATCGATCAGGACGTCTCGTGCACGATGGGTCTCTATCGCGCCCGTCTGCTCGCGCATGTCGCGGATATGCTAAGTTGGACGATGCGTTCTTTGCGCATTGTCGGCTCCGGCGGGGGCAGGACTTGGAATCAGTGGCATGATCCAGGATACCTGAAATCGCCGGGCCTTGCTGCGCAAACCGAGATTCATCGCTCGCCGGAACAACCGCTCCTTGTTTATGGATGAAAACTAAACTAGCTCGTTACCGATCCTTGACAGCGGCTCTGCAACTGGAGAGCGTTTCTTCGAGACCCAGACGATCCGCCAAGGCCTGAATTGCACTACTCCTGTCACGGCTTCTCTGACGTTCGGCTCGCAGCGTCTGTGGTTCGAGTCGGAATTTGTCTCTCTACCTCGCTTCCGCTCTGAGGGTGCGTTGGAAGCGGAAGGGACGGAGATGAGGAGCAAAAAGATGAACAAAACGCGCCAACGGTGTCATCCTGCTCCAATGGGCAAAAAAGGTAACACATATCCGCAACGGGGTCCGCCCGCACGTCCGGCGAGGCTACGAGCCATGTGGCGACTGCTGCGGTGCATGCGAGCATCAGCACGGTCCTACGGTTCATAAGATATACCTCCGAAAATTCGGGTTAAATTTGCAAAATGGCGCAGTAAGAGGCGTGCAATAGCGGTGGACCGTGTTTTCGGTTCCGATTGTCTGGGAGGCGCGGCAGACAAGTGCCCTTACCTTCCTGTTCCACGGGCCTATTCGCTGTTTTGCCGGCGACACGGCGGATTGGGGGAGCCCCGATCCTGCGCCGGTGCTAGGGCAACCTCGACTGTCCTTTACGAGTTCAAATGGTTTCCGTGCTTGAGATATTCATCATGCCTTCCGTCCATGTCCCATCGCGCAGTCCTTCTTCATCTAAGAATAGCGCATGCGAGTCGTCAAATTTGCACTAGGCGGCAACCGAGCAAACCAAAGATCGGCGCGAGGCCGACACCGTCGGCAATCTCAACAGTGCAAAAGACTCCGGGTCCAAGAGGTATGTGACGTTCTTCATCTGACAGCCTTTCTCTATTGTCGTATGTCATGCCCTAACGAAGGTAGCGTCGGCGAGGCACGCGTCGGGAGCTTCGCTATGCATCATCCGGCAAGATTCGGAAAATCCATTTTTTTTATGGGGCCTATCCAAACCATGAAATGTGCGAACGAATGCATTCGAACACATCGGCTTGAGGGCCCCGGTGTTTCCATTGAGGGCCGGACTTTGAGAAACTAGCGGCGACCGCGCAACAAGCCCCGACTTGCGTCCGCGTTGTTGCAGGAACTCGCCATCCGGGTCACTGATTTATGCAGCGACTGCCGATCGGGCAGCGGGCTTCCGAGATCAGCCTGCGGATTTCGGGCGTGAAGCCGGACCGCAGCCCATGCGCCAGTGCGGGACGGGCCGCCGGTCGACGCAATCCTCGACACCCAGGCTCCGGCTTTGGATGTCCAGTCGCAACTTTCCATTCGCAGCGCCAGGATCAAGAGCTGCGCCGGCCTGCCAAATGAACAGGTTCGTCGACCAGATGCTCCAAGCATCACGACAGCGAGCTGCTGCAACGTCCGCGCATAGGTTACCCGCTGGTCCTCGTCGAACACCCGGTAGGGCAGGCAACAGCCCTTCCTGCGCACATCGAGCCAGCCGTCGCCGAATGAGACACACAACAATACCGATGCCGACGATGCGGATGTCTTGGCTCGACTCGCTTAAGGGCTCTACAATGCAACGGCCGCGCGCCGCTTTTTATAGCCGCTCAAGGGGCCGCTACTGCTGGGTGATGACCACAGAATCGGTGGTGAAATCCGTCTTTCAGGCATTTGAATGGCTCTCCTCCACGGCTGTGGTTGCCGCCCTGAGCCGAGCCAGCCTGGAGCGCCGGCCGATTGGCGACGAGGTTGTCGAGGTGCAGCGGCTCGTGCCCGGGTAGCTCTCCTTGCGCCAATATGCTAACCAGCGCCCGCGTGCCGTCCACCACGAACACGCCGCAATCATAACCGTTCTGCTGCTGGGCTAGGCGGGCTGCTGCAGGCGAGCGCCCAGCCTGCGAGGTCTGCTGCCATGGCGCTGTTGGTGGGCCCTGGGGTCGTAGTGATAGGCGACTGGCCTGGCCCGCTCGCGGCGATCAAGGAGCAGCAGCCACCCAATGAGTGCCGCCGCGATTAGGATCCGTAGCACTGGCATCATTCAGGGGCAGGAACAGGAACTTGGCGTGTCGTTTCCGTTCTGATCATAAACCATGCGCTGGAATGCGCGTAGCGCGACGGTCTCGGGGCCCAAGCGCAGATGATAATGGCTACCAGGGGATCCCGCAAAGTTCTCCGCGCGGCCAGAACCGGATTGTCCCTCTGCTCCAGGAGGGCATAATCCTCCCGTGTGGTCGTGGAGCGAGGCGGCCCCAAAACCTTCGATGACGATATCAACCTGGTTCGTTCCTTTGTCATCGGTGCGTACTTTGCCGTCACCTGCACGAGATTGCCCTTTGCCTGACAGAGCAGTATTCGCTTCCGGACGCCAGCCGGTGGCGTATCCTGAAGTAGGAGACGGAAGCGGCATTCGAGGCACTGCGGCCGCTCGTGCTGTTTTGCTGGTGCGCCTCGAATGCAATGCCGTAGAGGAGATACATCGCTTGAGCCGCATTGCCCGACGCGGTCGGTCCTGCGCATGCATCGTCACTGAGCCGTGAAGCTGCGCCCCGACCTAGCACAGATCCCAACACCGTCGATGCATCGATCCGCCCAAACCCGTCGCCTGAGAACGACACTCTGTTTTGCCTTCTGCTGATGAAGCACCGGGGCGCGGACGCGCCTTCAGAGAAGGGTCAATCGCCAACGGTCCGCAGGGATCACATCTTTTGTGTGGTGACTGTCAACAAATGCAGCCCGTTGGGTTTCCTGTAACGATTGGCGAGACTTTGGAACAAGCCCCGCACGCGGTCTGATTCAACAGTAAATTCTCCATGGTTAGGATCGAAGAGCATGGTGCTTCCTTTCGACGACGACGTCGCAACCGTGTGCCCTTCAGCTCCGGCGAAACGCAAGCTGAGCAAATATTTCGATCCGTCGACGGTGATTTTGCTCAGCATGCGCGAGAAGCTCTCAGGCTCGTCGAATGTGTATACCTTCTCTTTCCTGGACGGTTCCAAACCCGCTTCGCAAAACACGGTGTATCTTGCCTCACTGTTGGCCTTGGAAGGTTCTCTCCCCTCCCTGCGCAATGAACTCCTGAGTTGCTCATACTGCTTCTGCCACTCAGCCGCTGTGCCGTGCCCGTCCGATCCGGGCATGAGCGCAGTCATTCGGGATTCTGTGTTGTGGAGATTGAGGAGCCACTCCGTAGTCAGCCCAACGCAGATGCCGTCCACATTCGCCCCAAGCAATTCCGCCGTCCTGTATTCAAACAGGGAGGTACTCGGCCTTCCGGGAGAGGGGGTACTGGCGCTGGACGAGTCTGAGTTGTCAAAACTTGCATCCGAGGTATGCGGCATGCTGAAGCAGGCTCCCATTTTGTCGGGCAACTCCCAATGCAGCAGGTTGCGCCGCAGCGCAAGATCCGCAACTGTTTTTGTAAATCTGTCACCGTCCACCGGCTGACTCGATTCGTCAGCTTGTGTAACGTGTGTGGATGAACCATCGATTCGATTATACATGGTGATTCGCGATCCCTTCGGCGTAAGTCTCTCGTAGTGAGTCTGCTGCTTTGGCCCTGCTGCGAACGATAATCAGGCAAGCTGACGACGAGCTGTCGGGCAGTTTAGTCCGTCTTACGCACGTAGACCCGTCCTACCATTACAGTTGCATTTTAGTTTTGAGATGAGCTCGTCGAGCGGCCGCTGTCAAGCGAAGGGAAGATTTGACCCCGCATTGCCTCAAGCAAAATGTTACCGATAGTGTTGATGCTCCCGATGGGATGGTCATGGTTCGCTGTCCCGGCTCGGGGGATGGATGGCACGGCGGATCAGCATGGCAACACGGACGGAACTGGTTGAGGCGATCATCGAGCGATATCGATCGAGCTGTCGGGCGGACAAGCAAAGGATCCTAGATGAGTTCGTCGCGGTTACCGGATATCACCGCAAACACGCGATCAGAGTGCTCCGCCATCGTGGGTCCGAGCCGCCTTCCGCTCGGCAGCACGTGGTCCAGTATGGTCCCGACGTCAGGGAAGCGCTGGTGGCTCTATGGGAAGCGTCCGATCGTCTTTGCTCGAAACGCCTGAAGCCGCTGATTCCGATTTTACTGCCAGCCCTTGAGCGTCATGGCCGGCTCGAGCTGAACACCGAGCTTCGCGATAAACTGCTAATGGTCAGTGCAGCGACGATGGATCGGTTGCTGTCAGA
>NZ_NWTH01000021.1:0-122810 GCF_002531555.1 Sinorhizobium sp. BJ1
AACTTCTCAAGACAAGTCAGCGCTCACGCGTGCGCATCTTCGCCGAGCACAGCCCCTTCGACATGAAAGATCATCTGAAGGCTCGGGGATACCGCTGGTCGGATGGCAGCGACGGCCGTCCGAAATCCTGGTGGATCGAAATCGACGAGGAGCGGCTCGCTGCGGAGCTCGCCTTCCTGAGGTCAGAGATCTACCGGTGGGAAGAGGCCGACCCGCCGGTCAAAAGGCTGACGGCGTTTGATCGGTACAAGACTTGAGGGGAATGGCCTTGCCACGCAGGCCGTGGCATGCAGATGCTCAGGCTCGTTACCGCGATGGTGTTGCCGTCTCGAAAGTTGAGAGGAAGCAATAGCTTCAACAGGATCGCAGTCGGCTTGCTCAAGGGGGAACACAATGAAAACACCGTGGGAATTCCTTGTTCGATTGACGTCGCGGCGACCATCGGCGAAAGCGCAAGAGAGTTCGGTCGGGAATGACGCCGGCTCCAAGGCTCTCGAGAGCGAAGTGGAGCATACGTCCGCACTTCCGCCCAGCTCGACGGTAGCCGCCGGCGCATCTGCTCACAATGAGGACGGTTCGGCTGATCAAGCATCGGTTGCGTCGGATGAGGCGAAAGGTGATGGCGAAGTCGTGCAGGCGTTAAAGCCGCCGATCGATACTGAATTGGCTCGAACGACTGCGCGGAACGAAGCCGACCCATCGGGTGCCGAAGCGAATTCGTTGGTTCCGAAAAGAGCGGCAAGCACAAAGTCGCAGAGCAAACCGCTGGTCAAGCGTCGAGAACGTAGGAAGAGAGCCAAGCCCCACATGGCTGCCCAGAGCGCCATCGCCTCAAAGCATCATCAAAGCTTGCAGCCCTCGTCTTCACGTGACGTGTTCTTCCAGGAAGTGGGAACACTTGAAGAAGAAATCAAAATGCTGAGGACCCAACTCGCTCGAAAGCTTCATCTGCAGAACGTTCAGCTAAAGAAGATGCTCGAGCGCTTCGACATTTCGTGAGCTTGGCAGCGCGTCTTACAAGCGCTCACTGGCGTTATCTTTGCCTAGCGGCGAAGGCCTCGCCGCCACTCAATTGAATGAGTGCGAGAACCTGGCGAGCAGGCAGCCATCAATCGGCTCAGTGGGTATTCGCCGCTGGACGCGCTGCGCCTCAGGATAGCTATGAACCATGACGGTCGCTTTGGCCGTGAGGGGCGGGCGTGGAATCTAGACTAAGTAGGCGGTGCCCCGCGGTATCATACTGCAATACCGTTCGCGCTCGCGCCGAACCTGAGCCATCCTGTACGGTCGCCACGATTGGTAAAATGGGGGTAGTTGCAAGCAGGGCGCCATTTTATTTCAGGTGATAGCTGGGAGCCTTTCATGGTCGATCGTCAGGCTCCAGGCTCCAGGCTCAAGGCTCCAGGCTCCAGGCTCAAGCCAAGCATCAACTATCCGTAAAGCAGGACTCTGATGGTTGTGTTGACTCTGTGGAGCGCTCAGCCGAAAACAGGCGATGACAAGGAGGGAATTGCTGATGGCTGACGAGAGTAATGCGGGACCAGTTGCTGCGGCTGTAACGACGGACGCGGAAGTGAAAGAACCAACGGCTAAGAAGCGAAGGTCGCCACGACCTCAGAAGGCGGCTTCCGAACCAGCTCAATCAAAGACGCCGGCTGCTAAACGCAGGGGGTATAGCGAGCAAGAGAAGAGCGAAAAGCTCAAGCTGATCGCGACGCAAGTCGGCGAAGGCAACACCCTCAAGGACGCCATCAAGAGCGCCGGCATATCGGAGCAGACCTACTATCATTGGAAAGGTGCTGCGAAACCTGTCGAGTATAAGGACACCAAGAGCACCAAGCCCCTACCGGCCGGCGATGAGTTGGCAGATCTTGTCCAGCTGGAAGAGGAAAACCAGCGGCTCCGCAAGCGACTGGCGGAGAAGCTGCGAGCGGAAAATGCCGAACTGCGCAAGAGGCTCGGTCTCGACTAACCAGGACCGGGAATGCACCGGACGACGCTTTCATCGGCGTCCTCCGTGTTACGCCGAAGCTTATATTTGCTCCCCATTTGGCATCGTCGCGGCAAACGTAGCCCTGCTGTTTCCCGCTCTCGCGGTGAAGGGCCCGCCAGCTGCGAGGTTGGCGAGCAGTTGATGCGCGCGAGGAGGGGCTGTATTGGTGCGCCAGCAGGAATGCAGCGGCGCCAATCGGCGTTGGCTTTCTCAAGGTTTGCCTAGGATCGAAAATAGATGAAGACGCCACAACGGAGATTCGTTGTCGAATTCAAGTCAGGGCGACGACAGCCAAAAGCCCAGACGAACTCAATCTGGGGAGACACAGATCTCAAGACTTTGGCCCGCGAAGTGGAAGATGCGGCGTCGCACCTGTTCAATTCAGATGAAGCACCTGGAACGCCTGACGCGGGTGAAACTAGGCGGGCTGCTCCGATCAATTCAGAGTCTGTCAACGAACGCGCTGACCATGTCGACGTTGCTGCACTAGGAGCGACATCATTTGCCAACGGCGCAGAGGTCGAAATCTCGAAGCACTATGAGGCCGATCATCCGGCCGAAGCGGTTGTCCAAGTACAGGAGAGCCAACCGGCATCGCAGCCTCGAACGACATCTACCGGCACTCCGCGAAAGCGCGCCAAGCGCGCCGCCGCCCAGACGATCGCCCACAACTCGAAGCTTGGGCACGAGGGTCGAAAGGCACAGACCGGGCCCATCGACAATCCGATTTCCCTCGACGAGCTTGCCGCCCTGGACGCAGACAACAAACGCCTCAAGAGGTTGCTGGCTGAACAGCTTCGTGCACAGAACCTCTGGCTCAAGAAGATGCTCGAACGATTTGATGCCGAATAGCGAGGTGGCACCACTGGCGTCGGGGCCAAGAAACCGCTGAGGCGCGAGTTCCGCGGATAACCTCGGGCGGGCTGCGCTACCTCGATGTCAACTGCCGGGTTTTCGCGGCTTTGCACTGAGCAAAATGGCCGGTCACCTTTTTGACCTCGTCATCATTATACCGCATATCGTTCAGGATCTGACCGTCTTAGGGAAGGTAGAGGCGGGGTCTTTCGCCGAGTAGCAATGCGCTGCCAGTTAGGGCGAGGTGGTCGCCTCATCCTCAAAGACGTCTGAGCGAGCTACTCTACCGGCTTCAAGCCTGACTTCTTCAACACTGCCGATCGACAGCAGCTGCTGATCGAAAACTCTCGTGCGATTGCTGTTGGCGCAATTGTGAGCTCCATTCTCCTCACGGCGGCTCGCTTGTGCAAGCTAAGTCTCAGCCTACGTGTTCGACCGCCAACGTTCCGGCCGGAAGCGGTTTGATCAGGGACTTCGCAGAAACGGTTGGATCGAGCCAATCAGCCCACGCATTGCGCTCCAGGATGACGATCTGTCGGTCGTGGTACGGAGCGATGTCAGGCCCTGGCTCCATCGTCAGCATTGTGAAAGCCTGTCCCACCTCCGGCGTTTCGCGCCAGACACCGGCGATGCAGAAGATCGGCTCGTCCTTCTTGGTGAACAGCCACTTGTCCTTGGGCTTCTTTTTCGGATCCTTCGGGTCGGTGAACTCATAAAAGCCGTCGGCGATGATCAGGCAGCGGTTGGAATTGAACCCCTCCGACCGGAGATTATAAACCGGACGCTTGTTGGGGCCCGGCCAGCTCCAGCGCCGCTGCACGAGCTCGGCCTCATCGCGGGTCCCGTCGATCGTCCGGACGATGGGGCCGGTATCGGTGATCTTGATGTCCTCACGCGCTTCGAGGTTCGGCGCGCCTTCGCCGAAGCGGATCTTGATCTTGTGCTCGGCGAAGTCCTCGACGATCGAGGCGACATCCACCATCAGCCGGTAATCGTTGCACATGCGTCCTCCGTCTTAGGTCTGGCTATCTCTCAATAGCGTTCCTGATATGTTCTATCTATGACGAGTGCGACCGTTTTCCAGTCCGACGCCCCGTTCGATGAGCGCCGCGTGATCATAAGGCGCCATGACGGCGATGTGGAGATGGTGGAGCTGCCGTGGGGGCTGTGCCCCCGCGACGGCGGTGCGCGCCGTGAACGTCGTTCGGTCGAAAGGAAGGACATTTCCGACCCACCGCTGCCTGGTGCCGGCCTCGGAGTTTAGCTACAGGAGCTTCAGCTTCTCGCTCGCTAAAGGTGACTGGTTCTACTTCGGGATCTGGCGGCCGGCTACGGGACGACTGGCCGGAGGCCTATGCTATCCTGACGATCGAGCCGAATGCCGATCTCGCGCCGTTTCATAACCGCAAGATGGCGGTACTTAACGTGTCCAGGCAGTATCTGGTCCGCTTGGTGGACACTGGAGAGCTCCCAGCGGAAAAGGTTGGCAGTCACCGGCGCTTGCGAGCAACGGATGTGGCGGCATTCAAGACGGCTCGCGACGCCAAGCGGGCGTCGGCACTGGATCGGTTGACGTCGCTGAGCGAGGATGTCGGCGGCTATGAGCTCGGGACCAAGCGCCCCTCACGTGAAACCTGAATATCTCCGACAGATCCCTGAAGTCCCAGAGGACCTCTTTTGCAGTTCCAGAACTCCTTACGCCAAGCCAACTTGGGGTCGGATTCCGGTCAAGACTCGAGAGTTGCAACCACCGCCGCGGTGGAACGATGCGGGCTGGTCAGACACGTAAAGCCAGAAACGTCGGCCGCTTCGAATTTCACTCGATTGTAAGGCCGTCGAAGACTTCCAGCATGGCGTCGCTGATGGCTTTGCCGAGCGCTGCCGCGATCTGCTTCGTCATTCATGTCGCGCGCGGCCATCGCAAATGCGGCGCCTTCCGCTGTCACGATCTCCTGTGCACGCTGTATCGCCCAGAGCGCGAAGTCGCTACGACTGCTGATCTCTACGGTTTCCATGATTTCTCCTGATTTGCGCGAGCGGATGGCTTATAGCGAATCTGCCGGACGATGAAGTCCGAAGGGACGTCCGTGAGTGAGCCTGAGATGTGATGCAGCAGTTCGATTTGTTTCCTTCTAGTAAGACGGCTCCTGTGAAGGCGGCTGCTTCATCGACGATGAAGCGCCAGCCCACGGCAGCTCTGAGCGAGGATGACAGGGTGCGGCAGCTCCACGCGACGGGGCGGTACCGTATCCTGAAAAAGCTCGAGCCTCGCTCTGTCACGACAACGCCGCGGCTCGAGTTTCCGCTGAAGGGCGTCATCCTCGACACCCCGTGGCGGGCTTAAGGCAATCCTGTGATACGTGAGTACGCGTGACCCATGAAATGGGCTTTGCCCGGCGCGTCGCCACCCAGACGATCTTCATGCACAAGGGAAAGATCTGGGGCCGTCGGCCGCGCTCTTCGCCGATCCGCAGACGCCGGAACTCCGTCAGGTCGTAAATCCGACGTCAAATGACGGCTTGCGGAGCGCACTGCGTGTACGGCAACTCGCGAAGGATGAAGTCCGTCCGGCAGTGCGTCTCGCGCTACGATCTATAACGCTGGTGGCGACGCGAGGCAGGGACTTTCCGCTATCGTCGCCAGTCGTCGTCGGGCGTGTTTATTCCGCCTTCGACCGACGAAGAGGGGTGGCGTAATTTTCCCAGCATTAGCTCCTCCATTGCTGTCCCACCCGCTGCCCGATTTTGGGGAACCCATTTGCCACGATTTCGTTGAATACAGATTAGCTTTCACTGAAATAGTGGAGGAGAAACCATGAAAAGGTCCTTTGGTAAGCTGCTCGCAATTGGCTTGATTGGGGCCGGTACGTGGACCGCCATGCCATCCATCCCGTCAGCGCAGTCCCTGGACCTGTACATCGGACCCGGTGGACCGGAGCTTCGCGAGCGAAGGTATGATGACGACGACGACTACCGACCCTATCGCGGCTGTAGCGAACGCCAGGCGATTCGTCGTGCCTACAGGCTCGGAGTTCGTGACCCCGAGGTTCAATCTGTCACGCGCCGCGAGATTGCTGTCGAGGGCGTGCGCCGGGGACGCTTTATGACCGTGTACTTCGCTAATCGTCCCGGCTGCCCTCGGATAGGTTGAGATTTGCGTCGGCTAGGTTCGGCAGATCGTTTGAAATTTCCTCCCGTTAGGCTGGTCTAACGGCTGGTCTGGCGCAGGATCAGATCGGGTCGGATCGTCAGCCGCCCCGGCCGGTCGAGCTTGCCGTCGAGCACGTCGAGGATCAGCTGTGCCGTTTTTGCGCCGATCTCGCTGGCGAAGGCGTTGATCGTCGTCAGGCTGGGCACGGAGATTGCGCCGATCTCGTAGTCGCCGAAGCCGCCGATGGCAATCCTGTCGGGCACGGCGATGCCTCGCCGCTGGCATTCGGTGAGCGCCCCGAAGGCGGAAAGGTCGGAAACGCAGATCACCGCCTCCGTGTCGGGAAAGCGCTCGAGCAACTGCCCCATGGCGTTCGCCCCCTCGCGCATCGAAATCGGCGGCGGACCGGCCGCGATTAGGCGCGGCGCATCAAGCCCGTGGTCCTTCAAGGCGGCAATAAAACCCTGGCGCCGGTCGGCGCCGCGCGTGTCGCGGTCCGCGTCGCCGCCGATGAAGGCTATCTTCCGGTAGCCGACGGCGACGAAGTGATCGACCATTTCCCTGACCGCCTGGGCGTTGGAGAATCCGACGACATGGCCGATCGGCTCCTCGGGCAAGTCCCAGGTCTCGATGACCGGGATGCCGGCATTCGAGAGGAGCTTTCGCGCCCGCGGCGTATGCTTGCCGCCCGTCACAACGATCGCTTCAGGTTTGCGCCGCAGGAGCTGCTCGATCAGCCGCTCCTCCTCCCGGACGTCATAATTGGTGTAGCCGAGGAGGATCTGCAGGCCTCTTTCCGAGACGCGGTCCGAAAGCGCCCGCACTGTATCGGCGAAGTTGGCATTGTTGATCGACGGGATCGTCACCGCGATGAAGTCGGTGCGCTGCGAGCGGAGATTGGAAGCGGTGCTGTCGAAGACATAGCCGAGCTCCTCGGCGGCGCGCAACACCGCCTCGCGGGTCTCCTGGCTGACTGAACTGTCACGCTTGAAGGCGCGCGAAACCGTCATCGGCGAAACGCCGGTTCGCCGTGCCACATCGGCCATCGTCGGGGGCTTGCGGATATTGTGCATCTGCATCCATGTTATCGTTACCATCCAAGTACACCCGGATTGCCGGCGGAATGCAAGCCTCTCTTGGTTGGTAGGCAACTCTCCCTGAAGCGGCACTCTGACGAGTGCCGCTCGGAGGTAGTCAAAGGCGGTATTCGTTCGCCTGAGTGACGTGGTGGTGGATGCGTCCTTCGAAGAAGCGTGCCAGCACCTCTTCCGTCGCGGCCTTCGCTGCCGCCCGCGCCGGGCTCGCCAGCGCCGTCTCGACGGTGTCGAGATCCGGGTAGTTAATCGCAAGGATCATTGGGATCTCCGGCGCTCCTTCATCGCGGGCGTCGGCGAAGGTGATGCGCACGTCGAGCGCACCGGGAAAGGCTTTCCATTTCGGCAGGATGTTTTCGAGGACCGCAGCCCGAAAGGCCTCGGTCTCGCCGTCCTTCACCTTTCCCTCGAACAGCGCGTAGCGGGTGATCATTCGACAATCTCCTTGTTGGGTCCCTTGAAATATTCCATCAGCGCCGCCTGGTCCTCACCGCCGAGGCCGGCCGCCGTCAGCATCCGGTGCACCTCGGCGCAGGTTGCTGTCAGCGGCATGGCGGTGTTGGTGCGGCGGGCAAGGTCCTGCGCGCCGTTCAGATCCTTCACCATGTTGTCGATCCGGCCGGTGCGCCGGTAATCCTTGGCGACGAAGCGCGGCATGTATTCCTGCAGGATGGCGCTGTCGGCCCGCCCGCCCTTCAGCGCCAGCGGGATCTTCGCCGCGTCGACGCCGGCGTCGAGCGCCAGCTGCGTCGCCTCGGCGACGGCGAGGAAATTCAGGCCGCAGAGAACCTGGTTGATCAGCTTGGTCGTCTGCCCGGCGCCGGACGGTCCCATATGCGTGTAGTTCGAGGCGACGTGCTTCAGCACCTGATAGGCATCCGCCACGTCCTCCTCCCTGCCGCCGGCCATCAGCGTCAACTGTCCGACGAGCGCCTTGGGCGCGCCGCCCGAAAGCGGGCTGTCGACCCAGCGCAGGCCGTTTTCCGCCGCTTCGAGCGCCAGCGCCTTGGTAGTGTCCGGATCGATCGACGACATGTCGATGATGAGGGTTCCGGCCTTGGCGCCCTTCGCGACGCCGGCCTCGCCGAAGACGGCGATATGCACGATCTTCGCCGCGTTGAGGCTGAGGATGACGGCGTCGGAGACCGCCGCGGCTTCCGCCGCGCTCGCTGCCGCCTTCGCCCCTATGTCGACCAGCTCCTGCACCCTGGCCTGGTCGAGGTCGAAGACCGTCAGCTGATTGCCGGTTTCGATGAGCCTCGTCCCGATGGCGCCGCCCATGGCTCCTGCACCGATCAATGCGACCCTGTTCGTCATTCTCGCGGTCCTCCCAGTTGGGCAAAGATGGCTTCGACGACCGCTTCGAGAGGCTGGTCGATGTCCACGCTGATGGCATTCTCGTCCGGTCCCGGCGGCTCGAGCGCCGCGAATTGGCTGGCGAGCAGCGCCGGCGGCATGAAATGGCCTTGCCGCTCCTTCATTCGCTTCTCGATGACCTCGACGGTCCCGGCGAGATGGATGAAGGTAACGGGCGCGCCGGTATTACTTTCTATGTGTTGGCGGTAGGCACGCTTCAGCGCCGAGCAGCCGATGATCGTTGGCCCGGTGCCGGCGGCAAGCGCCTCGCCGACGCGGGTCAGCCATGGCCACCGGTCCTCGTCCGACAGGGGGATGCCCTGGCTCATCTTGGCGATGTTGTCCGCCGGATGCAGGTCGTCGCCGTCGCGATAGACGGCGCCGAGGCGCGTGGCCAAGGCGGCGCCGACCGAGGACTTGCCGCAGCCGGCAACGCCCATCAGCACCATGCGCCGGGGAACCTCAGAGAGATGCGGTGATGCCGCCGTCGACATAGAGCACATGTCCGTTCACGAAAGAGGAAGCGTTCGAGGCGAGGAAGATGCAGGCGCCGACCAGCTCCTCCACCTTGCCCCAGCGGCCGGCCGGCGTGCGCTTTTCAAGCCATGCCGAGAAAGTCGGATCGGCCACCAGGGCGGCGTTGAGCGGCGTATCGAAATAGCCCGGCGCAATGGCGTTACACTGCAGTCCGTATTTCGCCCAGTCGGTCGCCATGCCCTTGGTGAGATTGCCGACCGCACCCTTGGTGGCGGTATAGGGAGCGATGCCCGGTCGGGCAAGCGCTGTCTGGACGCTGGCGATGTTGATAATCTTGCCGGCGCCGCGCTTGATCATGTGCCGCGCCACCGCCTGGCCGACATTGAAGACCGTCGAAATATTGGTCCTGAGCAGCCTATCGAAGGCGTCGGCGGGAAAATCCTCGAGCGGCGTGCGATGCTGCATGCCGGCATTGTTGACGAGGATGTCGATCGGCCCGACGTCTGCCTCGAAGCCGTCCACGGCGCTGCGCACCGCTTCATGGTCGGTGGCGTCGAAGGCGAGCTTCCTCGCGCCGGCAATGCGCTCGGCGGCTTCGGCGAGCTTTCCCGCATCCCGCCCGTTCAGAACGATTTCTGCACCGGCATCGGCGAGGCCGCGCGCCAGCGCAAAGCCGATGCCCTGCGATGAGCCGGTGACAAGTGCCCGCCGGCCTCTGAGATCGAACAGTTCAAGGGCCATTTTTCCTCCCGCATTTCATCTCGACATTCTGGGCTGATCTGTTTATGTTATCGATAACATTCAATGTCAAGGGACGGAGTTTTGAATTGAGCAAGCCGAATATTCTGCAGGTCGGGCCCTATCCGGAGTGGGACGAGGGCCCGCTGAACGAGGCTTTCGCGGTGCATCGCTATTTCGATGCGGCGGACAAGGCGCGGTTCCTCGCCGAAGTCGGTCCCGGCGTGCGGGGGATTGCCACGCGTGGCGAGCTCGGCGCAACCCGCGCGATGATCGAGGCCTGCCCGGGACTCGAAGTCATATCCGTCTATGGCGTTGGCTTCGATGCGGTCGACCTTGCCGCCTGCCGTGAACGCGGCGTGCGCGTCACCAACACGCCGGACGTCTTGACCAACGACGTCGCCGATCTCGGTGTGGCGATGATGCTGTGCCTGTCGCGCGGCATGATCGGCGCGGAAAGCTGGGTGAAGGACGGCAGCTGGGCCGCCAAGGGCCTATATCCGTTGAAGCGGCGTGTCTGGGGCCGACGCGCCGGCGTGCTCGGGCTCGGCCGGATCGGCTATGAGGTGGCCAAGCGCCTCAAGGGCTTCGACATGGACATCGCCTATTCCGACGTCGAGCCGAAGTCCTACGCCTCCGAATGGGAGTTTATCGCCGATCCGGTGGCGCTTGCGGCGCGCTCGGACTTCCTCTTCGTTACGCTTGCGGCCTCGGCTGCGACGCGCCATATCGTCGGCCGCGAGGTGATCGCGGCGCTCGGCGCCGAGGGCATGCTGGTCAACATTTCCCGCGCCTCCAACATCGACGAGGAGGCGCTGCTCGAAGCGCTGGAGAACAAGACCCTCGGCTCGGCGGCGCTCGACGTCTTCGAAGGCGAGCCGGCACTCAACCCGCGCTTCCTCGCGCTCGACAATGTGCTGCTCCAGCCGCACCATGCCTCGGGCACCATCGAGACGCGCAAGGCGATGGGCCAGCTGGTGCGCGACAATCTCGCCGCGCATTTTGCCGGCAAGCCGCTGCTGACGCCCGTTCTCTAAAATCCCTTTCATCGTTTCGCTGAAACAGTGAAAAGGATCTAACTTCTTGAAACTATGCAACTCCGGACGGAAAACCGTGACACGTTTTCCCTGGAATTGCTCTAGGAGACTCCCATGAAAGCTATCGTCGTTCATGGCGCAAAGGACCTGCGCATCGAGGAGCGGGCAGTCGAAGCGCCGGGCCCAGGCGAGGTGCGGCTTCGCCTCGCCGTCGGCGGCGTTTGCGGCAGCGACCTCCACTATTATAACCACGGCGGCTTCGGCGCTGTGCGTCTGCGCGAACCTATGATCCTCGGGCACGAAGTCTCGGCCTATGTGGAAGCGCTCGGTCCGGGCGTTGACGGGCTCAAAACGGGCCAGCTCGTCGCCGTGTCGCCGTCGCGGCCATGCCGGTCCTGCCGCTATTGCCAGGAAGGGCTGCACAATCAATGCCTCAACATGCGCTTTTACGGCAGCGCCATGCCGTTTCCGCATATCCAGGGCGCGTTTCGCGAGGTGTTGGTCGCCGACGCCGTTCAATGCGTGCCGGCCGATGGCCTGACACCCGGCGAGGCGGCGCTTGCCGAACCGTTGGCGGTGGCGCTGCATGCGACGCGCCGGGTCGGAGAAATGCTCGGCAAGCGGGTTCTCGTCACCGGCTGCGGGCCGATCGGGGTGCTTGCAATTCTGGCCGCGCGGCGTGCCGGTGCGGCCGAGATCGTCGCCACCGATCTTTCCGACTTCACCCTGGCGCTGGCGAACAAGGCCGGTGCGGATCGGGTCATCAACATGAAGAGCGAGCCGGATGCGCTCGCCCCCTATGGCGCCGAAAAGGGCAGCTTCGACGTTCTCTACGAATGCTCCGGAGCGGCGCCAGCACTGACCGCCGGCATTGCCGCGCTTCGGCCGCGGGGCATCATCATCCAGCTGGGGCTCGGCGGCGACATGAGCCTGCCGATGATGGCGATCACCGCCAAGGAGCTCGAACTGCGCGGCTCCTTCCGCTTTCACGAGGAATTCGCCATCGGCGTCGGGCTGATGCAGCAGGGACTGATCGACGTCAAGCCGCTGATTACCCACACGGTGCCGCTGGCCGAAGCGGTTACCGCCTTCGAACTGGCGAGCGACCGCAGCCAGGCGATGAAGGCGCAGATCGCCTTTTCCTGACGGACGGTTGCCGTCGTCGCGCCGGCGAGGCAATCTGCGGCCACTGAAAAATAAGCCGACGCGGTGGCGAGCTTCGTCTCGCGCCGGCAGACGGGCGGCGCCATGCCGCAGCTCGTCGATATTGGAACGGGGAGGGAAATCGGAATGTCGTTCTTCGAGGTGGTGGATGCCCGCTTCAAGTCCTTCGTCATGGGCAATGCGCCCCTCAAGCAGATCGCCACCGGCTTCGACTGGGTCGAGGGGCCGGTCTGGTTCGGCGACGCAGGCTGCCTGCTCTTCTCCGACATTCCCAACAACCGCATCCTCCGCTGGCTGCCGGGCGTCGGCATCTCGACCTTCCGAAGCCCTTCGAACTATGCCAATGGCCACACGCGCGACCGGGAAGGCCGGCTTATCAGCTGTGAGCATGGCACGCGACGCGTAACGCGCAGGGAGCTCGACGGATCGATAACGGTCATCGCCGACAGCTACCAGGGCAAGCGGTTGAATTCGCCCAATGACGTGGTGGTGACAACCGACGGCTCGATCTGGTTCACCGATCCGCATTACGGCATCATGACCGACTACGAGGGTTTCCGCGCTGAGCAGGAGTTGCCCTGCAATGTCTACCAGGTCCGCCCGTCCGGTACGATCCAAGCGGTTCTGACGGATTTTGCCTGCCCGAACGGTCTCGCCTTCAGCCCGGATGAAAGGCGGCTCTATGTCGCCGATACCGGGCGCATGTTCTCCTCCGACCCGCAGCATATCCGCGCCTTTGACGTCGGCGCCGATGGCTCGCTTTCCGACGGCGAAGTGTTCCACACGATCATGCCCGGCTGCGCCGACGGCATTCGCGTCGACAGCGACGGGAACCTCTGGTCCTCGGCCGCCGACGGCGTCCATTGCATCGCCCCGGACGGACATCTGATGGGCAAAATTCTTGTGCCGGAACTCGTCTCGAATATCTGCTTCGGGGGCCGTGCAAAGCATCAGCTGTTCATAACCGCGACGACCAGCGTCTATACGATCACGCTCAACCGCAAGGGCGTGCAGTATCCTTGAGATGCAGCTGCATCTACGCGGCGGCCCGCGCTGCCGCGGTGAGAAATGTGGGGTCGCGGTTAGCTAATGCGCCGGCGTGGCCAGCGACGCGTCGCCACTTTTATCATGCACAGCGAAGCGGTCGAGCATGTGGGCGCTTGCCTCGTTGAGACCGATCACCTCGACGGCAACGCCATGGCGGCGGTATTTGAGGACGACCTTATCCACCGCGCCGACGGCGGTGATGTCCCAGAGATGCGCTTCAGCCACGTCAATGACGACCTTCGCCAAAGGCTCGCCGAAGTCGAAGGCCGCGATGAAAGCCTCGGTAGACGCGAAAAAGATTTCGCCGTCGACATAGTAGGTGCGCAGCTTACCGCCCTCGGCGAGCGTCGAGCGGACATGAAAGAGACGCGCGACCTTGCCGGCAAAAAACACGCCGGAAAGCAGCACGCCGACGAGGACGCCCTTGGCCAGATCGTACGTCCCGACGGTGGTGATGACTGTCGCCAGCATGACGATCGATGAGGGGAGCGGATTGCGGCTGAGGTCCAAGATCGAACGCCAGGAGAAAGTTCCGACCGAGACCATGATCATCACCGCAACCAATGCCGCCATCGGGATGATCCGCACCAGGTCGTCAAGCACCAAAATCAGGAACAGGAGGAAGGCACCGGCGACGAAAGTCGAAAGCCGCCCGAGCCCGCCGGAAGTGACGTTGATGACCGATTGGCCGATCATCGCGCAGCCGCCCATGCCGCCGATCAGGCCGGAAGCGATATTGCTGGCTCCCTGGCCGATGCATTCCTGGCTCTTGTTGCTCGTCGTGTCGGTCATGTCGTCGACGATCTGAGCGGTCAGCAGGGATTCGAGCAGCCCGACCGCGGCGAGCGCCACCGAATAGGGGAAGATGATCTGCAGCGTCTCGAGGGTGAGGGGCACCTGCGGCAGGGCAAAGATTGGCAGGTTCGACGGCAGCTCGCCAAGATCGCCGACGGTGCGGATGTCCATACCGCTCCAATAGGCGATGGCGGTCAGGACGGCGATGGCCACCAGCGGCGAAGGAATTGCCTTCGTGACATAGGGGAAGAGATAGATGATCGCGAGCCCGGCGGCGATCATCAGATACGTCACGTGTGGCACGCCGATGAGCTCCGGAAGCTGTGCCATGAAGATCAGGATCGCGAGCGCATTGACGAAACCGGTGATCACCGATCGCGAGACGAAGCGCATCACCCGGCCAAGTTTCACGAAACCGGCTGCGATCTGGATCATGCCCATCAGCAAGGTTGCGGCGAAAAGGTATTCGAGGCCGTGCTCTTTGACCAAGGTGACCATCAGCACAGCGGTGGCGGCGGTCGCCGCCGAGATCATGCCGGGCCGGCCGCCCGTAAATGCGGAGACACAGGCGATGGCGAAGGAGGCGAACAGCCCGACCTTCGGATCCACGCCGGCGATGACCGAGAAGCCGATCGCCTCGGGTATCAAAGCAAGCGCCACGACGATGCCGGAGAGGACATCGCCGCGTATGTTGGAGAACCATTCGCGTTTGTAGCCGGCGAGTGTCAGTTTCATGATTTTTCTTCGCAAGAGTAGTGCACCAGGCCGGTGGGAGAGCCGGCTTGTTTGGTTTGATGCTGTTGCGTTGTCTGGCGGATCGGCGGCCAGAAGAGCCACCCGGAGTTTCACCAGGTCCGGGGTGAGTGGCCCCGTTATACAAAACAGGCCGCTTTAGGCAACGATCTATTGTGTTGCAAAGAATAACATCTCCATTGCATCGCGAGCGGCAAGCCGTGAGAAAGCCGCCCTCCGAAGAGCGCCGGCACTTGCCCCCTTGCGCGGCCATGTGTCAGGTCGATCGCCCCGCCACCCAGTTGTGCCATTCGGACTCGCTGCCGTGGAAGACGTTGAGGTCGATGCGGCCGTCGACGCCGTGCGACAGGCCGGAGCCGGAATATTGCCAGAAGACCCACTTGCGGCCCGGATAGACCTTTGACGGGTGGGCGGCGACCGCGCGCAGCCAGAAAGGATGGTTGGGGAATGCGTTCCTCAGATTGTCGCGATAGAAGTCCGGCGCCGTATAGATGATCGGCCGCTGGCCGTAATGCCGTTCCAGCTTGTCCATGAAGACCTGCATCTTCTCCCGCACTCGAGCCGGCGATAGGCGTCGCTTGCAGCTCGATTCGCCGTTGTATTCAACGTCGATGACCGGCGGTAGGGCGTCGGCCTCGCGCGGAACGTTGCGGATGAACCAGTCGGCCTGTTCGCCGGCCGTCCGGCACCAGTAGAAGAAGTGGTAGGCACCGCGCTTCAGGCCGGCCTGTTGCGCCCGCCGCCAGTTCTTCTTGAACATCGGGTCGAGATGGTCGCCGCCGTCGGTCGCCTTGATATAGGCGAAATTCGCCCCCTGCGTCCGGAGCCTCTCCCAGTCAATATTGCCCTGCCAGCGGGAAACATCGACGCCGTGCACAGCGAGCTTTCTGGGTGATCGCTTGCCGAAATTGATTGGTTTGGCGTCCCGGAAGCGGTGGCCGTAGACGCGGGGACGCGTCCGCGGGGCGTCGTCGATGGCGGGGTTGTCCGGAATGACCATCGCGACCGGCCGTTCCATCGGAACGGGCATGCCGGCTTCGCTCTCCATGGACGTGAAGGCCTGCGGCTGCGGAACCTGGCCAGCCCAGGCGAGCTCCTGCGGCGGTTCGCCTGGCGCTTCGGCCATTCCGACCTCGCCGGAGGGGACCGCCGCCGGAACCGAAACAACCGGGGCGGCCGGCGGCGCAACCGAACCCGTCACTTCGCGCGATGGCCGCGGCGCGAGAACTGTTTCCGGACTGGAACTGGAGGCGCAGCCCGCGAGAACAAGGCAGGTGAGGAAGATTGCTGGCGCAGCCGACAAACGCATTGGGGACCCGTACGCAGAACATTGTCGACGGCGGGGCATGATGCCGTCGCGACTGATCGGAAGTGCTAACCGGAAATTACCAAGAAAGACTGAATCCGAACTTAACGGGCGCGCCCCTCAGTCGAGAATCCCGGCCGTCGCGAAGCGGCCGCCCTGGTAGTCGCCGCCCACGGCGGGCTCCTTTTCGCGCCGTTCGATCGCTTCGCGATAGGGTTCGCTCGTATCCTGCGGTTTCCAGCCGAGGAATTCGGCGTGCGCGTTCGACCACCAGGCATCGCGGTTCGCCGAGGCGCCGTAAAGCACCAGATGGCCGATCGCCGGCGCCTCGATGAGCTTGCCGACCAGCGAGAGGAAGTCGCGGCGGCTGAGCCAGGTGGAGAGCATGCGCCGGTCCTTGGGCGCGTCGAAGCAACTGCCGATCCTCAGGCAAGCCGTCTCGAGGCCGAACTTGTCGAAATAGAGCCGCGCCAGATCCTCGCCGAAGCATTTGCTGACCCCGTAGAGGCTGTCGGGCCGGCGCCTGAAGCAGCGCGTCGAAACTGGCTTCAACCGAGATCGCGCCGAGATGCAGGATCGTGTCGCAACCGCGCACCAGTTCGTCGACCGCCTGCCGGTCGGCGAGGTCGCATCGCACCACCTCCTCGCCATCGCCGGCCGGCGAGATGTCGACGATGTCCGAGAGGCGGAGGATCTCCGCTGATCCTTTCAGGCCTTCACGCGCATAGCGGCCGAGGCCGCCGCCGGCGCCCGTTACCAGAAGTCGCTTGATCATCGGTCTCACCTCAATTCAATGGGTCACGGGAATTCAATGGATCTCTGGCTCGGGCAGCTTGTGGGGCGACTGCAGGAAGGTGAAGTCGCAGCCCTCAGGAGCCTGCTGGATATGTTCGGCATGCATCTTCAGATAGCCGCGTGAATAGTCGCGCGCTGGCGGACGCCATTCGGCGAGCCTGCGTTCGATCTCCGCCGCGTCGACCTCCAGGGTGATCGTCCGGCTGGCGACATCGAGGGCGATCATGTCGCCGTTGCGGACGGCTGCCAGCGGGCCGCCCACGTAAGACTCCGGCGCGACGTGCAGGATGCAGGCGCCATAGCTGGTGCCGCTCATGCGCGCATCGGAAATCCTGACCATATCGCGCACGCCCTGTTTCAGGAGTTTCTTCGGGATCGGCAGCATGCCCCATTCGGGCATGCCCGGTCCGCCGACCGGACCGGCATTGCGCAGGATCATCACGGTCTCGGCGGTCACGTCGAGATCCTCGTCGTTCACCGCCCGCATCATCGCATCGTAATCGTCGAAGACGAGTGCCGGGCCGCGGTGCTTGAGGAGCGTCGGATCGGCGGCGGCCGGCTTCATAACGCAGCCGTCGGGCGCCAGGTTGCCCTTGAGGATCGCCGTGCCGCCGCGGCCAGCCACGGGGTTGTCGAGCGGGCGAATTACGTCAGGCAGGTGAATCTCGGCGTGCTCGATCGCCCCGCCGATCGTGCCGATGACGTTGCGTTCCTGAAGATGCAGCAGCGGCTCCAGCTGTTTCCAAAGGGCAAGAAGGCCACCCGCATAGAAAAAATCCTCCATCAGGAAGGCGCCGGTCGGGCGAATGTTGCACAGCACCGGCACCTTCTCCGACATACGGTCGAAATCCTCCAGGGTCAGGGGAACGCCGCACCGCCGTGCCATGGCGATCAGATGGATCATCGCATTGGTCGAGCCGGCCATCGCCATGTGCACCGCCAGCGCGTTCTCGAAAGCCTTGGCCGTCAGGATGTTGCAGGGTTTCAGGTCCTCGAAGACCATTTCGACGATGCGGGCGCCGGAAAGTGCGGCCATGCGCGAATGGCCGGCGTCCGAGGCGGGAATGGCTGAAGCTCCGGGAAGGCACAGGCCAAGCGTGTCGGCGAGCGCCGTCATCGTCGAGGCGGTTCCCATCGTCATGCAGGTGCCGTAGGAGCGGGCGATGCCGCGCTCCATCTCGTTCCATTGGAGTTCGGTGATCTGGCCGGCTTCTTTCTCGGCCCAGTATTTCCAGACGTCCGAGCCCGAGCCGAGCGGCTGGCCGCGATAATTGCCGCGCAGCATCGGCCCGGCCGGCACGAAGATCGTCGGCAGGTCGACCTGGATGGCGCCCATGATCGTCGCCGGCGTGGTCTTGTCGCAGCCGGCGAGCAGCACGACGCCGTCGACCGGATGCGAGCGGATGAGTTCCTCCACCTCCATGGCGAGGAAGTTGCGGTAGAGCATCGTCGTCGGCTTTACATAGGTCTCAGCGAGCGACATGGCCGGCAGCTCGACCGGGAAGCCGCCCGCCTGCCAGACGCCGCGTTTCACCTCGTCGGCGCGGGCGCGCAGATGCGCGTGGCACGGATTGATGTCGCTCCAGGTGTTGATAATCGCGATCACAGGCTTGGCGGCGATTTCCTGCTGGTCGTAGCCCATCTGATAGAGGCGGGAGCGATGGCCGAAGGAGCGCAGGTCCTTGGCGCCGAACCAGCGGAAACTCCTAAGATCTTCTGGACTCTTGCGTCTGGTCATCCGCGACCTCCTTTGCATTCCCGATCGGCTCGGCTAGATTAGACCTGTTCAGAAAAATGACAGGCGAGACCAAGCTATTGAACGACGTGATGTTGAAACTGAAGCCGGCGCGGCGCGAACGCCTTGCCGACGTACTCTACGGCCAGATCCTCGAGCAGATCACCAGCGGGCAATTCGCCGAAGGCGCGAAATTGCCGTCCGAGGCGCGCATCTGCAGCGACTTCCAGGTTTCCCGGCCGGTGGTGCGCGAAGCGCTGATGCGGCTGCAGGCCGATGGGCTGGTGGTCTCGCGCCAGGGGATCGGCACCTTCGTGAAGTCGCGACCTTCCAACAAGCTCACCGATTTTGCCGCCTCGGCGGAGATCGCCAGCTATCTGAGGGCCTTCGAGCCGCGCCTCGCACTCGAGACCGAGTGCGCGGGGCTGGCGGCGATGCGGCGAACCAAGGCCCAGTTGAACCAGATCGGCGAGGCACTTGCGGCGCTCGAGAGTGCATTCCAGCGCGGCGAGAACGGCTGGGAGGAGGATTTCGCCTTCCACCTCGCCGTCGCGGCCGCCGCGGGAAACGAGCTGTTTCCACGCCTCCTGCAAGACTTGCGCGACATCATGAGCGGCTCGATGCGCATGGCCCTGAGCCTTACGCAGCAGGGCTCGGAAGACCGGCGGCGCCGGGTCCTCGAAGAGCATCGCAAGATCTTCATGGCTATCTCCAGCCAGAATGCCGACCTGGCGCGTCTCCACATGCGCTATCACCTGACGGAATCCCGCGCCCGCGTCACCGGATCCTACGGCGATCTCTAGGCAGGCATCGTTCGGCGTCGGGACCCGAAGGTTAGCGGCAGGTCCTACCGCCCTCTTGCCTGCCGGCCATCTCCCCCACGAGGGGCGAGATTGACTCGCCGCAGGCCGAGTGCACCAATCAAACGGCTTGCCGGAAGACAGCGCCTCTTGATGGGCACAGCGCGCAATACATGCGTTCTCCCCCCTTGTAGGGGAGCTGGCCGGCAAGCCAGAGGGGGATGGGGCAAGGGCCATCACAGTTGCTCCCTAGGCGCTCGCCGAGCGCAGTGGTGTGGCTGCAGCCGCCGCCCCTTGACACTTTGACTTCAGCTCACGCGCCGCTTTGGTGACGGCCTCGAGCCGTTCCGCGCCGTCGAGATTGGTGAGAAAGTCGCCGATCGGTCCCGTATCGCAAATCCCGGCGAGCCGCACCGCCTCGTGCAGGACACGGATCGGCGAATGGGCATCGCGCAGGTCCTCGAGCGGCAGGAAGCTTTCACGGATGGCCCTGGCGTCAGCGAAACGACCTTCGCGGCCGGCCTTCAGGATCGCCGTCGAGAGATGCGGGGCGACGCAGACCGAGCCGGAGGTGAATGCGGTCAGGCCCATTTCCATGTGGTCGATCGCCGGGTGCTCGCCGATGCCGCTGACGATCCGCTCGCCGGAGCCGACGGCTTCGAGGATTGCGGCGAGATAGGGATCATCCTTCGGCTCGGGACGAACTACCGCATATTTCAGCGCCGAGATCGCGCCATCGCGGAAGAGACGGGCGATGTCGGCCGCCTCCATGAACCCGTTGTTCTTGATATAGGCGATCAGCGGTCGCCCGCTGATGTCGGCAAGCTTGGCAAAGCCGGAGGCCAGGCCCGCCGGCGTTGCCGGAAAGGAGAGCGGCAGCACCATGGCGGTCGGAAAGGCCCGCTCGCGCAGGATGGCGGCCTGATCGGCGGCCTTGCCAAAATCGGCGCCGATCGACGGGATCATCCAGCCGTCGGCAGGCGCGATCTCCTCGAGCATGTCGAGCAGCCGACCGAAATCCATGACGCCGAAATTATAAAGATTGGCGTTGCCGCCGTAGAGATAGGTCGTCACACCACCCGAGCGCAGCCAATCCACCTGTCGGCGATTTTCCGTCTTGTTCGGCACTCCCTGCGCGTCGCGCGCCAAAGGCGGGACTGAGAGGACGGAGGCGCCGAGGTCGGCCGCGGTGGCGGATGTCGTTTTCATGGAAATCTCCTGGACAAGTTTCTTGTATTTTTATTTTACAAGTTGAGCGGAGGCAAGAGAGATGTTAAGGAAAAACGAGATCGCTAAACCTAAAGAATTCCGCGCATTGTCGCGGAGTCGTGAAAAGCTGGCGTTCAGACGATGGTGCAAAACATGTCTTTCGACGTGACATTTGAATGCGTGCTGGACCTGCGCTGCGAGGTGGCCGAGAGCTCCGTTTACGACGAATCGCAACTGCCTGTTCTTCGTCGATATCGGTCGCGGGGCTCTGCATAGCGCGGAGCTTTCGGGCGCCGACCATGTCCAATGGACCGCGGGTTCGCTCGACGAGCCCGCTGTTGACCCGGCGCGATCGCTATGCTGGCGTCCCGGGAGGAAATGAATCGTCATCTTTGACTGCCGCTGGGGCCTCGAAGCGAGCGATCTCGGCGCCGGCTTGCAGATAGGCGCCGGCCTCGGCCTTTATCCGGATCTTGCCGGCCCGCGGCGCCGTGACCTGGGTTTCCATCTTCATCGCTTCCATGACGGCAATGAGTTCGCCGGCGGCGACGTCTGCGCCATCCTCGACCTTGAAGGCTTGCAGGGTGCCGGATATCGGCGCGGTCACGTCCAGCGCGTCGTTCGTCTCGGTCGCCGTTGCCGCACCGACGCCTTGGCCTGCAAGTCCGCCGAGACCGGCAAGCAGGGCGGCGGGAATGCCGAGTTGATGGCGCATGCCGTCGATTTCGACATGCGTGCGGATCAGCGAAAGATCGGCAACCGGTTCGGGGCGAGCCTCCGCCTCGAGACGGGCGGCGAAATCGGTCTCGATCCAGCGCGTGTGCACCTTAAAGCCATTCTCGCCGTTAAAATCCTCCGTCTCAATCGCGGCGCGATGGAAGGGCAGAACCGTGGCAACGCCCTCGATTCTGAATTCCTTCAGGGCGCGACGGGCGCGTCTCAAAGCTTCCTCGCGGGTGGCGCCGGTGACGATCAGCTTCGCCACCAGCGAATCGAAGGTGCCGGGTACGGTCGAACCCGACACCACGCCGCTGTCGAGTCGAATACCGGGCCCGGACGGGGCGTCGAAAACGGTGATTGCTCCCGGCGTCGGCAGGAAACCGCGCCCTGGGTCTTCGGCATTGATGCGGAACTCGATCGAGTGGCCACGCGGGGCAGGCGTTTCGGTGACGCGCAGGGGCAGGCCGTCGGCGATGCGGAACTGTTCGATGACGAGGTCAATGCCGGTTGTCTCCTCGGTCACCGGATGTTCGACCTGCAGGCGGGTGTTCACTTCAAGGAATGATATCGTGCCGTCGACGCCGAGCAGGAACTCGACGGTCCCGGCGCCTGCATAGCCGGCTGCGGCGCAGATCTTCTTCGCAGCGTCATGGATCGACTGGCGCTGAGTGTCGGAGAGGAATGGGGCAGGCGCCTCCTCGACGAGCTTCTGATTGCGCCGCTGCAGCGAGCAGTCGCGGGTCCCCAGCACCACGACATTGCCGTACTTGTCGGCCATAACCTGCGCCTCGATGTGGCGCGGACGGTCGAGGAAGCGTTCGAGAAAACATTCGCCGCGGCCGAAGGCGGCCTTGGCCTCACGCACGGCGGATTCGTAGAGTTCCGCCACTTCCTCCATCTTCCAGGCGACCTTCAAGCCACGGCCGCCCCCGCCATGGGCCGCCTTGATGGCTACGGGCAATCCGTGCTTTTCCGCAAAGGCGATCACTTCGGCAGCCGTGTCGACCGGGCCATCACTGCCGGCCACCAACGGTGCACCGACGCTCAAAGCAATCCGCCGTGCTTCGACCTTATCGCCCAATGCCTCGATGACCTGCGGGTCGGGGCCGATCCAGGTGAGGCCGGCATCGATAACGGCCCGGGCGAATTCAGCCCGCTCGGAAAGAAACCCATAGCCCGGATGCACGGCATCGGCGCCAGAGCGCTTGGCGATGTCGACCAGCTTGTCGACGTCGAGATAGGTCTCGTCGGGGCGGCTTCCGGAGAGCCCATAGGCTTCGTCGGCCAGCTCAACGAAGAGTGCATCCATGTCCGGATCGGCATAGACGGCGACCGATTGCAGGCCGTGGTCGCGACAGGCGCGAATGATTCGCACTGCGATCTCGCCACGATTGGCGATCAGAACCTTCTTCATGGATGTCTCCTCCTAATTGTTGATCGGCCGGGTCGCGGTCTCAAGCCCCCGCGGTGTGAATATCCGCGAAAGTCGTCACGAGCCGGAAGCGAATCTGGGCATTGACCGGGATCTGCCCGGCGAGATCGAGATGGTACTCGGCAACCGTGCCGATGACCGGATAGCCGCCGGTGAGCGGATGGTCGGCGAGGAAAAGCACCGGCTGGCCGCTATGCGGCACCTGGATGGCGCCGGTCGCAGTTCCCTCGCTCGGCAATTCCGCCTTGTCCCTGCGCTCGAGCGGGGTTTCACCGGAAAGGCGGATACCGACACGGTTCGACTGCGGCGTCACCTGCCAGAGCTGATCGGAGAGGCTGACAATGCCCGCCTCGGTGAACCAGTCGCTGCGCGGGCCCATGATCACGTCGAGCGTCACGACCTCGCCGGGAGCGGGATGCTCGAAGGCCGGCGTTTCGGTGAGGGATACGCTGGCCAGGGTCGGGGTTTTCTTTTCCACCGTCAGAATGGCGCCTGCCGTGACGGGATCCGGACCGACGATGGCGAGCGTATCGGTAGAGGCGCTGCCGAGTACCGGCTTTACATGGAAGCCGCCGCGGATGGCCAGATAGCAGCGCATTCCTCTCGGCGCATGGCCGAGCGTCACGACATCGCCAGGCTCCAGTGAGATCGGTTGATAGGTTTCGGCTGTAATTGTTCGCCCGGAGGCGTCACGGATGGAAATTGGACAGGGCGCGCCGGTGAGCGCAACGACCGTGCGGCCCGATGCTTCGAACGAGAAGCCACCGGGGATGATTTCAATGCAAGGCGTGGCGACTGCATTGCCGACGACCCGATTGGCGGCTTTCAGCGCACCCCGATCGAGCGCGCCAGAGGAGGATACACCCTGACCGGTCTGGCCGAAGCGGCCGAGATCCTGGAACAGCGCCGGCATGGGCGCGGCCAGAATCTTCAGCTTCAGCGCCTCGGCGGTGAGCTCGGTCGAGCTGGCGTCTGGAGATTTCACCCCCGCCGCGGAACCCGGGACCGACCTCTTTTCCAGATCGAAGAAGCGCACGCGGTAGCCGGGCTGGAACAGTGCTGGCGGATCGCGCGACAGGTCCCACATCCGCTCCGGCGTCGTGCCGATGATCTGCCAGCCGCCCGGACTTGCCTGTGGATAGACGCCGCTGAAGGCGCCGGCCAAGGCGACCGAACCGGCTGGGATCTTCGTGCGCGGGCTCTGGCGGCGCGGCACCTGAAGGGCGGGGTCGCCGCCAACGAGATAGCCGAAGCCGGGCGCGAAGCCGCAGAAGGCAACGGTGAAGGTGCTTTCGGTGTGGCGGCGGATGACGTCTTCCACTGAAAGCCCGGTCAACTCCGCCACGTTTTCCAGGTCTTCACCATCATAGCGGACGGGGATCTCGACAAGCTTGTCGGAGGGCGCGATGCGGGCCGACAGATCGCGGGTGGTGATCTCGCCGGCCAGCCTCTCCGCCGTGAGCGTTTCCGGCCGGAAGCGAATCATCAGCGTCCGTGCGGCCGGCACCATGTCCTCAATGCCTTCGACAGGATCGGCTTCGAGCGAGGCAAACAGGGCCAGAGTTTCGCCGAGGTCGGCGAGTTCGACAAGCAGTACTGTCAGACTGACGGGCAGTAAACGCATCCGGACCTCAGGCGTGATAGGCGAAATCGGGAATGTCGGTAATGAACATATGCCCGGGCGCATGGGTGATCGCAAAAGGCACACGGGACGCCATCACGGCCGCTTGCGGGGTGACGCCGCAGGCCCAGAACACGGGAACTTCGCCCCGCTCGATGCGCACCGGATCGCCAAATTCCGGCCTGGATAAGTCCTTGATGCCGATCTCCTGCGGCGCGCCCACGTGCACGGGTGCGCCATGAACGGCTGGGAAGCGGCCGGAGATCGTCGCGGCATCCGCCACGCGGGACGCCGGGATGGGGCGCATCGAAACGACCATGTTGCCATGCAGGCGGCCAGCCGGCCGGCAGGGCATGCTGGTCAGATACATCGGGACATTGCACTTGTCGGTAATGTGGCGGATTTCGATGCCGGCCTCGATCATCGGCGTTTCGAAAGTAAAGCTGCAGCCGATCAGGAAGCTGACGAGATCCGCTTGCTCTGCCCAGGCGGCAGTCGCATCGGCTGTTTCCTCGACGAGCTTGCCGTCGCGCCAGATGCGATAAAGCGGGAGGTCTGTGCGCAGGTCGGCACCCGGCGCAAGCAAGGTTGAATGCGCGCCGGGATCGGAGACGTCGAGCACCGGGCAGGCCTTTGGATTGCGCTGCGCGTAGAGCATGAAATCGAGGGCCCAGTCGCGCGGCAAGACGATCATGTTCGCCTGGGTGAAGCCCGGTGCGACACCGGATGTTGGCTCGACACTGCCGCCGCGATAGCGTTCACGCGCTGCGCGAGCCGCTTCGGCATCGACGTGGCAAAGGTTTTCAATCGCAATCATGGTGTCCTCCCGACAATTGTTCTGGGCGAGCTGAGGAAAAGTGTGAGCGGTTTGCCGCCCGCATCCCGCTCTGAGTTATTAGGATCCATCACGTTTATGACTTTGGTCGAATTCGACCCAGAATCATCGTGATCTAGGCCCTCAAGAACGAACGAACGGTGATCCCGTCGGACTCGAAGGCTTGGCGGATTGCCCGAGCGATCGCCACGGCGCCGGGGCTGTCACCATGCACGCAGATCGACTGCGCATCGATGTTGATGGTCGAGCCGTCGATCGCTTCGAGTGAACCCTCATGGGCGAGCTGCAGCATCCGCCGTGCGATCACATCAGTATCGTGCAGCACCGCCCCCGGCTCGCGGCGCGAGACGAGCTGGCCGTCCGGCGCATAAGCACGGTCGGCGAAGGCTTCGGCTACGGTCTTTAGGCCCGATTTGCGGGCAGCCTCGAGGACGGGTGCGCCGGCCAGTCCCATCAGCACAAGATCCGGATCGATGGCCTTGATGCCGTCGATCACCGCCTGGCCCTGCTTCGGGTCGTGGGCAATGCGGTTGTAGAGCGCGCCATGTGGTTTGACATAACCGACGGTGACACCGGCTGCGCCGGCGACGCCTTTCAGGGCGCCGATCTGGTAGATGACGTCGGCGGTCAGTTCCGCGCTCGTGACATCCATGTCGCGCCGGCCGAAGCCGACGCGATCGGGATAGGAGACATGTGCCCCGATCGAAACACCTTTTTCAGCGGCCGCCCTGACGGTTTTCAGGATACCGAGCGGGTCGCCGGCATGGAAGCCGCAGGCGATATTGGCGCTCGAGACGATGGCCAACATCGCCGCGTCATCGCCCATGCTCCAGGCGCCATAGCTTTCACCGAGGTCACTGTTAAGATCAATGGCAGTCATCTGGATCTCCTTAGGCTGAGAGAAGCGCAAAAATCGGGCCGATCGACTTGTAGCCCATGTACCAGGTCAGCGCGCAGACCAGTACGCCCAGCGCCAGCAGCCAGCGCGGATAACGATAGCCGACCATGAGGTCGGAACGGTACCAAGCCGCGTAGATGAAAATCGACAGACCGATCGGCAGGATGAGACCGTTCAAACCACCGACGAAGACAAGCATCTGGGCCGGCGGCGTGGTGATGACGACGTAGAACATCAGCGAGATGGCGATGAAGATCACCGTCGCGATGTTGCGGGCGCGTTCGGTGATGTCCTGTTTGAAAATGGTGATGAAGGAAACCGATGTATAGGCAGCACCGATGACCGAGGTGATCGCGGCCGCCCAGAAGATGACGCCGAAGATGCGCAGGCCGATGCCGCCAGCCGCGGTCTGGAAGGCCTGGGCAGCCGGGTTCGCACCCTTGCCGGAGACATCGATGACGACGCCGCTCGCGACCACGCCGAGAACCGCGAGGAAGAGCACGTAACGCATGAGGCCGGTCACGGCGATGCCAGTGAGGGCCGCGCGGTTGACCGCACCGAGGTTCTCGATGCCGACCGTTCCCTTGTCGAGCAGGCGATGGGCGCCGGAATAGGTGATGTAACCGCCGACCGTGCCACCGACGATGGTTGTAATGGTGGCGAAATCGATGGTGGACGGCAGGAAAGTCTGGAACAGCGCATCGCCGACGGGGGGCCCCGATACGATGGCAACGTAAACAGTCAATGCGATCATGAGTACGCCGGCAAGGATGATGAACCGGTCGACCGCCATGCCGGCGCGCTTCGACAGGAAGATGCCTATTGCCAAGACGGCGCTGATGGCACCGCCGACCTTCGGATCGAGCCCGATCATCGCATTGATGCCGAGGCCGGTGCCGCCGATATTGCCGATGTTGAAGAACAGTCCGCCGACAATGACGAGAATGGCGAGCAGATAACCGGACCCCGGGATGGCCGCATTGGCAAGGTCGGAGGCACGCATCTTCGTCAGCGTCACGATCCGCCAGATGTTAAGTTGCACGACGAAGTCGATTAGGATCGAGGCAAGGATGGCGAAGGCGAAAGCCGCCCCGAGCTTGGTCGTGAATGTTGCGGTCTGGGTAATGAAGCCCGGGCCGATGGCCGAGGTAGCCATCAGGAAAATTGCGGCTGTCAATGCCGAGCGACGCGACTTGGCTGACATGCTGGGCGATTTGTCAGACGGGCCGGACAACGTGGCGGGCCCCGCGCCGCTGGATGAAATAGATGGCTGCTCCATTAACTCTCTCCCTATGTGCGGACGCCCCCTCAACTCTCTCAGGTTGGCCCACGTGAATTTTCGGATGGAAGCTAGCGTCTTCTCGTTTCACAATTCTGTCAAGATTGTTCAACAATTTTTATATTGTCGTTCTACTATGTTGTTCAAATGTTGAGCGATTTGTGCTGTACTTGGGTCCAATTTCACATGGTTTGGGCAGATTTTGGCCTCGTGGGGAGGCGCACTTGCCTCCCGTCGTGCCATCAACGATAGGGAGGCGGCGCGGGATCACTCGCTTCCGTGTACGCCAGCTTGACCGAGAATCATGTCTGACGTCGCCTTGATCCGCCTGATCGCGCCGTTCCTCTCATGGTTCCCATGGGGCGCGAACCGCTATATCGATGCGAAAGGGGAGGATGGTTTATCCTTGTCCATGCGTGAGGGGCTCTGATGGCTGAGCAGAATAACACATCGGCGCTTGCGCCGCGGCTGGCGGAGGAAATTCGCGACAAGCTGATTGCGGGCGAGTTGAGGCCCGGCCAGCGCCTGTCCGAGGCTGCGCTCAGCACCGGTCTCGACGTATCGCGCAATTCGCTACGCGAAGCCTTCCGGCTTTTGACCAAGGAAGGGCTGCTGCGGCACGAGCCCAATCGCGGCGTCTTCGTCGCGACGCCCAGCATGGGTTCCATCATCGACATCTACCGGGTCCGACGGATGATCGAATGCCAGGCGATTGCCAAAGCCTATCCCAAGCACCCGGCGGTGGCGCGAATGCGCTCGGCGGTTGAGCATGCCAAGGTCGCGCGCAGTCGCAAGGACTGGCGAACGGTCGGCAGCGAGAACATGGTTTTTCATGCGGCGATTGTCGATCTCGCTGACAGTCAGCGGCTGAACACCTTCTATGCCCAGATCGCCGCGGAGCTGCGCCTCAGCTTCGGTCTGCTCGACGATCCCGAGCTGTTGCACGCGCCCTATGTCGACCTGAATGCGGCAATCCTCGAGAAGCTCGAGGCGGGGATGACTGCTGAGGCTGCCGCAGACCTTGAGGCCTATCTCATGCAGTCGGAGCGCACTGTTCTCGCCGCATTCTCGCGAATTGTTACGGACAACGCCTCTGGGAGGTGACCTTGCGCAACGCGTGTACACGGGCCGTTTAGCGATGCACACCTACCTTCCGGGCCGGAGCATCAGTCGCTCGAGCGCCCTCCACTTGAACAGTTACGAATGACAACAATGAAGATGCGAGGACTATCCCTGCGTAGCATGGCGACGACACCACCGTGCCGATCCTGGCGAAGGGCAAGACCGATACCGGTCGCATCTTGGACCTATGTCAGGGATTATGCGCATCCGATTATGCGCAGCTCACCGGGACAGTTAGTCAGTTTTCCTATTCGGTTGGTGCCGACAGATATCATGGCGGAGCATCGGGCGACTGCTGCTGCTTCGGCCGAAAAGCCCATTAGTCGCGGTGGCGCAATTTTTATAGTGGCGCTTTGGGCCCTGGCTGCCGCCTCCGTCAATTGGTGGTTCATGCCCGGCGCTGCTAGGTAATCCCGCACCTGGGCAATCTGCTAGTCTACGTCGTCTGATGGGGCGTTCCTGGCTTCACGGGGCGGATTGGGGAGACCAGTTCAAGGGCTGAGGGGCTGATCCTTATCGGAATCTCGCCACCCTTAAACCGCACCCGCGAGTGCCATCGTTGTCGATCCAGATGACCTCGCCCCTGGCCAGCACGTAATCGCCCTTCTGAAACTTCCTGTCCATAAGAGGCTCTCCGACTGCTACTATGCGCGCAGCCGGCAAACGGTCCCACTCAGTGGCCCCATTACCGCAATTGGGGCGGCGCCCCTTCTCCTTGACGGCAAACTGCGCTTTGCCACCCTTCGCCCCCCGTTAAATCCGGAACATTATCTCAGCCGCGTTGTTTACCTGATTAGGAGCGGCGACATGAAGAAGCCCTACAGGGACCTGGCGACGCGAATCCGGCAGGAAATGGCAACCGCCCAAAACGTCGATTTCCTCCGGTCCCTTCCTACATTCAAAGTCCTGCCAAAACTACCCCAGAAGATACGGGATCTCCTGCAGCGGTTACATGATGTGGAGAACTCACGGAAACCCCGCTCCCTAAGTAGACGGCGTGGGTAGCTCGTTTGGGCGGCGCCGCTAATCCTTGACTGCAACCCGCGCTGTGAGACCCTACGACTTCTCGGTTGTAGTGCGTAGGAGGCAGGCCGTGAAAATCAGAAGGGCGAAGAAGAAGTATCCCAGGAGGGTCCAAGCAGATGGGAGCGCGCTCCTCACCGAGGAAGGCTTCCATGCTATCGGGCGCGGCCCCCATAGCCTTGGTTTCCCGTATCGCGGCATGTGGACTCACGAGGGGTGTCCGGGCACGTTCGAGGCGTGGCTCGTAAGCAAGGGCGTCATCTCGAGTAGTGGCCGACGGGAACGGCATTAGGACGCTGAAAGTCAAGCTCTGATGACCTTCGACGACGACGTTGAGATGGCGCTCGCTCGCGCCAGTGAAGAACTTGAGATGAAGCGACAAGAGCTGATCCGCCTCATCATTCGCGAATGGCTGGAGTCGTACGGCTTTCTGCCCTTCCATGAGTTGGACGAAGGTAGCGAGACAGAGGGGAGTGCGTAAGACGCCAGATTGCAGCGTCTTTCGCACTGGCAAGTCCCTGGGGCAAGGACCGCACCAATCACTGCTCTCTCTTTCGATGAGGCCTGAGAGATCAAATTCGCCGTATCGATCAGTGTCTCGCCGAGATGACGTTCCTTATCCTCTGCCACAGCGATGCTCTTTCGCAGTCTCCCGCGCCGGATAGGCGACTTGGAGAGTGGCGTAGCTGTCGTCACGCACCACTCCAAGTTCATACAGATCGCGCACGCGCTCCCTCTGCTGCCGCACAACTTTGCCTTCCCTCAGGTATTCGCCTTCTAGCAGAGCCAATGCCGATTTGACTATGTCCATATTTCCGGTATTCTCGACATATGGAACAAGAAGAAGCCATCCTGGCCCTCGCGGCACTCGCCCAGTCGACCCGTCTGGAAACCTTCAGGCTGCTTGTCCGGCATCAGCCCGAGGGGCTGCCGGCGGGCGACATCGCCCGCGCGCTGGCGATACCCCACAACACGATGTCGACGCATCTGAACATCCTTGCCCGCGCCCGCCTGGTTTCGTCCGAACGCCGCAGCCGCCTGATCGTCTATCGAGCGGAAATGCAGCGCTTGCGGGAGCTGACCCTGTTTCTCCTCAAGGACTGCTGCGGCGGGAATGCCAGTCTCTGCGCGCCGCTGATCCAGGAGCTCGAACCCTGTTGTTCAAAGGAGGAGGTCTCTCGGTGACCAGAAAATTCAACGTGATGTTCCTCTGTACGGGAAACTCGGCCCGCTCGATCATTGCCGAAAGCGTGCTGAGAAAGGATGGCGGCGGCAAGTTCAACGCCTATTCCGCCGGAAGTCAGCCAAAGGGGGAGGTGAGCCCCCTCGCGATCGAGACCCTGACCGGCCATCACTACCCGATTGAGGATCTGCGTTCGAAGAGCTGGGAGGAGTTCGCAGGCCCCGATGGGCCTGAGATGGATTTCATCTTCACCGTCTGTGACAACGCAGCGGGTGAAGCCTGCCCAGTATGGCCCGGCCAACCGGTGACGGCGCACTGGGGCGTCGAGGACCCGGTTGCTGTCGAGGGAACGGACGCCGAGAAGCGGGTCGCCTTTGCAACGACGCTCCGCTACATGAAGCTTCGCATCGCAGCTTTTGCGGCCCTGCCTGTCGAGAGCCTCGAGCGGATGAGCCTGACGTCGAAGCTCCACGAGATCGGTGGGATGGAAGGCTCCACGTCGACGAGTCCCGACATAGCATGACAAAGGCGCTCCACTTCGATACCCGCCACGTGCACAGTGGCACGTCGCAGAACACCGCAGACCAGACGGGCTGAAGCATGGCCTTCGACCTCAAACGCCGCCTCGCCGCGGAGGCGATGGGCACCGCCATCCTGGTTGCCACCGTCGTCGGTTCCGGGATCATGGCTGACCGCCTGTCCGACGATGTAGCGGTCTCGCTGCTCGGCAACACCATACCAACGGGGGCGATCCTCGTCGTGCTGATCAGCATTCTCGGGCCGATATCCGGCGCGCACTTCAATCCGGCGGTCACCATGGTGTTCGCGGCACGGCGCGAGATCGAGGCGAATGCGGCCGCTCTCTACGCCCTTGCACAGGTCCTCGGCGGCATCGCCGGGACGCTGATTGCGCATGCGATGTTCGACCTCCAACTGTTCCAGGTCTCGGAAACCGCCCGCACCGGCACGGGCCAGTGGATCGCAGAGGCGGTGGCCACCTTTGGCTTGGTCCTCACGATTCTGGCGGGACTGCGATTCCGCGGCGACGCCATTCCGTGGCTCGTCGGCCTCTACATCACCGCGGCCTATTGGTTCACTGCGTCGACTTCATTCGCGAACCCTGCCGTGGCTGTGGCTCGCGCCTTCACGAACACCTTCTCGGGCATCCGCCCGACGGACGTGCCGCTTTTCGTCGTCGCCGAGGTCCTCGGCGCGCTCGTCGCCGCGGCCATCGTCGGATGGATGCTAGCCGAACGGAACACCTCAACCTCGCCGCCAACGGTCAAGGGAACCGAATGACATGGACGTTACCATCTACCACAACCCCGCATGCGGGACTTCGCGCAACACCCTGGCGCTCATCCGCCATGCCGGCATGGAACCGACGGTGATCGAATATCTCAAGACTCCACCGAGCCGAGACGAACTCGCCCGAATGATCCGCGACGCCGGCCTTTCGGTCCGCGAGGCAATTCGAGAGAAGGGAACGCCCTTTGCGGAGCTCGGCCTCGACGATCCGGCGCTTTCCGACGACCAGCTCCTGGCGGCAATGCTCGAGCATCCGATCCTCATCAACCGGCCGTTCGTCGTCACCCCGATCGGAACACGGCTGGCGCGGCCATCGGAGGCGGTTCTCGACATTTTGCCTGCAGACGCCTTCAAGGGGCCGTTCGTCAAGGAGGATGGCGAGAAGATTCTCGATGAAGAGGGCCGCCGTGTTGTCTGATCTTCCTGCTGCCGATCCGCGGCATCTCCGCAAGCCGGATCTGAACGCGCTCCGGCCGCCGTTCTCGACCCACCCGCCGCGCATCCTGATCCTCTACGGATCGCTGCGCCAGGAGTCCTATTCCCGGCTGCTTGCTCAGGAGGCCGGGCGGTTGCTGGAACACTTCGGAGCTGAAGTGCGCTTCTTCGATCCTTCGGGCCTGCCGCTACCGGACGACGCGCCGGTCAGTCATCCCAAGGTGCAGGAGCTGCGGGAACTTTCCGGATGGTCGGAAGGCCAGGTCTGGGTGAGCCCGGAACGGCACGGGGCGATCACCGGGGTCATGAAGGCACAGATCGACTGGATACCGCTGTCGATCGGATCGATCCGGCCGACGCAGGGAAAGACCCTCGCCGTCATGCAGGTGTCCGGCGGCTCGCAGTCCTTCAACGCGGTCAACACGCTCCGACTGCTTGGCCGCTGGATGCGCATGATCACGATTCCCAACCAGTCGTCCGTCGCCAAGGCATACCAGGAGTTCGACGCCGACGGGCGTATGAAGCCGTCTGCCTACTACGACCGCGTCGTCGACGTCTGCGAGGAGCTCATCAAGTTCACGCTGCTCACCCGCGACGCGTCGGCCTATCTCGTCGACCGATACAGCGAGCGCAAGGAAGACGCGGAGAAGCTTGAACGGCGGATCAAGCTCAAGTCGGTCTGAACAGACTTCTGGCCCAAAAAAAGGGGCCGACCTGCTTAACAACTCGTCCTGCGGCAACTCGGAACATGCAGAGATCACCGGTCAACTGGAAATAAGCCCTGGTGGAAACCGATCCTGCTCGCTGTCTGCGTCGTGCTAGGACTCGCGCAGGTGATCGGTAGCGTTGTTCTGTATTTCACTCACTGATTAGAGGGCCGCGGCGATGGTGCTCATGACGTCGCTGTGGCGGTGCGTTTCGCGGCCGACGCCACTGCGCCGCCATGCCCACTGCACTAACTTCGATCTCCGAAACCGAAACGCCTTGAATTGCGTCGATCAACGCTCATTAATGTGGGGAGGACTGAGTTCGTGGGCCTACCGCTGCCAGACCCACGCAACTTTCTCGCTGCCATCAACTTGCCGCAACCCGCATCTGGATCAGGTCGTTATGAGTCTACGCCCTATCAGCGCCGCTGCGACGAACCCAGACGTCGCGGATTCTCCGATGCCTCGATCGCCCGCATCAAGGCGCCCATAGGCCTATTTCCGAAAGCGAGGTCGTCGCTTGCCTTGTCCGTTCTGGCGGACATCGCTGCCTGTCGCACCGTAACAGCAGGATGGAGGGATGAATGGTGGTGCATCTTTGCAAAGTGCCGCAATGCCAGACGCGATCACCTATTTCGGAGCGTGATACCACTGCTCAAAGGCTTGATCTTTCACGTTTCCTCGGAGGTCGCAGCTGCGTGGAGCGCGGAAACTAGCTGCGAAGGGACACGGCGACCGCTTTGCCGAGCGCAATCCCAGCATGCCAGCAGTCCCTTGCAACAATGATTAGCTTTGCTTCCTCAAATCCTCCTGGTGCGCCTTCGCGAGGTCCGCCATGCTGTTGAAGCGGAAGTCGTATTTGGGCATTTGGCCCGGGTCCATCGTAGCGCCGAAACCGGCCTGATCGTAGCGTCGGTAGATCCAGCAGGATGCGAGGCCGTGCTTGTTGGCCGGACCGTGATCATGGAACATGCTTTCTGCAGTGTGGAGGACTTCATGTTTCTGAATTCCGAGCGTTTTCAGCTTCTTGATCATGTATTCGAAGTTGCGGTCGGACGGCTTGTAGGAACCACAGTCCTCCGCCGTGTAGATGGCGTCGAAACCGACCTGAAGCTTCTCGTTGCTGCCTGCGAAGCTCTCGTTATCGACGTTCGACAGGATTACGATCTTGTAGTGCGTCTTCAGATACTGAAGCGCGCCAGCCGAGTCGCTGAAGGCCGGCCAATCCTTGACGGTCCGGCCGTAGGCGACGCACTCACCCCAGTTGACGGCTACCCCCCATTCTTCGGCAAGCCGCTTATAGACGATCGGCAGCAGGTCTCTGTAGTTCTTTGCCGGAGTCTGCAGTTGTTGAGACGACTCGTGGCGTGCATGCGCCTCGAGTATTTCGTTGCGGCTCAAATTCTTGCCGACTCTCCTGGTCAGCGGCTTCAACCCTTGGATCATGCCGGACTCCCAGTCGATGAGGGTACCGTAGCAATCGAACGTCAATGCTTTGAAGTCGGTCAGTTTCATTCTTTGTCTCCTTGGTATCTAGGATCGACCGGGGCGTCGACCGACCCTCCCGGACGAAAGCAGCATGACGTCGCGGGCAGTGTGAAAGGTCGCTCTGATCGATCGTCTGCCGGAAGCCGCTTGAGGTCTTTTGACCCCGCTGAATTGTGGACCTGCTTCCGGGCATAGTCGCAGGCAAAGGAAACGAAAAACGGCTGTTTATGCCCAACTGCGCCCTCATCGCCGCACAATATGCCGCAAAAGTTCGAACGTCTCTGCGCCAACTTATAGCGAAAAGGAAGGTCTCTTGATGCCAGGAAACCCTTCATGTCAGTGGCGGAAACATCAGCGAGATCACCATGCGGATAGGTCCATGTGCCGTCATGGAAGCTCGGCGCGGCAGATCATGCCAAAGGCGGCGCTGTGGATGCCCGACGCTCCCGACAGCGACCGGCCGCCCCGCGGCTCGCGCTTAAACCAAGATGATGGAGGAACGCACCCTGCGGCACTCCTGTCTCGGATGGGAGCCATTACGCGTCTCCAAATCAACAAGCGAGCGACCGCCTGACCAGCTCAGGCGTGTTCGAAACGTCGTACTTGCGCAGCAACCTTGTAGATGCAATTGGCGCATTTCGCCACGGTCGCAGACAACTCGAGTGTTGCCCCTTGTCGGCTGCGTAAGCTGTGTCATTAAGAACCTTCCGCCGATTTTGCCGGCGTCACCAATTACCGGGGTCTGCCGTGTGATCGAGCCTGGCGAACTCATCTGCCGTTTTCCGTTCCAGCGTCAGATCGGTTGCGGTCTTCGTCTCATCCGTGACCGAATAGACCAGAGGTGCCGGCCCTTTGGTCAGTTGCTGATACATGAGCAGGGCGGCCTCCTCGGCAGTGTCGGCCTCGAACTCTTCCGTGATGCTGACTGTGAACTTGTGCATAGACTCGACCTCGTCTGTTAGCGGCTCGATCCTAGAGCCTCAATGCCGTGCAATGAGCAAGATCAAGAGAATGGCAGCCAAAACAGCAAATACATAGACCCAGTTCCAAGACGAAGAAGCGGGTCGCTGTCGGTCTTCCCGTCTCCTCCCTTCTGGAACAAACGCCGCTCTATGTGGCTCACTTCAGATGCCGCCGATGTGCAGGGGTGTTCAGTTTCAGGAACTCTTCCAGCCCATGGTGCGACCGCAGCCGTGGTCGATGCGGGACCCGCATTGATGCCGACCATGACGAATTCGAGCAAGGGTGTGATGGAAGAAATCGGCCCTGCGGAGGAGGTGCTGTCGGATCCAAGGAGCGAACAGCTTCAGCGTTTCCTGGCGAAGGTTCGGTGACGTGTGTGCGCTCGCCAAGCACGACGGCGGTTTTCTCGGGGTGGAGGAAATTTGCTCCGGGAGACCGACGAAGGTCAACGTTCGTCACTTCGGTTCACTGTTGGGAGCGTTTTCGACTGGCGACCGGATTCTCCGCCTTCACCGCTCGTCTAAATCGGCTGAACGATTGAGCCTAGGCGTTCCGGTGGAGCAGCCTTCGGGAATTTGGCCGAAGGCCACCCGCCCAATCGCCAAAGCCCTCGCGCGTGGAGATCGGCTGCAAAGGTCGCCGCACCAGTTCTTTGCCACAATGGAATGTCCGATCTTTTCGGTTCCCAATCGTCGTGGATGGGTAGAGAGCGAAGTTCGGCAGCCGCTCGGGTCTGATTTGCATCCCGAAGCGGAAGTTGCTCCAGTCGCAAGTCCCCGCGGTCTTGAATGCTGTAGCTTCGACTGAGCATTCCGCGAAGCCAGAATCTCAAGCTGAGAGCTCGACTTTGCCCTTTGGTAGATCACAAAGGCTCCAAAAGCAGACCTGCCGCCAAGGCACGAAAAGCCTCGACCGCCTTCGGCATCACGCCCTGCGGGCTTTCGCTCGCTGCGATCCATAGAGCAGCATTTAGGGCCGCGCCGCTAAGCAACCGGGCCGCCGCCTCTGCGTCAAGCGGCTTGAGGATGCCTTGTGCGATGAGGCGCTCCACAGTTCTCTTGGTCACCTGTAGACAATTGTTCTGGCTGGGCCACTGCGAGGGATCGCCTAACACCGCAGGTCCGTCGAGCAGAACGATGCGTTGGACTTCTGGATCAAGCGCCATCTCGATATAAGCCGCACCCTCGGCGAGCAGCCCCTGCCAATCGTTATCCGCCCGATCCCCAATCTCTTTGGCGCGCGCCGCCATTTCCGTGTCAATCTGATCGACGACCGCCGCCAGGAGCCCGCGCTTGTCTCCGAAGTTGTGGTAAAGCGCGCCCCGCGTTAGTCCGACGTCAGCCGTCAGCTCGTCCATTGAGGCTGCGGAGTACCCCTTTTCCGCAAAAGCTTTTCGCGCAGCCGCTATCAACTTGAGGCGATTCTCCTGCATCGTTTCGCTGCGCTTT
Source organism: Sinorhizobium sp. BJ1 (assembly GCF_002531555.1). Classification (NCBI taxonomy): domain Bacteria; kingdom Pseudomonadati; phylum Pseudomonadota; class Alphaproteobacteria; order Hyphomicrobiales; family Rhizobiaceae; genus Sinorhizobium; species Sinorhizobium sp. BJ1. The sequence continues at coordinate 36,767 of NZ_NWTH01000021.1, forward strand.
TTCGCCATTCAATCCCTCAATTTCACATACGAAGCGTATACGTACTTGACATACGGTCCGTATGCAGGATACTCCAGATACGTACCGTATATCAAATGGTGCGCGAGCTTGTGAAGCGTTGCTTCGCGCTCATCTGTCGTTGCTAACAATAAAGAGAGATCAGAATGTCCCAACGCGAAGCAATCTTTCCTGCTAATAGGCACACCCTCTACGAGCAGCACGGCTATTCCGCCGCTATCCGATCCGGTGATCTGCTGTTTGTGTCCGGACAGGTTGGGAGCCGCTCCGATGGAACACCCGAAGCCGATTTTGAACGCCAAGTGCGGCTGGCCTTTGAAAACTTGAAGGCCACGCTGAGCGCAGCCGGCTGCACGATGGATGATATCGTGGACGTAACCACCTTCCACACTGACCCACAAAACCAGTTCGGAACTATCATGGCTGTCAAGCAACAGATTTTCAGCCAGCCACCCTACCCGAATTGGACTGCGCTCGGCGTAAACTGGCTCGCCGGCTTCGATTTTGAGATAAAGGTCATCGCCCGTATTCCGGCAAGTACTTGACATCGCCACACCCCGCTGTTGCGCGGGATATCGTCGTGTTCTGTCGAACGGGGGACAGCGACTCCGCTGTCTCGACTGGCAACGGGCTGATGGCGATGACCCCAGCACAGCGGCCGGTACCGCGCCGGTACAGTGCGCCGGGTTCCTCTCTCGCCACCATATAACGCGCGTGCAACGTTTGAAACGCAACCGGCAACAAAGGAAGCCCGCTTGTCCGGCGGGCGCGTCAGCAGAACGTCAACTTTTCGGAGGAATGGTCGTTAGCAAAAATTTCCAATTGCCGGTTTAGCGGGTCACAAAAAGATCTGCCATCACCATCTGGCGGCCGGGACCGACTTCGCGGATAGCCTTGAGGACCTCTTCCGTGGTCGTATCGGCCCCTCGGTCCACTTAGGACCAGCACCGCACATGGCCGGTGCTTTCTTAGAGCGGCAGCAATGGGGTCGGCTCCCGCCATTTGTTGCGCCTGCTGTCAATGACTGGAATTGGCGCGATGTGCCCGTGGGGTACACAATGGGGTTGTTGGCACAGCCCGCTCTTGCCGAGCGACACGGGCATGCATCTCGGGCAGTCGTGGGTATCACGTCAATCCGGGCGAACTAAGTGCGCGCTCAATCATCGAACTTCACCATGGATCCGCCGCCGGTTGCCTGATCGGTCGGGAAGACCTCGATGCGGGCGACGTCGACGAAGGTCGGGAGAGCGATGACGTTGCCGATGAGGCTGGCGATGTGTTCCGGCTGGATCGGGCGGTAACCGTCGTAAAGGGCGGCGCGCGCCTGTTCCGGGCCGAGCGCCGTCTTGTAGAGGTCCGTCTGAACGCGGCCGGGCACAATTTCGCTGACGCGGACGGAAGTGCCGAGCAGGTCGCAACGCAAATTGTCGCAGAACAGGCTGAGACCGGCCTTGGAGGGGCCATAGGCGCCCATCGACGGGAAGGGAGCCTGGCCGCCGCTGGAGCCGAGATAGATCAGGTGGCCGCGCTTGCGCGCGACCATGCCCGGCAGCACCAGGCGCGTCAGGTGCATCGGCGCTTTCAGGTTGATGTCGATCATCGCGTCGATCTCGTCCGGATCGATCTCCTGGAAGCTCGCCCGGGTCGACAGGATCCCGGCATTGTTGACGAGGATGTCGATCTCGCAAGCGCCGATCTGTTCGGCGATCGCGTGCGTGTCACGCACATCGGCCTTGATCGGCAGCGCGCCGCATTCCTGCGAGAGTGCTGCAAGCGCTTGCTCGTTGCGCCCGACGGCGAGCACCGTCAGACCCATTGCGCGAAGCGTCAGGACGGTGGCGCGGCCAATGCCGCTGGTGACGCCGGTGACGAGCGCCGTCCTGTAGGTCGAGGCATCAGACATAGATGTACCCTCCGCTGATGACGACGTTCTCGCCGGTTGCGTAGGTATTGCGGCTGCTTGCCATCATCACGATCCATTCGGCCATTTCGACCGGCTCGGCGGCCCGGCCGAGGGCGCTCGCCTTGGCGAGTTCCGGCAGGAATCCGAACTCCTTGGCCCGATCGGTCGCAAAGCCGGCCGGCGCCACAGAATTGACGAGGATCTGGTCCTTTGCGCATTCCTGTGCGAAGGATTTCGTCAGGCTGACAACGGCAGCCTTCGTCGCGGCGTAATGGGCATTCTGCGGATGCGCCTTGAAGGCATCGACTGATGTGACGTTGACGATGCGGCCGGTTACTTCCGGCGCATTGACGAAGCCGCGCATGTGCAACACGGCAGCCACCATCATGTGATAAGTGCCCTTGATGTTGATGGCATTTTCGAGATCCCATTCGGCGTCGGTGATCTCGAGGATCGGTTTGCGCGGATAGATTGCCGCGCTGTTGACGAGGGCATGGATGCGCCCCAGGCGCTCGGCCAGTTCTTCGAAGGCGGCGTGGGCGCTTTCCCGCACGGAAATATCGCCGCTGGCGATCGCCACTTCAGCGCCGAGATCGCTCAGGATTTTGGCGGCATCGGCGAGGCGCTCCTTGTTCTTGTCGATCAAGCCGATCTTCGATGCACCGCGCTCGACCATCAGCTTCGCGGTGGTCAGACCAAGGCCCGAAGCGCCGCCCACGATTACCGCCGTTTGTCCCTTCATTTGCTTCGCCCTCGCAATTTCAACTGTCGATCGCTACGCTAGTATGATATCACTCATATGCCAACTTATAACCGGTCGCGCTGAGGAAAATTGATGATACCGGCCTTGGCCGAAAGACCCAAGACGGGGCGCCTGTATACGGACTATCTCGATGCCCTGCGGCACGCGAAGTTTGCTGGCGACATAGAGGCAAGTGCCGCATCGACGACGGGCGGATCTCGTCGTGATCGCCCGGCTTGCCTCCGAGCCGCGGTTTCATGGCGTTTCCTTCGCCATGCGCGGAGGGGGGACCGGCACCAACGAACAATCATTGACTGACGGTATCGTCATCGACATGTCCCGCCACATGAACCGGATTGTCTCGATCGATCCGGTGAAGAGAACGGAAGGAAGCCTGATCCTCGTTCAGGACAGCTTCACATCTTACTTCGAGCCCGCGCTGCTTCTCGACGTCATCGACCTGCTTCTGGCGCTGGGCTTCAAGCCGTTCGTCGCGCCCCTGAAGCCCAATGGCAAGGCGCTCCACATCCATGGCTATCTCGGCGCATTCGAACGGGCGGCAGAGCGCAATGCCCGCCACCTTTGCCGGCTGGCGGCAAGCGGCGTGCCGCCCGTCGGTCTCGATCCGTCGATGACGCTTTGTTATAGAAGCGAATATCCGGGCGCATTGGGGGCGCAAAAGACGCCAAGGGTGCTGCTTCCGCAGGAATGGTTGAGCGAGCGGCTTGACGGGTTCGCGGTTCGCACGTTCGACGGGCCGGAGACAGACTATGTTCTGCTGCCGCACTGTACGGAGCGGACCAATGCTCAGGACAGCGTCCGGTCCTGGGGCGCGATCTTCGAAACCTTCGGTCTGACGCTGTCGGTCGAGGGACGCAGGCTGCTGCGGCATGGCGGGGACCTTCGGGCATGAGCGCAAAAATCGCGCTCTGTCCGAAACCTTCTACAAGCTCAGCTGACAGCAGAAGGTGGAAAGTGCCGGCCCGAAGCGCGTCCTGATGGCCACCGGCTATTTCTGTCGTTCGCAGGTCAAGCTGATGGGCTCGGCGGGCTTGCCGCACCCACTGCAGCTGTTGAAAGCACTGGTCAGTGAACATCGCCATGGTGATGTCCACAACTCACATGATATGTGATATGTGAAGCGATGATCCAATATCCCCGCAGGAACCAGGCCCAGACGTGAGCGTCATCACACAACGAGGCAATCTCGCCGAAATCGTCGTCGCGCAACTCGCCTCGCGCATCGATTCGGGCCTTTATGGTCCCGGAGACAAGCTTCCCTCGAGCGCGCAGCTCTGCGAGGAGTTCGGCGTCAGCCGGACGGTGATCCGCGAAGCATTGACGTCGTTGAAGGTGGGGGGACGCGTGACCGCCCGCCAGGGCGCCGGCGTCTTCGTCACCGAAAAGGACGCCAAGACGCTCGATTTCGAGATCAGCCGAATCGACAATATACGCTCGGCAATGCAGATCCTCGAGCTCCGGCTGGGCGTCGAACTGCAATCGGTGGCGCTTGCCGCATCGCGACGGACGCCGGAAGCCTTGGCCGAGATCGCGCGGGCTTACGATCAGTTGGAAAGCCTCGACACGACCGACGCCGAGATCGAAGCACAGGCGGATTTCGACTTTCATCTGGCGATCGCCAAGGCGACGCGCAACCCGCACTTTCCGCGTTTTCTCGAAGCCGTCAGAGGGGAGATCAGCCTTGATCTGGTGCTGAAGCACCGCCAGTCAGCAGGCGCTTATCAGACCTACCTGAAGAAGATCAACAAGGAGCATGCGGCAATCCTCGCGGCGATCATCCAGGGTGACGTCAAGGCAGCCAAGAACGCCCTCGCGCAGCATCTCGAGGAAAGCCTCAACCGCTACCGCGCCATGCTCGACGAGCCGGCAGCGGCAGCCGAGGAGTGAGCCTTCCGCTTGAGCAGCAAGAGGGGGATGCTATCTCGAAACAGAGTGATGACGAACCGGCGCGAAACTCGCCTGCCGCCGTTACGCGATGTCCGGCACCTGCCTACCTGCCTTGTGCCAGCGCCTGTTCGCGGATCTGGCTCAGGCTCATTTTCGGCGTCAGGGCTTCCGCGTCGATACGGATTTCGATCAGCGCTGGGCGACCGGAATTTTCGGCCCGCCTGAAGGCAGGGGCGAAGTCTTCCGTCGTCTCGACTGTTTCGCCATGCAGCCCATAGGCACGCGCCAGCGCCGCGAAATCCGGATTGGTCAATTGCGTGCCGGACACCCGACCCGGATAGTGCCGCTCCTGATGCATGCGGATCGTTCCATACATGCCGTTGTTGATCACCAGGAAGATCACTTGGGCGTCATACTGCATGGCGGTCGCCAGTTCCTGGCCGTTCATCAGGAAGCAACCGTCGCCGGCAAAGGCGATCACCGCGCGCTCGCGCGCGCAAAGCTTCGCCGCGATCGCGGCCGGAACGCCGTAACCCATCGAGCCGTTGGTCGGGCCGAGCTGCGTCCGGAATGTCCGATACTGATAGAAGCGATGCGCCCAGGCGGAATAGTTGCCGGCGCCGGTGGTCAGGATGGCATCGGCGGGAAGATGGCCGCGCAGCCAAGCCATGATGTCGCCCATCTGCACCGGGCCAGGGACCGCAGTGTGCGTCAGGTTTTCACGGTAGTCCGCATTCGCTTGCCGCGTCCACTCGGCCCATCTCGGCTCGGCGATCGGCGCCAGTCCGGCCGCCTGCCGCGCGAAGGCGGCGGCGCTGGCGTTGATCGGCAGGGCCGCGTGATAGACACGGCCGAGTTCCTCAGCGCCGGCATGGACGTGGACGAGCGCCTGCTTCGGCACCGGTATTTCAATGAGGCTGTAGCTTCCGGTGGTCATTTCGCCGAGGCGGGCGCCGATGACGATCAGGAGGTCGCTGTCCTTGATGCGCTGGATGAGTTTCGGTCCCGCCGCAAGTCCGAGATCGCCGGCATAGTTCGGATGCGTATTGTCGAACAGGTCCTGGCACCGGAACGAGGCGGCGACCGGCAGGTGCATCGCTTCGCTGAAGGCGCGGATGTCGGCGACCGCACCCGCCGTCCAGCCGGCTCCACCGACGATCACCAGCGGCCGCTCCGCGCGTTCAAGGCGGCTTCGCAGTTCATCCAATTGATCCTGTCCAGCATGCATCTCGACCGCCTTGTAGGCGGGCGCATCGGCAACATCGACGCGATCCGTCAGCATGTCTTCCGGAAGCGCCACGACGACTGGCCCGGGGCGGCCGTTGACGGCGCGGTGAAAGGCCTGGCTCACCAGTTCGGGAATACGGGCAGCGTCGTCTATCTGCACCACCCACTTCGCCATCTGTCCGAACATCCGACGGTAGTCGATCTCCTGGAACGCCTCGCGCTCCACCTGATCCCGCGCGACCTGACCGATGAAGAGGATCATCGGCGTCGAATCCTGTAAAGCCGTGTGGACGCCGACCGACGCATTCGTGGCGCCGGGGCCGCGGGTGACGAAGCAGATGCCCGGCTTGCCGGTCAGTTTTCCGTAGGCTTCCGCCATGTAGGCGGCGCCGCCTTCCTGGCGGCAGACGATGAGTTCGATATCGTCCCCGGCATCGTGCAGCGCATCGAGCGCCGCGAGATAGCTTTCGCCTGGAACACAGAAGGCGCGCTCAACGCCGTGAATGCGCAGGGCATCGATCAGAATCTGTCCGCCGTTACGGCTTTTGGTGCCGGTTGTCATAGCTTGATCCCCGATGTGGGCCGATTGTTTCAGATGACCGCGTCTTCGAGGAACGGCCTGTTGGCGACCACCCGCTCGTAGCCGAAGGGCGAAAGATCGAGGGTGCGGAAGCCGCCATAGGTGACAAGCTCGCTCAGGCCCCGCCCCATCGCCGGCGACTGCTGCAGGCCATGCCCGGAAAAACCGTTGGCGAAGAAGAAGTTCTTCACGTCTGTATGCGGTCCGAGGATGACGTTGTGGTCGAGCGTGCAATAGTCGTAGTGGCCGGCCCAGCTATTGACGACCTTGATCGCCTCGAAGGCGGGCACGCGATGAGCAAGGTTCGGCCAGATCTCCTCGTCGAACTCGTCGTGCATGACTTCGAAGTCGTTCGGATCGACCTCCGGATCGTGCTTGGGATAGGTGCCCATCAGGTAGAACTTGCCTTCGGGACGGAAGAAAACGCCGGTCGGGTCGATGGTAAGCCCGACCTTGCCTTCAAGCGGTGTCCGGCAATTCACCACGAAGAGCGAACGGCGGCGCGGTTCGACCGGTATGTCGAGACCGGCCATGCGGGCTACCTTCGTGCCGTTGGTGCCCGACGTGTTGATCATCGTTCCACAGCCGATCGTCTGACCGCTTCTCGTCGTCACGGAAACGATGCGGTCGCCCTCGCGATTGACTGCCACCACCTCGTCCTCGATGTATTCGACGCCGAGAGAGCGGGCCTTCTTGCGGAAGCCCTGCATCAGCCCGACGCTGTCGAACCAGCCCTCGCCGCGCTCGCCGGTGCTGCCGAGCGTCAATCCCTCCAGATTGAGCCAGGGGAAACGGCGGCCGAGTGCCTCGACATCGAGAAGCGTCACTGCGGCGCCGCAGGCGACCTGGGTTTCGTGGTTGCGTCGCAGCACCTGCTCACCGTGTTCGTCACCGGCTAGGAACAGATATCCCGCCTCGTGGAAGCCGATTTGCGGCGTGTCGTCGTCGACGGCGATGTGGTTCTTGAAGTCGCGAATGAACTCGGTCCCGAACTGGGAGACCTGGACGTTGATGGCGTTGGAGAACTGATGACGGATCGAACTGGACGAGAGCGCCGTCGCGCAGCGTTGATAGGTCCAGTCCTTCTCGATCACCAGAACAGAACCGGTGTAATCCGTATTGGTCGCCAGAAAGAAGGCGGCCGAGCTGCCGACGACGGCGCCGCCGACGATGACGACATCATAGGAGGTCTTGGAAGCCTGCATGGCGGCGCCTTACTTGTTCTCGTCTTCGAAGTGGCCCACGGCACAGAAGCTCCCGCCCTGAAAGCGCACGGCCGGGTCATTCGGGTCGCCCTGCGTCGTCTTGGCGAAGACCTTTTCCCGATAGTCGTCGGCGCTGTCCTGCGGCTTGTAGCCGAGCACGGCGGCGGTGCGGTTGTCCCAGAAGGCCTGCGAGTTGTTGGACATGCCATAGGCGATCATGAAGCCGACCCGCGGAGCCGACAGTGACTTTTCGACCAGTTGGCGGCAGTCGCGATAGGAGAGCCAGGTGATCAGGTGACGACGATCGGTCGGCTCCGGGAACGACGAGCCGATGCGCAGGCAGACCGTCTCGAGGCCGAACTTGTCGAAGTAATAACGCGCGAGGTTTTCGACAAAGGTCTTCGACACGCCATAGAGGCTGTCGGGCCGGGTCGGCACGTTGCCGTCGATCGTCTGCGTCCGCTCGTAGTAGCCGATCGCGTGGACGGAACTCGCATAAACGATGCGCTTGACCCCCTGGCGGCGGGCCGCCTCATAGACGTTGTAGCCGCCGGCGATATTGGAATCGAGGATGGTCTGCCACGGCGCTTCGACAGCCTGACCGCCCATATGGATGATGGCATCGCAATCCTTCACGGCGTTGGAGACCGCGTCGAAGTCAGACAGGTCGAGCGGGAAGTCCTCTTCATGGGGGGCGAGATTTTTGCAAGGCGTCCGGGCGGAGAGCCTGACGACCTTTCCGAGCCTGGTTCCGGACTTGCGAAGCTCGGTCCCGAGGGCGCCGGCAGCACCGGTAAGCAACACTCTTTGATAATTGGACATGGCTATTTCCTTCTTTAGCGAAGCTGGGTGAGTGCTTCACCGATACGCTCGATTGCAACGAGCAGGTTTTCCCGCGACGTCGCGAAAGACAGACGGATGTAAGGCTCGATGCCGAAAGCAGCGCCGGGAACGGTCGCGACCTTTCCGGTCGTCAGCAGGTAGGAAGCCAGTGCGGTTGCGTTCTCGATGACCGTACCGTCCGGTGCCGTCTTGCCGATATGGCCGGCGCATTTGGGAAAGAGATAGAAGGCCCCCTCCGGCGCGCGAACCTCGAGCCCGGGAATGGCGTTGAAGCCCAGCGTCACCAGCTCCCCACGCGACTTGTATTCGGCGACGGCTCGGGCGACGAAGTCTTGCGAACCGTTGAGCGCGGCGGCGGCGGCCTGGGAGATCGACGCAGGGCAGGTCGTGCTCTGCGACTGCATCTTGTTCAGGACCTTGGTCAAGCTCTTCGGCCCGGCCGCATAGCCAAGCCGCCAGCCGGTCATCGCATAGGCCTTGGAAACGCCGTTGATGAGCAGCGTCCGCTCGCGCAATTGCGGGCAGGCATTCGCAAAGGAGGTGAAGGGCACGTCGCCGGCAACGATGTGTTCGTACTCGTCGGACATGACGAGGACATGCGGATGGCGCTCCAGCACCGCACCGAGTGCAGCGAGTTCGTCGCTCGTATAGATCGCGCCGGTGGGGTTCGAGGGCGAGTTGAACAGGACCCAGCGCGTCCGCGTCGTGATCGCCTGTTCGAGGCGTTCCGGCGTCAGCTTGAAATCGTCCTCGACGCCGCAGGCGATGGTTCTGGGCACGCCTCCGTGGAGAATGACGATATCCGTATAGGATACCCAGTAGGGTGCCGGCACGATCACTTCGTCGCCGGGTTCGAGCGTGCCTAGAAAGGCATTGAACAGGATCTGCTTGGCGCCGTTGCCGATGGAGATTTCGTCCATGGCATATTCGAGGCCATTCTCGCGCTTGAATTTCGCGACGATCGCCACGCGCAATTCCTCCATGCCGTCCGGACCGGTATAGCGGGTCTTGCCGCTTCGCATCGCCGCAATCGCCGCTTCGATGATGAAGACCGGCGTCTCAAAATCCGGCTCGCCGAGGGAGAGATCGATGACGCTCTCGCCCTTCGCACGCATCGCCTTGGCGGCAAGCGACACAGCCATGGACGGAGACGACTTGATGCTACCGGCTCGGAAGCTCTCGAAATTCATTATGTTCATCGCGTGCCCGTCCTATTTCTTCCTGCCGTAGTCGGCGGCCGCCTGATCCTTGGTGATGTAGCCATTGGCGATATCGTCATCGATCGCCGCTGCCGGGCGTTGGGCCGGGGTCCCGTAGCCCCCGCCGCCGGGGAGTTGGAGCACGAGCTTCCGGCCCTCCGGCACGAACTGCAGGCCCTTGCCCTTGAGCGTGGTACTGTCGTCGAGCGACACGGAGCCGGCCGCACCGTCACGTCCGCCGTCCCGGCCGCGCGCCGGATGGCCGAGCCGGTCGAACATGGCGGAGAAGCGGAAGGCGTAGCCTTCGGCGGCGGAGATTTCGATGATCTGGCCGAGGCCGCCGCGCTGCTCTCCGGCGCCGCCGGAGCCTTCGCGCAGTTCCTTGCGCCAGACGATGATCGGGCCGACATTTTCCGTCGCCTCGATCGGCATAGTGTGGACACCGCTCGGAAAGGCGGTGGCGTTGAGTCCGTCGAGCGACGGGCGGGCGCCGGTGCCGCCGGAATTGAACATCAGAATTTCGGCACCTTTGCCGCCGATCTCGTCGGAGACTGGGCGCACGCTCATGTGCAGGTTCCACAGCGCACTTGCGCCTTCGGCCGGCACTTTGCCCGGCAGCGCCTGGTGCAGCGCACCGAGCACGAGGTCGGGCACGAAATGGCCGAGCACATGGCGAACGGCCACGGGTGCTGGCCGCTTGGCATTGAGGATGCAGCCTTCCGGGGCGGCGACCTCGAGGGGCGCGAGTGAGGCGGCGTTGTTCGGGATCTCCGGCGCGACGACGCATTTGATGCCGTAGCAGGCATAGGCCTTGGCGTAGACCAGCGGCACGTTGATGCCGAACTTGCTCATGCCGGATGTGCCGTCGAAGTCGACGAGGACACCATCAGGGCTAATGGTGAGCTTTGCGGCGAGATGCACCGGCTCGTCGTAGCCGTCGAGATCGAGGCTGTAGGACCAGCTTCCGTGCGGAAGGTTCCGGAGCCGTTCCAGCGTCGCTTCGCGGCTGTGCTTGAGAATGAACGCGCCGATGGTGCCGAGGTCTTCCAGGTTGAATTCCGTCAGCATGTCGACGAGCCTGCGATGGCCGGTTTCGTTGCAGGCGGCAAGTGCGTAGAAGTCGCCGACCACCTTGTCGCTCTCGCGGACATTGTTGCGGACGATATGGAGCAGCGTGCGGTTGACCTCGCCCCGATCGAAGAACTTCATGATCGGAATGAACAGGCCCTCCTCGTAGACTTCGCGCGCATCCGGGCCGAAGCCGCGGCCGCCGACATCGACGACATGCGCCGTGGAGGCGAAATAGCCGACCAGCTTGCCATGGTGGAAGGATGGCGTGACGACGGTGATGTCGTGGAGATGGCCGGTGCCCTTCCAGGGATCGTTGGTGATGTAGACGTCACCCTCGAAGATGTTTTCCGGACCGATGTCGTTGATGAAGTGCGCTACCGATTCCGCCATGGCGTTGACATGGCCCGGCGTGCCGGTGACCGCCTGGGCGAGCATCCGGCCCTCAAGGTCGAAGATACCGGCCGAAAGGTCGCCGGCTTCGCGAACGCTGGTCGAAAACGCGGTGCGGATCAGCGTTTGCGCCTGCTCCTCGACGACGGAGATCAGCCGGTTCCACATCACCTGCATATGGATGTCGATTAGGGTTTCACTCATGGTCAATATTCCCGGGTTAGGGGACCCTTTCAGCGGCGTGTGACGAGAAGGCAGCCATCCGCCTGGACGGTGGCAACGAAGGAGGAGGTGAGCACGGTCGAGGTCTCGCGTTCGACGATCACCGCCGGGCCAGAAACGACATCACCGGGGGAAAGCGTCTCGCGTTCGTGGATACCTGCTTCGATGAAAGTCCTCTGCCCCACATCGAAGAGGCGGCGGTGTTTTCCGGGTTCGGCACTGCGGCGTCGGCCGACAGCTTCGACGCGCGCGACTTCGGGAAGCGGCGAGCTCGCCTTGACGGCCCAACTGACGATCTCGATATCGAGGCCCTCGATCGCCCGGCCGAAGAAGCGCGCATAGGCCCCCTCGAACAGCGCGACGATGCGCTCGGCGCTTGTCGCATCGAAGTGCTCGAAGGGGAGCGCAACGGGAATGTCCCAGCCCTGACCGGCATAGCGCATGAAGACGGTGCGTTCGATGACCGGATCGGCCGCGTCGAGACCGCCGGCAACGAAGCCGAGAGCTTCGCTCTGCATCGCGGCCATCAGCCGGTTGGCGCCCTCGCTGTCGAAGCGGGAGAGATTGAACACGGCGCTGCGGACCGACTCGTAGCCGAACGGCGCCCGCAGGAAGCCGATCGCCGACCCGACCCCGGCGCCGGGCGGGACGAGGAACGTCGAGATCCCCATTTTCTCGCAGAGCCGGGCGGCATGCAGCGGGCCGGCGCCGCCGAAGGTGATCATGGTGAAGTCGGAAATGTCCTTGCCGTTCTCCACCGTATGAACGCGGCCGGCATTGGCCATGTTCTCGTCGACCATTTCGCAGGTTCCGTAGGCGGCGCCCTCGGCGTCGAGGCCGAGGCGGCCGCCGATCTCGCGGTCCATCGCCTCGCGTGAAGCGTCGACGGAAAGCGGGATGGCGCCACCGGCGAAATTGTCCGGATCGAGCTTGCCGAGCAGGAGATCCGCGTCGGTGACGGTTGGCTTGAGGCCGCCGCGCTGGTAGCAGGCCGGGCCCGGTTCGGAAGCCGCGCTGTGGGGGCCGACGCGAATCTGGCGCATGACGTCGATGCTGGCGATCGATCCGCCGCCGGCGCCGATCTCCACCATCTCCACCACCGGAATGGAGATCGGCATGCCGCTGCCCTTGCGGAAACGGTAGGTACGCGCGACCTCGAAGGTCTTCGCCGTCTTCGGCACCTGGTTCTCGATCAGGCAGATCTTGGCCGTCGTGCCGCCCATGTCGAAGGAAAGGATGGTATCGAGACCGTGTCGGCGGGCGATGTCGGCCGCGAAGATCGCACCGCCGGCAGGGCCGGATTCGACGAGCCGCACCGGAAACTCGGCGGCACTTTCAACCGAGACGATGCCGCCGCCGGAATGCATCATGTAGACCGGGCAGCCGACACCGATCTCTTTCAGGGAGACGACGAGCCGGTCGAGATAGGACTTGATCGCCGGCTTCACATAGGCGTTGGCGCAGACGGTGTTGAAGCGCTCGAATTCGCGCATCTGCGGCGAGACTTCGGAGGAGATCGACACCGAGAGGCCCGGAATACGCGCCAGCAATTCCTCGCGCGCCTGTCTCTCGTGTTCGCCGTTCGCATAGGCGTGGATGAAGCCGATCGCCACGCTCTCGTAACCGCCGCCGGCGATTGCTTCGACCGCAGGCTCCAGCGAGGCTCTATCGAGCGGCACAAGCACTTCGCCGGCGGCGTTGATGCGTTCGCGAACAGTGAAGCGGCTGGCGCGCTCGATGAGCGCCGGGGGCAGCGCAATATTGAGGTCATACTGCTCGAAGCGGTTCTCGGTGCGCATTTCGAGCACGTCGCGGAAGCCGTCGGTGGTGATGAAAGCCGTTTTCGCGCCGCGTCGCTCGATCAGCGCGTTGGTCGCAAGCGTCGTCCCATGGATCAGGATATCGATGTCCGAAAGGGCGATGCCGGCCGCCTCGGCGACGGCCTTCACGCCCTTCAGAATGGCGCGCTCGAGCGCGGTGTAGTCGGTCAGGACCTTGGTCGAATGGAGTGTTCCATCGAGGTCAAGGGCGATGTCCGTAAACGTGCCACCGATGTCGACGCCGACGCGGCAGTTCCCAGAAGCGCTTGTCACTGTTCAGTTCCCCATAGTTCGCTGTCTTTTGAGCCGCCGTCCGCTTGACCGCCGTCTTAGAGAGATGAATTCCACGGGCGCCGCGGCAAGGGCAAGGGGCTCTAAAATATCTCCGTTAGACGCAAAAGTCATATGTCACTTATCATACAAGCGTCAACCGGAACGACCGATTAATGACGGTCGGCGAGACCAGCATAGAGGCGCTCCTCGAGTTCAGAGGACGGGCGCAAGGCCTATCTCGGGCTGCATTGAGCGAGCGACTGCAAAGGGGCGACGCGAAGGGATTGGATGGTTCAGTCGGTGAACTCGACGATGACCCCCGGCTTGACCATCGCCGCCAGTTCCTCCGCGTCCCAGTTGGTCAGGCGGATGCATCCGTGTGATCCCGCCTTGTCGATGAGCGACGGTTCCGGCGTGCCGTGGATCCCATAGGTTGGTTCTGTTAGATCGATCCAGACGCTCCCAACGGGACCATTGGGGCCCTTGGGCAGCGTCAGAACCTCGGTGTTGTCGCCCTGCTGATAGTTGAGCTTGGGGTTGTAGACGTAGGTGGGCTCTCGAGCGACACCCTTGACCTTGTGCGTGCCAGAGGGCGAGGGCGACTCTTCGCTGCCGATGGTGGCGGGATATACAGAAAGCAGCGAGCCGTCCTCGGCGAAGGCCAGCACTTGCCCCGCCCGCCTGCGTGCCTCTATTCGTTTGACCTTGCCCTCCTTCGCGACGCCGGGAATCGCCACCGATACGGTTCCTCCGACGGCAAATGCCGAGCCCGGATTGAGCGCCTTCAAGAGGTCGATGTCCATGTGGAACCGCTCGGACAGTCTCTCCGCGACGCTCGTATATCCGAGGTGCTCCATCTCGGCTTGCTTCGCGTAGTCTTCGGGAATGCTCTCGACGAGATCCTTGGCATCGTCTTCAGAGATGACATAAGGCTCGATGACGGGTTTGCCGTCTGAGAGCTTTTCGATGACCTGCGGGTCGAGCTTTCCATCAGCGGGAAGACCTTGCATAGCCTCGAATCCAGCGACCGCCTTGGTGACGTTCTCGCCGTAGTAGCCGTCGATCACCCCCGGTGATGATCCGGCGCGATCCAGAAGAACCTGGAGATGGACAATGGCCGGCTCCGGGCGAGGCGCGGCGCTGGACGGCCGTTCTGACGGAATGGAGGCGACCGAAGCATCGTTGATGGATTCGGGCCGGAGCTCCTGAGCACCGGCGGAGCCGCTAAGGCCCAATGTGAGTGATGCTGCGAACAAGGCCACGCTCTTCATGGCCATAAAATCGATAGCCACCAAAGTTGTTCCACCCGCCGGTCGGTGACCGGCCCTCCATCACGCCAAGCTCGCGCCACAGGCAGGGAAAGCCTGCAGTCAGCCGCTTATTCCCCGCGCCGAGCTCAGTGCCGGTTCCCGGATGCGCGAGGGTTCCATGCGTCGCAACCTTTTGTTCTTTAATGCATTTCCGAGCTGCCGCTCCAAAATGTATTTTGACCGTATAATGAATGTATACTCCTATAATACATTTTTATTGACTCGCCTCCGCGCCTCATGCACGATGCGCACATCTGAACAACGGCTCCCACCGTCAGAGGAGGTTCCTGTGAAGAGCGGTAAGAACGGTCTCTACGACGACCTGAAGCGGCAAATCCTGACGATGGAGCTGGATCCCGACGAAGATCTGGACGAGATGACACTTAGCGAACGCTACGGTGTGTCGCGGACTCCGGTGCGCGAAATCATTCGCCGTCTCGAAGGCGAGGGCTACGTCGAAATTCGGGAAAACCGCGGGGCAAGGGTGGCCCCGATGAACCATTCGACGCTGCGAAATTTCTTCCTGGTCGCGCCGATGGTCTATGCGGCGATCGGTCGGTTGGCGGTGCAGAACTTCAAGCCCAGGCAGCTCTCGCAACTCAAGGACACCCAAGAGCTGTTTCGTGCAGCGAGCGTCTCCAGGGATGCCGCTTCGATGGTGCTGGAGAACAACCGGTTCCACGCAATCATGGGCGAGATGTCGGGCAACGTCTACCTGCAGCCCAGCCTAAGCCGTCTTCTGATCGATCACGCGCGCATCGGCCACACCTTCTTCCGCCCGCGCAACGAAGACATGGAAAAGCGGCTTTGCATCGCGGTCGAGCATCATGATGCGTTCATCGCGGCGATCGCCGCGCATGACGAGGATGCGGTCGTCGACCTGGTGTTCGAGCACTGGGAACTCTCGCGAGAGAACATGGAGATGTTCATAGCGCCACAAGGTCTGAAGGCGGACGCTCTGGTCGAGGGCCCGGCCGCACTGTCGATGGAGAAACTGTCTTGAAATTCGAAGGTATCTACACGCCCGCGGTGACCACCTATGGCGCCGACGGCACGATCGACAAGAAAGCGTACGCGGAGGTTCTCGAATCTCTGATCGACGCGAAGGTCCACGGGATTATCGTAGGGGGCTCGACCGGGGAATACTACGCACAGACGTGCCAGGAGCGGCGCGATCTTGCCGCACACGCCAAGGACGTCATCGGCACGCGGTTGCCGTTGATTGTCGGCACCGGGGCGACGCGGACGGAAGATGCGGTCGAGTATGCAAAGGCGGCAAAGGATATCGGGGCCGACGCGATCCTGGTGTCGTCACCGCCCTACGCTCTGCCGACGGAACGCGAGAACGCTGTCCATGCGCTGACGATCGACCGCGCGGCGAACCTGCCGATCATGCTCTACAACTATCCGGCCCGCATGGGCGTGATGATGGGAGACGAGTATTTCTCCCGTGTCGGCAAGTCCAAGAACGTCGTGGCGATCAAGGAAAGCTCCGGCGACATGGGCAACCTGCACCTGCTGGCCCGGAAGTTTCCCCACATATCGCTCTCATGTGGTTGGGACGACCAGGCGCTCGAATTCTTTGCATGGGGTGCGAAGAGCTGGGTCTGTGCCGGCTCCAACTTCCTGCCGCGCGAACACGTTGCTCTCTACGAGGCCTGCGTCGTCGAGAAGAACTTCGACAAGGGCCGCCAGATCATGACGGCGATGCTGCCGCTGATGGACTTCCTCGAGACCGGTAAGTTCGTTCAGTCGATCAAGTTCGGCTGCGAGCTGAACGGGCTGAACGTCGGCGAGGTGCGCGCGCCGCTCAGACCGTTGAACTCTGAAGAAAAGCGAACCCTGCAGACCGTCATCAGCACCCTGAAACGGTCCGTCGCCCACATCACATCGGGAGCAAATTATGCATGATCTTCTGACCGTAGCGGAATATGCGGCGATCGCGAGTTCCATGTGCTATCCGTCGAATGCGTTTATCGACGGGGCCTTTCGGCCGGCCGCGTCGGGAAAGACCTTCAAGACGACCAATCCGGCAACCGGAGAGGTGCTGACGGAAATCGCCGCGTGTGACAGTGCCGATGTCGACTTTGCTGTAGCAACGGCCAAGGCGGCATTTGACGACGGCCGCTGGCATCTGCGCTCCCCCGGCGAGCGTAAGGAGGTGCTGCTCAAATTCGCCAGGCTGCTCGAGCGCAACCGCCATGAGCTCGCGGTCCTCGAGAGTCTCGACAGCGGCAAGCCGATCCGCGAGGTCCAGACGGTCGATGTGCCGGATACGATCCACACGATCCGTTGGCATGCCGAACTGATCGACAAGGTCTATGACAACACCGCTCCGGTAGGCTCGAACGCCCTGACACTGGTCGTCCGCGAACCGATCGGCGTCGTGGGTCTGGTGCTGCCATGGAACTTTCCGCTGCTGATGCTGGCCTGGAAGATTGGCCCGGCTCTCGCGGCAGGCTGCTCCGTTGTCGTCAAGCCGGCGCAGGAAACCACGCTCACGGCGCTGCGGGTTGCTGAACTGGCTCATGAGGCCGGTATTCCCGCCGGCGTGTTCAATGTGGTGACCGGGAGCGGCAGGGACGTCGGCGAGCCGATCGGCATGCACATGGACGTCTCCATGGTCAGTTTCACGGGCTCGACGGCCACCGGCCGGCGCTTCCTCCGTTACGCCGCAGATTCGAACCTGAAGCGCGTCGTCCTGGAGTGTGGCGGCAAGAATCCGGCCTTGGTGATGAACGATGTGGAAGACCTCGACCTCGTCGCCGAGCAGGTCGTCAATGGCGCCTTCTGGAACATGGGCGAAAACTGCTCCGCGACCTCCCGTCTGATCGTTCATGCCGAGGTGAAGGACGAGCTCCTGAAGCGCGTTGGGGACTACATGCGGGAATGGAAGACCGGAGACCCGCTCAATCCCGAAAATCGCATCGGTGCGCTCGTCAGCAGCGCCCATTTCGAGAAGGTAAAATCCTATATCGAGCAGGTGAGCACGGAGAAGCTCACCCTGCTTTACGGCGGAGAGACGCAGAAGGGCATCTTTGTCGAGCCGACGGTCGTTGATGGCGTCGGTCGCGACAGCCGGCTTTTCCAGGAGGAAATCTTTGGTCCGGTGCTTTCCGTGACCACGTTCAACAGCCTGTCGGAAGCCATCGCTCTCGCAAACGACACGGTCTATGGCCTGACGGCGTCGGTCTATACCGGCAGCCTGAGGAACGCGATCAAACTGTCGCGCGAGATCCGCGCCGGTGTGGTGACCGTGAACTGCTTTGGCGAGGGCGACGCCACAACGCCGTTTGGAGGATACAAGGAATCCGGTTTTGGCGGTCGCGACAAGTCCATCTGGGCCCACGACCAGTACACCGAGCTGAAGACGATCTGGATCGACGTTTCGGAGCGCTCCGTTGACGAGACGGTTAGATGAACCAGCACACGGTCAAGCGCCTGCCGGTCGATACGGGTGTCTCTGGTTGGGAAGCAATCAGCACCCGTGCACTCCCGGTGCGGACGCTTGAGAGCGACGTTCGCGCCGACTGGCTTATCATCGGCGCGGGCTTTGCCGGTCTCTCGGCGGCACGGAGATTGTCGCAGCTGCGGCCCGGCGAGACGATCGTCGTGCTCGATGCGACAGAGGTTGCGAAAAGCACGGCGGGGCGGAACTCCGGATACATGATCGACGTGCCGCACAATCTATCGTCCGGCGAGTATTCGGTCGCGGACGAAAAGACGGCGGCGCTGGAAATTGAACAGAACCGTCTTGCGATCTCATTCGCCGCAGAGGCTGCCGCCGAATACGGCATGTCGGAGCAAACATTCGATCCGTCCGGCAAGATCAATGCCGCAGCAAGCGAACGGGGCCTGAAACTCAATAAGAATTATGGCACATCGCTTCGGCGCATAGGCGAGAAGCATGAGCCGATCGACGCCAAGCAGATGCGCGACATCACCGGCTCCGACTACTATCTCGGCGGCCTCTATACGCCAGGCGCCGTGATGATCCAGCCCGCGGACTACATCCGCGGTTTGGCGCGCGCTTTGGCGACGAAGATCGACCTCTACGAACGATCTCCCGTGCTGGAGCTCACTCGCCAGGGAAAGGTCTGGAAGGCACGCTCAAAGCGCGGCGGGGTGACAGCGCCGAAGGTAATTCTGGCCGTGAACGGTCACGTCGAAAGCTTCGGCTATTTCAGCCACCGGCTGATGCATGTTTTCACGTACGCGTCCATGTCGGCTGCCTTCTCGCCGAGCGAATTCGGCAGCCGCGCGAGCGGAGCAGAACGTTGGGCGTTGCTGCCGGCCGACCCGATGGGCGCTACGGTGAGGAAGATCAGCGTGGGCGGGCGTTCGCGCATCGTGATCAGGACCCGCTTCACCTACGACCCGAGCCTTCAGGTGTCGGAAAAGCGCCTCGCCGGCATTGCTGCCGAGCAGAGGCAATCGTTTGATGCTCGTTTCCCCGGACTTGAACGGGTGCCGTTCGAGTTCAGTTGGGCGGGGGCGCTTTGCCTCAGCAGGAACCATGTGCCCGCCTTCGGTGAGGTGGAGGAGGGGCTCTATTCCGCCTGTTGCGAGAATGGTCTCGGCACGGTCAAGAGCACCCTTGCCGGGATGATGGTGGCTGAATTGGCCACGAACACCTCGAGCCCGCCCCTCGAGAAATACAAGGATCAGCCGATGCCGAGCAGACTGCCGCCGGAGCCTTTGGCCTGGCTCGGCATCAACTCGGTCATCCGCTTTCAGGAATTGCGAGCTGGTCGGGAGGGCTAAGCCGCGACCGCGCAATGGCGAAGGCTGAATGCGCAGTCTTCGAAGAAAAACGGGAACAAGAACAGGAGAGAACCCGTGAAGAAACTTTGGAAAGCACTCTGCGCCGCGGCAATGGTCGGTTTGACCATGGTGCCCGCTCGCGCTCAAGAGAAGACCATCGAGATGGGAACCCTTTCGTGGGAGGACCTGACCCCCATCACAGGCATTACAAAGAAAGTTCTGGAAGACGCCGGCTATACGGTGAAGGTGACCGAGTTTTCGGAATGGGGCATCGCTTACGCCGCACTGAGCAAGGGCGACATCCAGATCCTGGCGTCGCAGACCGATTATGTCGCCCAGGACTACTGGGACAAGAACAAGAACCGTCTTGAGAAGATCTCGCCGGTATCCCACGGCCTCTACCAGTCAATTGCCGTGCCCAAGTACGTGACCATCGATTCCATTGATCAGCTCAACGACAATGCCGACAAGTTCGGCGGCAAGATCATCGGCATCGAGCCGGGTTCGGGCCTGATGCGCGACACCGCGGAGGCGGTCAAGCAATACGGCCTCAAGCTCCAGCTCGTCGAGGGCAGCACCGCGGCCATGACCGCGGCGCTGAAATCGGCAATCGACCGCCAGGAATGGATCGCGGTCACCATTTGGGAACCGTCGTGGATGATGCAGAAATATGACGTGAAGTTCCTCAAGGACCCCAAGGGCGTCTTCCCGCCGCCGCAGAGCTATTACTGGATCGGCCAGAAGGGCTTCTCTGAAGAAAACCCTGAGGCGCGCGAGCTTCTGGCGAGCGTCTATGTCCCGTTGGCGGACATC
Source organism: Sinorhizobium sp. BJ1 (assembly GCF_002531555.1). Classification (NCBI taxonomy): domain Bacteria; kingdom Pseudomonadati; phylum Pseudomonadota; class Alphaproteobacteria; order Hyphomicrobiales; family Rhizobiaceae; genus Sinorhizobium; species Sinorhizobium sp. BJ1. The sequence continues at coordinate 57,055 of NZ_NWTH01000021.1, forward strand.
ACCGCGATCAATGGCGCGGTCAGCGACGGCAAGAAGATGGATGAGGCCGTTAAGGAATGGACGGATAGCCATGCCGACCTCCTGAAGCGCTGGGAAAACATCAAGAAATATTGAGTTTCAACCGCAATCGGCCGCCTGGAGATTTGTCCGGGCGGCCACTGCCAAGGCTTGTGAAGACCGGGAGAACTGCCAGCACAAGATTGGCTCCAAGGGAGTGAGGAAATGGCAAGTATCGATTCAAACGAACTGCTGATCGACTGCCAATCGGTCTGGAAGATCTTTGGCGAGAAGGCACCCGCCGCGATGGAGGCAGTTGCGAAGCGGGGTTTGTCGAAAAAGCAGATTCTGCAGGAGTACAATTGCGTGGTCGGCGTATCCGACGCCAGCCTACAGGTACGGCGCGGCGAGATCTTCTGCATCATGGGACTGTCGGGTAGCGGCAAGTCTACCTTGATCAGGCTTCTGAATCGGCTGATCACCCCAAGCCTCGGCAAGGTCCTGGTCAAGGGCAAGGATCTGGCCGCACTTAATGCGGCTGAACTCCGGCAGATGCGCGCCCAGAACATCGGCATGGTCTTTCAGAGCGTGGCGCTGCTTCCGCATCGCACGGTGCTCGAGAATGCGGCCTTCGGTCTTGAGGTACAGGGTATTCCAAAAGCAGAGCGCAACCGGACTGCCACGGCAGCGCTTGAGAAGGTCGGTCTCGGCGACTGGCTCAGTCGCTTTCCCGCAGAGCTATCCGGCGGCATGCAGCAACGCGTCGGCTTGGCGCGCGCCATCGCATCCGATCCTGAAATCATCCTCATGGACGAGCCGTTCAGCGCGCTCGACCCGCTCATTCGCCGCCAATTGCAGGACGAATTCCGACAGCTCACCAAAGAACTCGGCAAGTCGGCGGTGTTCATCACCCATGATCTCGATGAGGCCATTCGCATCGGCGATCGCATCGCGATCATGAAGGACGGCGTCATCATCCAGGTGGGGACCGCCGAGGACATTGTCCTCAACCCGGCCGATCAGTATGTCGCCGACTTCGTGGCCGGCATTTCCCGCCTCCACCTGATCAAGGCCCACTCCGTCATGGTCCCGGTTGCCGACTATCAGCGACTTCACCCACACGGCGATATCGGTGCCCTCGTCAAGACGATGCCCGAGGCCGACATCGACGAGTTGATCGGGCTTGCCATGCAGTCGGATCGCGACGGCATCGCGGTTGCCGACAACGGGACAGTCATCGGCGTCGTGACCGCGCGGAGCTTGCTTGCCGGCGTCAAGGGAGCGCCGGCGCGCGAGCAGGCCGCGGCCGCCTAGAGGAGCGTTTCAAAATGGAAAGTTCGGCTTTCGCGGACACATTCGACGCCTGGACCGACTCGGCGCTCGAGTGGCTGAGCGACAACGGTGAATTCCTCTTCGATCTCGTGCGCACGATGCTTGAGGGAATTTACGGCGGCATCCTGTGGCTGCTCGAGCTTCCGCCCTTCTTCGTGGTGGCGGCTGTTCTCGCCGTTGCCGGGTGGCGGCTCGTCAATGCATGGTTCGGCGCACTGGCCGCAATAGCCCTCGTCTGCTGCGCGCTTATGGGACTGTGGCCGGAGACCATGAGCACCTTGGCACTGGTCATCACCGCGACCTCGCTGGCGCTTCTCGTCGGCCTGCCGATCGGCGTGGTCGCCGGCTTTCTGCCGGCGCTCGACCGATTGCTGGAGCCAGCTCTGGATCTCATCCAGACCCTGCCGCCTTACATCTACCTTCTACCGGCGATTGCTCTGCTGGGCTACGGACCGGCGACCGCGCTGATTGCGACTTTCGTGGTCGCCATGCCTCCGGCCGTCCGACTGACGTCGCTCGGCATCCGGATGACACCGCACGAGTTCATCGAGCTGGGTCACGCGATCGGCATCACGAAGTGGCAGATGTTCTTCAAGATACGTCTGCCCTTTGCAAGGCCGAGCATCATGGCCGGCATCAATCAGAGCCTGATGATGGCCTTCGGCATGGTCGTCATCGCCGGCATTGTCGGTTCAGGCGGCCTTGGCGAAACGATCTATGGAGCGATCCGGACCCTCGATATCGCCAAGTCGATCGATGCCGCCATCGCGATCGTTGTGCTGACCATGGTGCTTGACCGGATCACGCAGAGCGCCGCCCGCCTCGGCGAGGGAGGAAAACCATGAATCCGTTTTCGTTTCAGCTATCGCCGGGGACGTACCTTGCGCCGGCGGTCGACTGGCTCAACACCAACTTCCATCCGGTGTTCGCCTTCATCAGCACTGTAGTCGAGGCCGTGCTTTCGGGGATCGAGGCGGCTCTACTCTCGCTGCCCCCCTATCTCCTGATCGCAATCGTGGTGCTTCTCGCTATCGTTCTCGTCAACATACGGGTGGGCATACTCGCCGGATTGGCACTCGGCTTTTGCCTTCTCATGGGTCTCTGGACTGCTTCGATGCAGACGATTGCCCTCGTCACGGTCGCCGTAGCGATTTCCGTCCTGATCGCCTTTCCGCTCGGAATCCTCGCCTCGCGCATCAAGGGCGTCGAAGCGGCGATCCGCCCGGTCCTCGATATCATGCAGACCGTGCCGCCATGGGTGTACCTCATTCCAGCCGTCATGATCTTCAGCCTGGGACGGGTTCCCGCCATAATCGCGACGATCGTCTACGGCATACCGCCGATGCTCCGGCTGACCACGCTGGCGTTCAACCAGGTTCCGAAGGACCTGCTCGAACTCGGCCAGGCGATCGGCGCCCCGCCACGATCCATCCTCTTCAAAATCGAAATCCCTGCGGCAACGCCGACCCTGCTCGTCGGCCTCAATCAATGCATCTTGCTGTCGCTTGCCATGGTGGTACTGGCAGGATTGGTGGGTGCAGGGGGGCTCGGCGCCGAGGTGACGCGCGGATTGACGCGGATGGAAATGGGCCTCGGCCTGCGCGCCGGCCTGGCCATCGTCGCGGTCGCACTTCTTCTCGACAGACTTTCGCGTGGCGCGCTTCAGCGTGATCGAACGCGGACAGCGCGCTGATCGGAGCTGATCATGCGGCGTAGTTTCTTCTGCATCGATTCACACACCTGCGGTAATCCGGTTCGCGTCGTCGCCGGCGGTGGTCCACTCCTGCCGCATCTGCCGATCTTCGAGCGGCGCGAGATCTTCGTTCGGGAGTACGACTGGATTCGCACGGCCTTGATGTTTGAGCCGCGCGGCCACGACGTGATGTCCGGCGCAATCATCTATCCGGCCTTCCGGGAGGACTGCGATTTCGCATCGCTTTTCATCGAAGTCAGCGGTTGCTTGCCGATGTGCGGGGCAGGGACTATCGGCCTCGCGACGGTCGTTATCGAGGAAGGCCTCGTGACGCCAAAAACGCCGGGGGTCCTGTCGATCGAGACGCCGGCTGGAAAGGTGGACGTCACCTACGCGATGGACGGTGACCTCGTCAAAAGCGTGCGTCTGTTCAACGTCGCAAGCTATCTGCATAGCGGTGACATCGAAGTTGATGTGCCAAGCGTTGGACAGCTTGTCGTCGATGTCGCCTACGGGGGCAATTTCTATGCTGTGGTCGAGCCGCAGCGGAATTGGGCTGGTCTGGACGGTATGACGGCATCCGAGCTCGTCAGCCTCAGCCAGAAGCTCCGCACAGCGCTTGCAGAGGTTTGCGACCCCGTGCACCCCGACGATGAGAGGATTCGCGGCGTCCACCACGCAATCTGGTGCGATCGCCCGAGCAGCGAAAACGCCGACGGCCGCGGCGCGGTCTTCTATGGCGACAAGGCGATCGACCGTTCCCCGGGCGGAACCGGAACGTCCGCCCGCATGGCGCAATTGCACGCAAAAGGACGGTTGAAGATCGGTGATACCTACCGAAGCGAAAGCTTGATCGGCACGATATTCGAAGGACGGGTCGAAGCCGGCGTCCGGGTCGGGCCCCACGAGGGCATCATGCCGAGTATCGGCGCATGGGCGCGGATCATCGGGCACAATACGATCTTCGTCGAGGACCGCGATCCTTTGGCGCACGGATTTCAGATCAGGTGACCTCAGGGACCGAGGTAGGGGCGCCAGTTAATTTCGGTTAATGCTGAGTGTCACGCGCACAGCGAAGCCGCCCGGTTACATCATACTGCCTGCCTGGAAGGAGCCAGAGTGAAATGGGACATTCCGCTCAATCATCGGCGTCTGAGCCCGCGCCGCAGGCGCAACTGAAAATCGGCTTCGTCCTTGCGCGATCCTTCACGCTGTCAGCCTTTGCGCTGTTCGTCGATACCCTGCGGCTGGCGAGCGACCAGCTAGACCGGTCGGGCCGAGTCCTCGCGGATTGGCAGGTCCTCGGCAGTACCAGGCTGCTGATCACGTCGAGCTGCGGTGTTCAAGTCGCTCCCACCTCGGACTTTATCGATCCTTGTCAATTCGATTACATTGCCGTCGTCGGCGGCCTCCTGACTGTCGAACAGCCGGTCGATCATGAAACCGTGCGTTTTTTAAAGCGGGCTGCTTCCAAAGGGGTGCCCTTGCTCGGCCTATGCACCGGTTCCTTCATTCTCGCGGAAGCGGGCCTGATGAAGGAACACGAGACCTGTGTGAGCTGGCTTCACTACCACCAGTTCCGCGAGCGTTTTCCGGATCATGCAGTTCGCCCGGACCGGCTGTTCAATCTGGAGCGCAAGCGCGGCTCGTGTGCGGGCGGAAGCAGTGCCGCCGATCTGGCCGCTGCCCTGGTCAGGCGACACATCAGCAGGGATGCCGAGCGGAATGCGCTGGAAGTGTTGCAGATCGAGAAGGCCCGTTCGCAGTTCGATATCCAGACGCGACAGCCGCTCTGCGAATACTTCAACGACTCCCGTGTCATGTCCGCCCTCATCACCATGGAGCAGCATCTCGAAGGCGGGATCACCATCGAGCAGCTTGCGGCCTCGGTCCGGCTCTCGAGACGCCAACTCGAGCGCCTGTTCACCGAAAAGACCAGGATGTCTCCGGCACTTGCTTTCCGTCGCCTCCGATTGGACCGAGCGAAGCAGATCCTGCAGACGAGCAAGAAACCGATTATCGAAGTCGCGCTCGACGTCGGTTTTGTCAACACGTCGCACTTTACCAAGGAGTTTCGGCGCACCTACGGCCAAACGCCCGCAGAGATCAGGGATTCCGCCGCACGCATCCGGGAAGCGCCGCGAGACACTGCTCGTCAAAGGTGAGTTCGTGCTGCCGGTCGTCTGACCTCTTTTCCGTTCAACGCCTGCGCCTGTTCGCCCACGACACCCATGCAGGCTATAAGCCGCGCTCGCCCGCATCGTTCGGGAATAATGGCTGTGACGCATCGAGCTTCCACGTTTCGAGGAGTTGCGCGAGGCTGGCGCGGTCTTCGGGCTCGAGCCGCGGCAGGCCGGGAAGGCGCACGGAACCGACGGCAAGGCCCGTCATGCTCACGGCTTCCTTGACGACCGTGACGTTGGCGCCGTTGCGATATTTCGTTCGCATCCGTTCGAAGGGTTCGATCAGGGCGAGGATCTGCCGCGCCGCCGCGAAGTCTCCGCTCTCCAGCGCCGAATGAACGCGGAGCGAAAGTTCGGGGGCGACGTTGACCAGGCCGGAGGTGAACCCCCGCGCCCCTGCGGCGGTGAAGGCCGGCGCCCAGCTTTCCGCAAGGCCGCAGACGTAGAGCGCGCCATTGGGATCGCTCGCCGCGATCGCCCGCGACAGAAGCATGATGTCAGTCGTCGCAAACTTGATTCCGGCGATATTGGGATGCCCTGCAAGCGTGACCATGTCGTCGAGGCTGAAGCCCTCGGCGCGGACATAGGCAATGAGCGGCAGCGGCGATTCATCGGCAAGAGCCCGGAAGTAACCGATCTGCGCCTGCGGGGCCGCGAAGGGATCGACCGGCTGGTGCGACATGACCGCCGAGGCCCCCATGGCCCTTGCGGCTTTCGCCATGGCGACGGCCTCGCGCTGCGAGCGGCCGATCGCGGCGGTGACGGGCGCCCTGCCGTCGACGCCGGTAACCGCGGCATCGTGCACGGTCCTGATTTCGTCAGGCGTGAGCGCGTAGAACTCGCCGGTATTGCCGGCCGCAACGATGTTGTGGATGCCGGCCCTCGCCACGCGGGCGTAGACCTTCGCCGTGATCCGCGGATCGACCTCACCATCGTCGTCGTAGGCCGTCACCGGTACGCCAGATACACCATGCAATACCTTGCGCAAATCCTGAATGTGCATTGTTCTTCCCTCCCTGATCTGCGTGGGCCAGGTCAAAGCGCGAAACGGTGGACGGGCGTGCCTGCGACCGGCGCTTCGAAGGCGAGCAAAGTTCCGGCCTGGAAATGGCCGGAGCGGTCACTCGCGAGACTGGTGACATACATCGTCCTGAGACCCGCGCCGCCGAAGCAGGGCATGGTCGGCGCGGCTACCGGCATTTGATAGACCTCGACGATCTCTCCTTCCGGCGAAAGACGGTTGAGGACGCCGGCGGACACGCCGGCGCTCCAGTAAAAGCCCTCGGCGTCGGTTGCGCCCCCGTCCGGCCTGCCTTCCTCGGCGGTGAAGTCGCGCAGCCTCTGCGGCCTGCCGATTGCGCCGGTCGCCGCATCGAACTCGAAGGCCTGCAGGAACTGCAGACTGCTATCGGAATGATACATGCGGCGGCCGTCGCGGCTCCACGCCAATCCATTGGAGGTCTTGAGGCTCTCGGCGACGCAGGAGAATGTGCCGTCGGGTGCGACGCGATAGAGCCGGGCGTTGCCGGTTTGCGGCACGGCTTCGTCGCGCGTGCCCACCCAGAAATGCCCGTCCGGCCCGACCTTGCCGTCGTTGAGCCGGCTGTCCGGCCGTCCGCCGTCCGGATCGCACAGCAGTTTCAGCGACCCGGTCTTCGGGTCGAGAATGTGCGCGCCGGTCTGCAGCGCCACGGCCACTCGATCGCTCTCGCAAAGGGCAAGGCAACCGATGGCGGCCGGCATATCGTAACGATCGACGCGGCCATCGGCATGCAGGCAGATTGCCGCCGGAGCGAGAATATCGACGAACCAGAGGTCGCCGGTCCTTTCGTCCCAGCTCGGCGACTCGCCGACCTGCATCGGAAAATCGATGAGCCGGCGCGTTTCTGGGGTGATGATCCTCGGACCGCTCATGACGCCGCCTCCGATTTGACCACCAGGCCATCGCGATCGCGCAGGCGAAGCTTGCCGTCGTGTTCGCCTTCGCAGAAGCCACCGCCCTGGAAATAGGCGGCGATAGTGCCCTCGGCCGGCTTTTCGATCCGCAGATGGTCGCGTGGGTTATCCTCAGGCCGGTAGCCGAGCCGCCAGGCGAGATCGTCCTTCCACCAGGTCGCGTCCGTCCGGGATACGCCATAAACGATCGCCGCGGCGATGTCGGGATGGTTGAGGCCGATCTGGATAAGCTGGGCCAGATCGCGGGCGCTGATCCAGATCGCCGCCGAGCGCTCGCTGTTCGGATAAGTCTCGGCGTTGCCGATGCGGATCGACAGGGTGCGAATGCCTGCCGTGTCGTAATAGAAGCCCGCCACCAACTCGCCGAAGCATTTCGAGAGGCCGTAGCGGCTGTCCGGGCGGCATGGATCGGGCGGCGTTATGGTTTCGCTGCGCGCATAAAAGCCGGTGGCATGATTGCTGGAGGCGAAGACGACGCGCTCGACGCCGTTGGCCCGGGCGGCCTCGTAGACATTGTACGTGCCGAGCGCATTGACGCGCAGGATCGATGCGATATCGCTCTCCTGGGCGATGCCGCCAAGATGGATCACGCCGTCCATGTCCGCCAGAGCCCTCTTCATCAAGTCCGCGTCGGCGAGATCGGCTTTGACGAAGCTTTCGTTGTCGGCGAGATCCTCGACGGGACTGATGTCGATCAGCCGCAGATGCTCGACATCCGGGCAAAGCAAACCCCTGAGCTGCGTGGCGATATGGCCTGCGCCGCCCGTCATCGCTATACGTTTCAAAACAGTCCTCCTCCTCGCGATCGTGGCGGCGTGCAATTCCCGACGCGCGCTCAAGTGCGGTATTCCTCCGTCCTATTTGTCGCGTTCCTCGGCTCGCGGCGTCTCCGCCCCGACACCCTGGAACATGCGCGCGCGCGCATTCAGGATGTGCCGTTTCATCGCGTCATGCGCCTCGGCCTCCCGCCGCGCGAATATCGCTTCGACGATCGCCGCGTGCTCGTCCTGCACCATTCGGACATGGGCCGGGGTGCGTTTGAGGCTGAGGCTGCGGGTGACCGACATGCCGATCGAAAAATGCGGCCGGAACCATTCCCGGACGATCAGGTGGAACTGGTTTCCCGTCGCCATGGCGATCGCATCGTGCAGCGCCTGGTCCTCGTCGGCGCCGAGGTCTCCGAGTTCGAGGCATCTCTCGAGGGCGCCCAGAGCGGCGGTGATGCGCGCCTTGTCGACGGGCTGCCAGTTGCGGGCGGCAAGCTCGGCCGCCTCGGCTTCGAGCCCGGATCGAAACTCGAAGAAGCGCTGCACGTCGGCGAGCGAGCCCACTGGAACCTGCCTCAGCACTGAGGAATCCGGCTTCTGGCGCACATAGGAGCCAGACCCCTTGCGCGACACGATCAGGCCATCCGTGCGCAGCCGTTCCAGTGCCTCGCGCACGACCGGACGGGATGCCCCGAACAGGGCGGCGAGATTCTGCTCCGACGGCAGCCTTTCATTCACCGGGAAGCGTCCGTCGGCGATCATGCCGACAATCTTCTCGTAGATGATATCGCTGAAACGCGTCTCGGTTCTTGCGGCCACCAGGGCGTGTCCGCCGGTCATCAGCGCCTCTTTTCTTCTCTCCATCTAAGGAATTCCGCCTGCGCCTCGGGGCCGGGAGGATAGAGCCCGAATATGCCGCGGCCCTCCCTGACGCGCTCTTCGACAAAATCCTCGAAAACGGTCTGTTCGAATGCTTCGTCCGCGACCTCTTCGGCAATTGCCGCGGGGATCACGACCACGCCCTCGTCGTCGCCGACGATCACGTCGCCCGGATAGACTGGCACGTCGCCGCAACCGATCGGCTGGTTGATGTCGAGCGCGTGGTGGCGGATCAGGTTCGTCGGTGCCGAGGGCGCCGAGTGATAGGCAGGGAAGGGCAGGTTGGCAATGTCGGGCGTGTCGCGAAACCCGCCGTCGGTCACCACGCCCGCGATACCCCGCATCCACAGACGCGTCACCAGGATTCCGCCGGCAGACGCCGCGCTCGCATCCTTGCGGCTGTCCATCACCAGCACATGGCCTTCGGGGCATTCCTCGACGGCCCGGCGCTGCGGATGGCCGCGATCGTTGAAGGCGCCGACATGGTCGAGGTCCTCGCGCGCCGGAATGTAGCGCAGCGTGAAGGCCGGGCCGACCATGCGGGGTGCCGATGGATTGATCTTGTGAATGCCGCGGATGAAGACATTCCGCAGGCCGCGTTTCAACAGGACCGTCGTGAGCGTCGCGGTCGACACTGCCTTGAGCTTCTCGCGGGTTGCCTCGGAAAACTGCATCTGTCCCTCCCGGCCTGTAGTTCCATTCGCGGTCAGGCTTACTGAAGATGTAAAAATCTGTCAATTCTTGTAATTATCTGAAAACACGCTATCGTCTCGCGACTGGCCTGTGGAGGGGCTGGTTTCCGGATCCCGGCCTGGAGGGGCTAGGTGCCGGTGCGACTGATCCTAGGGAGGAGACATCCGATGCACGAAGGGCATAAACCGTCGCGTGGCGTGACGCGCCGTACCGTACTGGCAGGACTCGGGGCCGCGGTGGCAATTTCCGCAGTCGGGCGCCATGCGGCAGCAGCGACCGAAAAGGAGGCGCCGCAGCTTGCAGCGCTGGTGAAGGACGGCAAGCTGCCGCCCCTGGCCGATCGCATTCCCGCAAAGCCGATGGTCGTCAAACCCTTCGAAAAGATCGGCACCTATGGCGGCGCCCTGCGCCGCGGCCTGCGCGGCTCATCCGATCACAACGGCATCTTGCGCATGGTCGGCAATCAGGGCCTCGTGCGCTGGAACATGGATTTCACCGAAGTCCTTCCCAATCTCGCCGAGAGTTGGGAGGTCAGCGCCGACGCCACGCAGTTCACCTTCCACCTCATTGCCGGCGTCCGTTGGTCGGATGGGCATCCGTTTACGGCGGACGACGTCGTCTTCGCGATCGAGGATTGCGTCAAGAACAGCGAACTCTATAGCGCCACGCCGGCGCAATTGACCGTCGCCGGCAAGCCGGTGGTGGCCGAGAAGATCGACGACCACACGGTGAAGTTCACTTTCGCGGCACCGAACGCGCTCTACTTGGAAAACCTCGCGACTCCGCTCGGACAGCATCCGACATTGTTTGCCAAACACTACTGCAGCCAGTTCCTTCCGAAATACAATCCGAACCTCGAGGCAGAGGCCAAGGCGGCCGGCGTTGCCGGCTGGACGGAACTTTTCCGTGCCAAGTGCGGCGACATCGAAATCCCTTCCCGTTGGGGCAATGTCGATAAACCGACGCTCGATCCGTGGGTCGTCAAGGAGCCCTATTCCGGCGGTGCGACCCGCGTCGTCATGACCCGCAACCCCTATTTCTGGCAGGTGGATACGGAAGGCAACCAGCTTCCCTATATCGATGAGGTCAATTTCGGCATTTCGCAGGACGTCGAGTCGCTGATGCTGAACGTCATTTCCGGCAAGATCGACATTCAGGAGCGGCATATCAGCGTTCTCGCCAACAAGCCGACGCTGTCGCAGAACATGGAAAAGGGCGACTACCGGCTACTGACGCTGGTGCCCTCGTCGGCCCAGCAGTGCCAGATCTATCTGAACATGACCCACAAGGACCCGGCGATGCGGAAGATGTTCGCCGACAAGTCCTTCCGCCAGGCGCTGTCGCTCGGGCTCAACCGCCAGGAAATCATCGACATCGTCTATTTCGGCCAGAGCGAGTTCTTCCAGGCTGGGCCGCGCCCGACACATCCATGGTACCACGAAAAGCTCGCCAGGCAGCTCACCGAGTTCGATCCGGACAAGGCGAATGCCATCCTGGACAAGGCGGGCTATGACAAGAAGGATGCCGACGGTATCCGCAAGCGTCCGGACGGCCAGCGCATCTTCTTCGCCATCGACGTCATCCCGACACTCTATCCGGACCTTGTCGACACGCTCGAACTCGTCAAGGCGCATTGGGCGCAGATCGGCATCGATATCAAGGTCAACACCATCGAGCGCGCGCTTTATTACAGCCGCGGCGACGACAATGCCCATGATGCCGCGGTATGGCCGGGGCCGGGCGGGCTGGACCCGATGCTCGATCCGCGCGACTTCTTCGCGTTTCACCCGCAGGGATCGCGCTATGCCATTCCGTGGACGCTCTGGTACACCTCGAACGGCGAGAAAGGCGAGGAGCCGCCCGAAAGCCAGAAGAAGCGCTTCAAGCTCTTCGACGAGGCCCGTTCGACCGCCGATCTCGCCAAGCGCGGCGAGATCATGAAACAACTCTTCGACATCACCGCCGAAGAGTTCGAAACCATTGGCGTGTGCCTCGCGGTCGGCGGCTTCGGCGTCATCCGCAACAACCTGCGCAACGTACCGGAAAAGCAGCCGGACAGTTGGACCTGGCCGAATCCAGGACCTGCTTTGCCGCAGCAGTTCACCTTCACCAGCTAGCGATTTCGCGACGCCGCCGCTTGCGGCGGCGTCCCACCTCAGGCCGGTTTGCGGGGAGGGGGAGCCGAGACCCGTCCCCGGAAAGCTGCGAGACATTCCCAATGCTGAAATTCATCGTGAAACGCCTGTTCTGGATGGTTCCGTCGCTGTTTGCCGTCAGCTTCCTTGCCTTCGTTCTCATCCAGCTGCCGCCGGGCGACTTCGTCACCACCTATATCGCCACGCTCGCCGCCTCGAACGAGATCGTCGACCAGAATATGGCCGCCCAGCTGCGCGAGCGCTTCGGGCTCGGTGATCCGGTGCTTGTGCAATATTTCAAATGGATGTGGGGCATTCTCAGCCGCGGCGATTTCGGCATCTCCTTCGAATGGCAGCAACCGGTTTCCGGGCTCATCTGGGAGCGCATGGCGCTGACCTTGGTGCTGGCAGTCGCCAGTCTCCTTGCCACCTGGGCGATCGCGCTGCCGATCGGCGTCTTTTCGGCTGTGCGGAAGTATTCGATCGGCGACTATTTCTTCACCGCCTTCAGCTTTTTCGGGCTCTCGGTGCCGTCATTCCTGCTGGCGCTGGTGCTGATGTACGTCGCCGCCGTCGAATTCGGCCAGGACGTCGGCGGACTGTTCTCGCCCGAATTCGAAACCGCCTCCTGGAGCATCGCCAAGATGCTGGACTTGCTGTCGCATCTGTGGTTGCCGGTTGCCATTCTGGCGGTCTCGTCCACCGCAAGCCTCATCCGGGTGATGCGCGCCAACATGCTCGACGAACTGCCGAAACCCTATGTCACGACGGCGCGCGCCAAGGGCCTGTCGGAGTTTCGCCTACTGACGAAATATCCGATGCGCATCGCGCTGAACCCCTTTATCTCCACGATCGCCTGGCTGCTGCCCAATTTGATATCGGGCTCCGTCGTGGTCGCCATCGTTCTGAACCTGCCGACGGCTGCGCCCTTGCTGCTGCAGTCGCTGATGGCGCAGGACATGTATCTTGCCGGCGCCTTCGTGCTTCTGATCTGCGCTCTGACGCTAGTCGGTTCTCTCATCAGCGACATCCTCCTGGCGCTGGTAGATCCCCGAATCCGGCTCGAATAGAGGTCGTCCATGTCCGATATCGCCGTCATCAATGTCCAGCCGGATCGCGCCGCCGTCGCCTCGCAATGGCAGCTCATATGGTGGGCCTTCCGCCGCCATCGCCTGGCCATCGTCGCCCTGGTCGTCACCGTAGTCATGTATGTGGTCGCGCTCGTTCCGGGCTTTTTCGCAATCAACGACCCGACGCTGCAGAATGCCCGCGCGACATTTCATCCGCCGCAGGGGCTGCACCTGATCGACACGACAGACGGTTTCTCGATCGGCCTCCATTATTACCCGCTTAAGCTTACGCGCGACCCGGACACCCTGGCGGCGATCTACAAGGAAGACACCAGCCAGAAGATACCGGTCGTCCTTTTCGGACGCGGTTACGAGTATTCGTTCCTCGGTCTGTTCAGGACCAACATCCATCTGCTCGCGTCGGCCGATAAATCGCGCCCGCTCTTCCTCTTCGGCGCAGACCGCCTCGGCCGCGATGTCTATAGCCGCGTCGTTCAGGGCGGGCAGATTTCGCTGTCGATCGGCCTCGTCGGCGTGTTCATTTCGCTGCTGCTCGGGGTCGTGCTAGGCGGCATCTCCGGCTATTACGGCGGGCGCATCGACTTCGTGATGCAGCGTGTCATCGATTTCGTGCTGTCGCTGCCGACGATTCCAATCTGGCTGGCGCTTGCGGCGGCACTGCCGCAGGGCTGGCCGGCGACGCTGCAATACATGATGATTACCATCATTCTCTCCTTCACCGGCTGGGCGCAGCTTGCCCGCGTCGTGCGCGGCCGCTTCCTGTCATTAAGGACTGAGGAATTCGTCGCGGCGGCCCGCCTCGACGGCGCTTCCGAGGGTCGCATCATCTTCCGACACATGCTGCCGAGCTTCTCCAGCCATATCATCGCCTCCGTGACGCTCGCCGTTCCGGCAATGATCCTCGCCGAAACCTCGCTCTCCTTCCTGGGGCTCGGCCTGCAGCCGCCGACAATCTCGTGGGGCGTCCTTCTGCGAGAGGCACAGAACATCCGCTCCATTGCGACGGCTCCCTGGCTGTTCTTGCCTGGTGCCGCCGTGGTCGTCGCGGTGATGGCGCTGAACCTGCTCGGCGACGGCCTGCGCGATGCCGCCGATCCCTACAACAAATGAGGCCGCCGATGACCGACATAGTGCCGATCGCCGGCCGCAAGCCTCTGCTCGAAGTGCGCAATCTGACGACCGAATTCCCGTTGCGCACGGGTGTGTTCCAGGCCGTCAAGGACCTCTCTTTCTCGATCGAACCCGGCAAGACGCTCTGCGTGGTGGGCGAGAGCGGCTCCGGCAAGTCGGTGACGGCCCGCTCGATCCTGCAGATCGTCGATGCGCCCGGCCGTATCGCCGGCGGCTCGATCCTGCTCAACAAGCCCGACGGCTCCTCCCTCGACCTGGCCAAGCTCGATCCGCGTGGCAGGTCGATCCGCGCCGTGCGCGGCCGCGACATCGCGATGATCTTCCAGGAGCCGATGTCCTCGCTCTCTCCGGTCCACACCGTCGGTGACCAGATCACCGAGGCGCTCAGGCTGCACATGAGGATGTCGAAGGCGGAGGCGCGCGCCGAAGCGATCAACCTGCTGAAGCAGGTGGAGATTCCCGATCCCGAAAAGGCAATCGACCGCTACGCCTTCCAGTATTCGGGCGGGATGCGCCAGCGCGCCATGATCGCCATGGCGCTCGCCTGTAAGCCGAAGCTCCTGATCGCCGACGAGCCGACGACAGCGCTCGATGTGACGACCCAGGCGGAAATCCTCGATCTCATCGCCCGGCTGCAGACGGCCACCGGCATGGCGGTGCTCTTCATCACCCACGACATGGGGGTAGTGGCGCAGATCGCCGACGACGTGCTTGTCATGCATAACGGCGTCGCCAAGGAATACGGGCCCGTCGAGGAGATCTTCCACGCGCCGAAGGACCCCTATACCCGGATGCTGATAGGGTCGGTGCTGAAGCTCGAACAGAAGGCGGAAATCCGATTGAAGCGGCCGCCGTTGGACACCAAGGCCGCGCCGATCCTCGAGATACGCGATCTTTCGATGCAGTTCGGCGAGCTGAAGGCGCTCGACCAGGTGTCGATCTCACTGCTTCCCGGCGAGACGCTCGGCATCGTCGGGGAAAGCGGCTCGGGCAAGACGACCATGGGACGGTCCGTCATGCGCCTCTACGACCCGACGGCGGGCGAGATGCTTTATCGCAGGGCCAATGGGACGGTGGTGGACCTTGCCAAGATCCACGGCCGGGATCTCAAATCCGCAAGACGCGAATTGCGCATGGTTTTTCAGGATCCGTTCGGATCGCTCAACCCGCGCATGACCGTAGCGCAGGTGATCGGCGAGCCCCTGCTCGTCAATGGTATCGCCAAGGGCAAGCAACTGGAGGAGCGGGTCTGCCATCTGATGGAGCAGGTGGGCCTCGATCCGGCCGGGCGGGAACGCTATCCGCATGCTTTCTCAGGCGGTCAACGTCAGCGCATCGGGATTGCCCGGGCAATCACGCTCAATCCCCGCATCATCGTCGCCGACGAGGCGACCTCGGCGCTCGACGTTTCCGTGCGCTTCCAGGTGCTCGACCTTCTGATGCGGCTGCAGGACGAGCTCGGCCTCGCCTACATCTTCATCAGCCACGACATCGGCGTGATCCGCTACATGTGCGATCGCGTCGGGGTCATGTATCGCGGGCGGCTGGTTGAAGTCGGCGCTGCGGAGAAGGTCTGCAACCAGCCGGACCATCCCTATACGCAGGCGCTTCTCTCCGCGATCCCGCGCCCCGATCCGCGCGACCGCGATCGCTCCAGGCGATTCCGCTACATCGAACCCACCATCAAGAATGAAAGCGTCGTCAGATGAAGATCACAGGCATTCGTACTTTTCTGATGCATGCGGGCCAACCGGACCCGTCGAAATGGGCCTCCGACGGGCACGCCAGCCACGTCACGCAGCACAAGCTCGAAGGCACGCGCAACTGGTTGTTCCTGAAGATCGAGACGGATGAGGGGATTACCGGCATCGGCGAATGCTCGGGCTGGCCGCGCGTCATCGAGACGGCGATCAAGGACATCGCGCCGCTGCTGATCGGCGAGGACCCGGCGCATATTGAAAAGCTCTGGCAGAAGATGCAGATCGCCATGATGGGCCATGGCATGCTCGGCACGGTGGGCGCCGGTGCGATGACCGGCATCGACATGGCGCTCTGGGACATCAAGGGCAAGGCACTCGGCGTGCCGGTCTGGATGCTGCTCGGCGGCAAGCTGCGCGACCGGATTCCGATCTATTCGCATGCCAACACCGCCGAGCGGGCGCTTGCGGTAAAATCACGCGGCATCAACACGATCAAATGCGGCGGCGTTTCCGATCCGGTGCGCAAGGTCGCAATGCTGCGCGAAACGGTCGGCGACGAGATGGATATCGCCATCGACCTGCATGGTCCGCCGTGGATGACGCCGGCCGACGCCTGCCGGCTGGTGCGGGCGCTGGAACCCTATGAACTGCTGTGGGTCGAGGATCCGATCGCGCCGGACAATCTCGAAGGATACCGCCGCATCCGCGATGCCGCCCACATCCCGCTTGCCTCGGGCGAGCGCACCGCGACGATCTTCGGCGAACGCCAGTTGATCGAGGAGGAATTGGTCGACGTCATCCAGCCCGATACGGGCCGAGCCGGCGGCATCACCCAGATGAAGAAGATCGCCGCCATGGCCGAGGCGCATCACATCCAGATGGCGCCGCATTCCGGCTCGCTCGGACCTGTGGCGGAATACGCAGCCCTGCATGTTTTGGCGTCGATCCCCAATGCGCTGATCCTCGAGCGCATCGACGACGATTGGGAAGGACGACGCCACACCATCGTGCCGCACCCGGTGCAAGAAGGCGGCTCGATCGCCGTTCCGGACGCGCCGGGCCTCGGCTGCGACATCGACGAGGACTTCGTGGCGCGTTTTCCCAGCGAAGGCAATGTCTCCGTGCCGGTGCAGGAAAGCGCCAACTCGTACAATCCAGGCACCTATGGCGAACGCCTTTACGTGCAGACGCGGCTGTCGCGCCGCAGCTATTTCAATCCTTGAGGAACAGGCATGAAGATCGATCGCATGCGGGTCTTCGTCACCCGCGACAAGGACAGGCCGCGCGTCATCGTGGCGCTCGACACCGACGACGGGCTGACTGGCTGGGGCGAGTGCTACAATCACGGGCCCGATAAGGCCCTGCCTCCGCTGCTCGACTATCTCTACGGCTTCCTTGCCGGCCAGGATCCGACGCGCATCGAGTACCTGTACAATCTGCTGATCCAGCAGAGCCGCTTCCCGCCCGGCGCGCTCGGCCTTTCGGCCATATCGGCGCTGGACCATTGCCTGTGGGATCTGGCGGCCAAGGCGGCGGGCGTGCCGGTCTACAAGCTTCTCGGCGGCGAGGTGCGCGACCGCGTGAAAGTCTATGCCGGCGTCTATACGGCGCCGGACGCGCCGGCGGCCAAGGAGGAATTCGACCGCCTGAACGAGGAATGGGGCTTCAAGGCTTTCAAGCTCAGCCCCTGGCGGATCGACATCCATGCCAATCGCTGGGGCGAGGTGGTAAAAAGCTCGGCGGAGTATTTCCGCTCGCTCAGGGAAACCGTGCGCCCGGAATACGAGATCGCCTTCGATGCGCATGCCAAGATCTTCGAGCCGGCCGCGGCGCGGCAGCTCGGCAATGCCCTGGCACCCTATGATCCGCTGTTTTTCGAGGAACCGCTTCGCCCCGAAAACATCGAGATGTGGGGCGATCTTAAGCAGGGTCTCGACTGCATCCTGGCAACCGGCGAGTCGCTCTATCATCGCAATGAATTCCTGCGGCTGTTGCAGGTGAAGGGCGCAGACCTCATTCAGCCCGACATTTGCGCCGTCGGCGGCATTTCGGAAATGCGCCGCATTGCCACGCTTGCCGAGGCGTTCTTCGTTGGCGTCGCTCCGCATAACCCGATGGGGCCGCTGGCAACGGCGGTCAATGTCCACTTCTCGGCTGCACAGCAGAATTTCCGTATTCTCGAATACCGGCTGCCGAAGGGCCAATGCTATGTCTATGGCGGCACCGATCTCGAACGGCGTGAAGACGAGACGCGCTACGTTGTCGATCCCTATCTCCCGAAGGACGGTTATCTGGAGCTCCGGCCGGACCGGCCGGGCTGGGGGGTCGACATGGATGAGAAGGCCATGCAGGAGGACGGCTACGTTCACTGGCAGCGGCGCGTGCCGAAAAGGCCCGACGGTTCCTATGCCTTCGCCTGAACCGCTCGAGATCCGTCGCGGGCCGTTTGTGGCCCGCTTCGCGCCCCAGAATGGCGGCCGCATGACGCATCTCCGTCACGCCGCTATGGGCGACATTCTCGTTCCGACGCCGGATGCAAGCTTCGATCCGCTTTACTGGCCGAAAGCCGGAGCCTATCCGCTCTTTCCGTATCACAATCGTCTCATCGGAGCCGCATTCGTGCATGAGGGGCGGCGGTATCTGGTGAAGGCGCATCCTGCGCTCGGCACCGACGCCGTACATGGCCCTGCGCACCGGCGACCCTGGCACGTCATATCTCGCGGCGACGATCGTCTGGTGCTGGCGTTGGACTATCAGGCGGACGAAGACTGGCCCTTCGATTTCCGTGCCACACAAGCCTTTCGCCTGCACCCGGACGGGCTGGAGGTCGTGCTCACCCTCGGCAATACTGGTCGTGAAGACATGCCGTCCGGCTTCGGCTGGCATCCCTATTTCGCTGCCGGACTCGGAAAACAGGTCTTTTGTGATGCAGCGAAACGCTGGCCGCTCGATGCCGTCGGCATTCCGAGCGGCGTGCCGCCGGAGGCACGCGCCGGCAACGAGCCTTTCCCGGACGAGGCTTTTACCGAACATCTTTCCGAATGGAGCAGGGCGGCGGCCGTCCTGGACGGTGGTGCGCAGATCACGCTCGCCGGGGACTGGGCGCTGCCGCATCTCGTCGCCCACCGCATGCCCTCGTACATCTGCCTGGAACCCGTTTCGCACGTCGCCGGCGCCTTCGGCTTTCCGCCGCATTCCCGCGCCGAGACTGGACTTCGCATACAGGCACCGGGCGAAGAGCGATCGGCACGCATTTCCCTTCGCATGACGGCAAAGACCTAAAACGATGGCAAGAAGAGAGGTGGTCGGGAGCCACCTCTCTTCTTCCAACCTCAGCCCGTGGAGATTGGCTGCAGTCTGGTAACCGGGACGTTCTGAGCGGTTTTCTCCTTCTCGCGTCCTGCGTCGCATCGGTACCGGCGCTCACACTGTGAAAATGCTGCCGATCAATAGTGGATTACAGATCGAACAGACTGGCCCGCGTGCATCAGATCGAACGCTGAGTGGATTTCTTCGACCATCGTGTGGGTGACGAAAGGTGCCAACTTCCGTTCTGGCAAAGCACCAACCAGCAGCAAAGAGCGGACAGTGAAGCTCCGTCCGCATCAGCTTACGGCTAGATACTCTCTGGCGTGATGATCTCGAAAGGAACAACGCGTTGCAGGATGGTCGTGCTGTTGCGATGTTCCAACGAGTCAACCATCGTCGCGATCAATTCGTCGGAGATCTGGTCGAGGGGATGGCAGAGAGCCGCCGTGATCAGCCCTTCGGTCAGTCCTTTGCGGGTTTCGGGCCCAATGTCACGACAGACGATCCTGACCTTTTTTCGCTTTTCTTCCGGAGCTTCGCGAAGGGCTCTCAGAACCCCGGAAATGCCGCCCCCCGCAATATAGATGCCCCTGAGATCGTCGAGCCCGGAAAGCAACTCGGTCACGATCCGGTGGGCTTCCTGCGGCTCCTCGTGGGTCGGTCGGCTGTCATCCACCCGAAGATGAGGCGCATGCTCTCGCATATAGGACCGGAAGCTTGCGTCTGAAATGTCCTGACACTGGTAGCGGTGATTGCCGATGAAAACTGCGACCCGCCCGGCGGTAGAGGTCGTCTGCGCAAGAAACCACGCCGCGGTCCGGCCGAGCTTCCAGTTGTCGGTGCCGACGTAGCCCGCCCGACCTGGCGCGGATTGGTCGGTGATATAGGCAATCACCGGTTTGCCGCGCGTCCTGAGGGACTGGATCGTCTGGCCGATCAGAGGGTGGTCGCCAGCAACCACAGCCAGCGCGTCGCACCGCCTGCCGAGCACTTCGAGACGGTCTGCAATATTTTGCGGTTCAAGAAGATCGACGAAATCGACCAGCGGCTCGATCGTTTCACGGTACCTTCGCGCGGCCGCCTCGACGATCTTCGCGCCAAACAGCCGATACAGCTCGCGCGTCGACTGCTGGAGGAGAAAGCCGAAACGGTAGCTCGGAAGCGTCCGCCTCTTGCGGTCCTCTATCGCGCCGAGGCCGTAGAAGCCGATCGCCTCCGCAGCCTCCTGAACCCTCTCGATCGTATGCGCCCGGACTGAGCCGGAGCCGCCGAGAATGCGGTTTACCGTCGAGATGCTGACGCCGGCTGCTTCGGCAAGGTCGGCAATTGTCGGTCGGCTTTTCATGATATATTTCACACCAAAATCGAATGAAACTAAATGATACAAAAATTTCTTTGTATTGCAAGTATTCTATCTATGGGAGCCATTTGGTACAAACATTCCAGCGGGCCGAGAGCCTTTTTGAGGAGATGTTTTCTCGACCGCAACTCTAGGGAGGAATACAGATGAGTTTTACGAAACGTGCCCTGCGCGGGCTGTTGACCGGTGTCGTTCTGGTCACCAGCGCATATTCGGCCATGGCTGACGGAGCCAACATCTTCGTTGTGGGCGGCAAGCCGGACGATCCGTTCTGGTCGATCGTCAAGCGCGGCGCCGAGGATGCCGGCAAGGTCGCGGAGGCCCAGGGCGGCAAGGTAACCTGGCTCGGGCCCCAGAACTACGACAACCTTGGGGTCGATGCAGCTGAGCTGATCCGTCAGGCGATCGACCAGGGTGCCGATGCGATCGTTGGACCCGACTGGGTGCCGGAGGCAATGGACCCCGCATTCAAGGCGGTTGTCGACGCCGGCATTCCGCTGGTCATCTATAATGCTGGGGGTATCGAAGCCGCCGATCGCCTCGGGGCGATGAACTATGTCGGCTCCAACGACTACCTGTCCGGCAAGGCTGCAGGCACATACTTCGCTAAGCATGACCTGAAGAACGCAGTCTGCCTTAACACGCTGCCTGGTGCAGCGAACATCGAAGCCTTCTGCAAGGGCATGATTGATGGGGTCACCGAAGGTGGCGGCGTCGGCTCGTCACTGCCGCTGCCGGCAACCTCCTTCGGTTCGGCGACGGCGGTAGCCCAAGCCCTGAAAGCGCACCTGCTGCAGAACCCGGACATCAATGCCGTGTTCGCCATTGGCAACGTCGACACGAACTCGGCGGTGAACGGGGTGACGCAGGCCGGCAAGCAGGGTCAGGTGCAGGTCTGTGGCATGAACATGGATGAAACAATCCTGAACAACATCAAAAACGGCACCCAGCTCTGCGCGGTCGACCAACAGGGTTACCTACAGGGGTACCTCGCGGTCTCGATCCTGAACGCCAACGTCAATTACGGCCTCACCGTGCCGACGCGGGAAATCCTGACCGGTCCCGGCGTGATCGACAAAGCGAACGTCGACGCCACCTTGGCCGGTGTGCAGGCGGGCGCCCGCTAAGCTTCGGCTATGCGTCGTGAAGCTGCCTGCCGCTCGGGCAGGCCGCTTCCAGTCTTCCAATAGTGCCGACCGTTACCGGTCATTCGGCTTCATTGGTGGTATCAAATGAACACGAGAAATAGTCTCCTTGCCTCCTCCATTCCTGCAGGTGGCCAAAATATCAAAGCGACCATCGGTCAGCTCTCCCGTCGGCCCGAAGCAGGGTCTCTCCTGGGGTTGATCGCGGTGTTCGTCTTCTTCGCCATGGTGGGCGGCAAGGTCTTTGTCTCCTCGGCGGGCTATGCGAGCTGGCTCAACGTCGCCGCTGAGATCGGCATCGTGGCACTTCCAGTTGGGCTTTTGATGATCGCAGGGGAGATGGACCTCTCGATCGGCGCGATGATCCCGGCGGCATCTCTGACGGTCGCCATCGTTTCCGGTGTCTACGGCCTTCCCGAGATTGTGGGGATTTTCGCCGGTCTGGGCGTCGGGCTCATCGTAGGATTTCTCAACGGCTACATGGTCAACCGGACCGGGGTGCCCTCCCTGATTGTCACCATCGGCTCCATGTTCGGCGTCATGGGCCTGACACTGGGCCTCACCGTGCTTATCGCCGGCAGCACCGGCGTGTCGCTCGTGCCAAGCCCAACCGCCAAGGCGATCCTCGGCGAGTTCATCGGCGGCATGTTTCAAGTGACGATCTTCTGGTGGGTCCTGTTCGTGGCGGCGTTCTTCTATCTGCTGCACCTCTCGCCCGTGGGCAACTGGATCCACGCTTTGGGTGGCGACAAGGTCTCGGCCCGCAACGCAGGCATCCCGACGGCCAGACTCACCATCGCGCTCTATATGCTATCGGGCTTCTCAGCTGCCTTCGTCGGCGTAAGCCAGGTGTTCGTCTATCAAAGTGCGCAGGTGCTCGCGGGGCAATCGTTCATCTTCAATTCGATCATGTGCGTGGTCATTGGCGGTGTGCTTCTGACCGGAGGTGCCGGGTCGGTGGTGGGCATTGTCCTCGGTACGCTCACATTCGCGATCGTGAACCAGGGCATCTATTTCACTGGTATCGACCCGAACCTTGGTAGCGTCATCATCGGGGCGCTCCTGCTGCTCGCCGTGATGATGAATGACAAGTTCCGGCTGATGGCGATGTCCTACGCGACGAAGAAGAAATGAGGGCTGGGAGATGAGCGACTTTTCCATTGGACAATTTGTACGCCGCCCGGAGTTCGGGGCAGTGTTGAGCTTCGTCGCGGTGATCGCCTTCTATGTAGCCGTCGGTGGAGTCAGCCTGGGTGCGCTCTTCGGAGCGGCAAGCTGGATCAACTTCGCGGCCAATCTGGGTATCGTCGCGCTGCCCGTCGGGCTGCTGATGATCGCGGGCGAGCTCGACATCTCAATCGGTGCAATGATCCCGGCGGGCTCGATGTCGATCGCCGTCCTGTCGGGCTACTACGAGTTGCCGATCGTGATCGGCATGCTTGGCGCGCTCGCCTTCGGCGTTCTGGTGGGGCTGGTCAATGGTTTCCTGGCGGTGCGCACGAGCGTGCCCTCGCTGATCATCACACTGGGCACGTTGGTTGCGGTGCAGGGTCTCGTGCTGGCAGGATCCGTCATTCTGACCGGGGCTGCCTCGGTTCCGCTCGAAGCGCCGGCCTGGGCCAAGATGGTCTTCGGCCAACTCATCCGCGGCAACTTCCAGGTGATCATCCTGTGGTGGTTCGGCCTGACGGTGGTTTTCGGCTTCGTGCTTCACGCGACGCGCTATGGCAACTGGATCTTTGCGATGGGAGGAGACGAGGTCAGCGCGCGCAATGCCGGGATTCCGACAAAACGGCTCAAGATTGCTCTCTTTGTACTATCGAGCACGGCAGCCTCCTTCGTAGGCATGTGCGGGGCGATCCTGTTCAACTCCGCGCAGGTCTCAGGCGGCATGAACTACATCTTCAACACGATCGTTTCGATTGTGGTGGGCGGGGTGCTGCTCACCGGCGGCTTCGGTTCGGTCGTCGGGATATTCCTCGGCGCGCTGACCTTCGCCGTCGTCAACCAGGGCATTTATTTCACCGACATCGACCGCAACTGGTCAAACCTCATCATCGGCGTGATGCTCATGGCCGCCGTTCTGATGAACAACACGTTCCGGCAGATGGCACTGAGCTTCGTGCCGAAGAAAAGGAAGTGAGCGTCCACCATGTCTGACAACACTCCGATCCTTGAACTTCAAAATGTCGACAAGAGCTTTGGTCCGATCGACGTACTGCACGACATCTCGCTCAAGGTCCGTGCGGGCGAGGTGCTCTGCCTGCTCGGCGACAATGGCGCTGGTAAGTCGACGCTCATCAAGACGCTTGCGGGGGTACACAAACCGACGCGCGGCACCATCCTGATGGACGGCAAGCCCGTCGAATTCAGCGGACCGCGCGATGCGCAGGAAAAGGGCATCTCGACGGTGCACCAGTTCGGGGGCACCTTTCCGCTGATGTCGATTGGCCGCTCCTTCTTTGTAGGAGTCGAACCGACCAAGGGCTGGGGCCCGTTCAAGATCTATGACCGCAAGACGGCCAACGAGATTGCCGTCAAGGCCGTTCAGGACTTCGGAATCACCCGTATAGAGGATGGCGATCGTCTTGTCGGGGGGCTCTCGGGGGGCGAACGCCAGTCATTGGCCATCGCCCGTGCCGTGCATTTCGGGGCCCGTGTGCTGATCCTTGACGAACCGACCGCCGCTCTCGGCGTGAAACAGGCGGCGCATGTGCTGCGGATCGTGAATGAGGCGAAGCGACGTGGCCTGGCGGTGATTTTTATCACCCATCAGGTCATGCATGCGATGGCGGTTGGTGACCACTTCGCCGTGCTCATCCGCGGGGCGATCGCCGCTGATTTCCGCAGGGGTGAAAAGACCCGTGAGGAGATTACCGACTTGATGGCGGGCGGGGAAACCATGGCGGACCTCTCGGCTCAAATCGAAACCTACATGGCAAGCCACGAGGGGCATCCGCCGCCGCCAGCCCAGTAATCGCTGACGCCACCACAAACGAAATTGCGCAATGCGCCAGCTTCGACAGCGCCTGAAAAGACCGCCGTTGGAGGAGGGAGAATTGCGTCCGGAATCTGGAGGTCAAAATGAAGATTGCACTCGACCCGTTCATGCATCGGCATCTCTCGCTTGAGGAGTTGCCCAGCAAGGTCAAGAAACTCGGCTACGATTGGATCGAGCTTTCGCCTCGCGGCGATTTCCTCGAATGGTTCAAGGCGCCGCGCGTTTTCCCCAACCGCATCAAGTCGTTCAAGAAGGCACTTTCTGATGCCAATGTCGGCATCGCCTCGCTGCTGCCGATGTACCGCTGGGCCTCTAACGACGAGACCGAGCGACAGGCTGCGGTAAAACACTGGAAGCGCGCCATCGAGATCGCCGTCGAACTGGGCGTCGACACGATGAACTCGGAGTTCGGTCGCGGTCCGCATCCCGACAAAGGCTCGTGCTACTGCTGCCACACCGGCTCCATGATCGAGGCCTGCGAGGACGCCTGGTGGCGATCGATGGAAGAGCTGGTGCCGGTCTTCGAGCGCGAGGGCATCGCGCTTCATGTCGAGCCCCATCCCGAAGATTGGTGCGAGACGCTGCAGCCAGCCCTCGACATTATCCGCACGGTGAATTCGAAGAACGTCAAGTTCCTCTACTGCGCGCCGCATACGTTCTACTTCGGCGACGACACCAAGGCGATGCTGCGCGAGGCAGCGGATGTGCTCGCGCACGTTCACGTGGGCGACACCTTCAACCACAAAGCGTCTTCAGGCCTGCGCTACATTCTCAATCCTCCCGGCACGCAGGCGCGGGTGCACCAGCATCTGAATATCGGGCAGGGGGAGGTGCCCTGGGACGACTTCTTCGCCACCCTGGCCGAGGTGGGCTTCGACGGCATCATGACGGCCTGCGTCTTCGCCTGGGAAGACAAGGCGGATCATTCCGGCACATTCATGCGCACCGAGATGCAGCGCTACATCGACAAGTACTGGGGCGCGAAATGACCCTGAGAGTTGGTGTCATCGGCACGGGCATGATCGGTCAGGACCACATCCGTCGCCTGACCCAAGTGCTCTCGGCTGTCGAAGTCGTCGCGGTGAGCGATATCGACGGGGCACGCGCCGCCGCGGTCGCGCCTGAAGGAGCCGAGATCTTCGCTACGGCGGGTGATCTGATCCGGTCCGAGACAGTCGAGGCGGTGGTCATCTGCTCCTGGGGGCCCGCCCATGAAGAGCAGCTTCTCGACTGCATCGCCGCCGGCAAACCTGTCTTCTGCGAAAAGCCGCTGGTCACCACCGCGGCCGCAGCACTCAGGGTTATGGAGGCCGAGGTGGCCTTTGGCCGGCGCCTGGTACAGGTGGGCTTCATGCGCCGCTTCGATGCCGACTACCGCCGCCTCAAGGCGACGCTGGACGCTGGCATCCTCGGCGCGCCGCTGATGTTCCATTCGACCCACCGCAACGCGGCAGTTCCCGAGGGGCTCTATACCTCGGAGATGCCGCTCAACGACACGCTCGTCCATGACGCCGACATTTCGCGCTGGCTTCTGAAGGACGAGGTGACGGGGGTCGAGGTCCGCGTGCCTCGCCGCTCGCGCCGTGGCAATGACCTGCGCGATCCGGTCATGGTGCTTCTGCACATGGGCTCCGGTGCGCTGGTCGATGTCGAGATCTCGGTAAACATCACCTACGGCTACGACATACGCGGCGAGGTGAGCTGCGAGGAAGGCACGGCGAGCCTGCCGCTTCGTCCGGCGACCGTCATCCGCGACATCCATGGCGTCCGCCACATGGTACCCGCGGATTGGCGCGAGCGCTTCATCGAGGCCTATGACCAGGAGTTCCGCGAGTGGACAGCCGCGGCAGGGCAGGGGACGGCGACCGGCCCCTCCACCTGGGACGGCTATGCCGCCACGCTCGTCGCCGATGCTGCGCTCCGTGCCGTGGAAACGGGCGCACTCGAGCCCGTTCGCATGTGCGAACGACCGTCACTCTACGCTGGAGGCCGCACGGTAACCAATGTCTCCGGCGCGCCCCGACAATCAAAAAGACAACGTCCTGAAGGGTTCAAATAATGTTGAATGGAGAAAGACTGATCGAACGGCCGCTCCGCTGGGGCATGGTCGGCGGCGGCCGTACCGGGCAGGTGGGCTACAAGCACCGGACCGGGGCGCTGCGTGACGGTACCTATCGGCTGGTGTGCGGCGCGTTCGATCTCGACTCCGAGCGAGGCCGCGATTTCGGCGTGAATCTCGGGGTCGAGGCGGACCGCTGCTATGCCGATTACAAGGAACTGATCGCCAAGGAGACGGCGCGCGAGGACGGCGTCGAGGTCGTCTCGATCGCCACGCCAAATTTCACCCATTACGAAATCACCAAGGCATGCCTGGAAGCGGGTCTGCATGTGATCTGCGAGAAGCCGCTGTTCTTCACAGTTTCCGAATGCGAAGAGGTGGCGAAGCTCGCCGAAGAAAAGGGCCTGATCGTCGGCGTGACCTACGGCTTCACCGGTCATCCGCTGGTTCACCAGATGGCCGCCATGGTCAAGAAGGGCATGCTCGGCGACATCCGTATCGTCGACATGCAGTATACCCATGGCTTCAACTCGGGCGACGACGTCGGTGCCGGCGAGGCTGTGAAATGGCGCACCAACCCCAAGACCGCCGGCCCGACCTTCGTGCTCGGCGATATCGGCACGCATCTCTATTATCTTTCCGAGATCGTCCTGCCGCATCTGAAGATCGAGAAGCTGCTTTGCGACCGCAAGGCCTTCATCCCGACGCGGGCGCCGCTTGAAGACCATGCAACCGTTCTCATGCATTACGACAATGGCGCCCGCGGCCGTCTCTGGGTGTCTTCCGTAAACGCCGGCAACATGGGTTCGCAGCGCTACCGCTTCGTCGGCTCGAAGGCTTCGATCGAATGGTCCGACAGCCATCCCGATCAGTTGATCTACGAAGTGCAGGGCGAGCCGAACCGCACTCTGCATCACGGCATGCCCTATCTCGAGGAAGAGAGCCTCGCCGTCGATCGCATGGGCGCGCTGCATACCGAAGGCCTCGGCGACAGCTGGGCCAATATCTATCTGTGGATCGCGCAAGCGATCGACGCGAAGAATCGCGCCAACGAAGCCTTCCTGAAGACCCACCACTATCCGGGCATCAAGGCCGGCACGGAAGGTGTCCGCTGGCTGGAGAACTGCGTCCGCTCGGCTGACGCCGGCTCCGCCTGGGTTGATTTCGAATAAGTTCCTCCCCGCCTGGGGGCGCTTTCCGGCGCCCCCCTTTTTTGGACAGAGACAAACATGAAACTTTCAATCTGCACCGATGTGATGGGAGATCTCTCCTTCACCGATATGCTCGACAAATGCGTCAAACTCGGCGTCGAGGGCATCGAGATGACCGGCGGCGGTTGGTCGCGCGCACCGCATTTCCGCGCCGACGAGCTCCTGGCTGATAAGGGGCTCCTGAGGTCCAAGCTCACGGAAATCGAAGCGCGCGGCTTGGAGATCGCCGCGCTTAACTGCTCGGCCAACCCGCTTGATCCGGGCGATATGGGCAAGCGTCACCGCAAAGAGATGGAGCAGACCATCCGTCTCGCCGGCGAGATCGGCGTGAAGACCATCGTGACGATGTCCGGCCTGCCGGAAGCGACACCGGGCGACATGGTCCCCAACTGGCTCGTTTACACCAAGAGCTGGCCCGACGAGATGCCAGAGCGCGATCGCTACCAATGGGAAGACCGTGCTTTCCCGCTGTGGCACGATCTGGTGAAGCTCGCCAAGGAGGCCGGCGTCGAAAAATACGCGCTCGAAAACTTCTCGGCCATGCTCGTGTGGAACCCCGAGACCCTTTTCCGCCTGCGCAATGAAGTCGGCCCAACGGTCGGCATGAACCTCGATCCCTCGCATCTGATGTGGATGGGCGCCGATCCGATCGCCTCCGCCCGCGCGCTGGGCGATGCGATCCACCATTGCCACGGCAAGGACACCCGCATCGAGCGGGGACTTGCAGATGTGAACGGCCTTCTCGAACTGAAGGATGTGACCGACGTCGCCAACCGCAGCTGGAACTACGTTGCTGTCGGGGCGGGCCGTGATCTGCAATGGTGGAAGGAGTTCTTCTCCGTCGTCCGCATGTGCGGCTACAACGGCTGGGTCAGCCTCGAGATGGAAGATTTCACCATGTCTACAGAGGCCGGCATCCAGTCCTCCATCGACGCCCTCCAGGCAACGATCAGCCGCTGAGAGCCTTTCGCGCGGGCAGGCGGCTGCCCGCGCCCGCCGCTTCGGTCCGGCACCGACTGCTGCGAGGCCGCCGATCGCGGCGCGCCGTCCCCATCCTTTCGAAGCGGGTTGGCCGGTGGTCGGGCTCGACAGGTTCTTGTCCTCGTTTTCCATAGTCAGTCTCCTTTCACTCCGCAGCACCTGCTGCAATGGAGGAGAGCCTAACCGGGTAACGTTTCGAGCCTTCCGGGTGAACGTAAAGAAATGTGAAGCCATAGCGTTGGCGTCGCGGCCGCTCAGCATCACTGGGAGGGCGACATGCGCTGTGAAGTCCAGGAAACTATCGTTCGCGGAGCGGGTGGTCGCCTGATGCGCTATCCTTTTACGCGGCGTAGCACCGCTTCAAGAGCATCGGTCAGCGCCCGGCTTCCGCCGCCGCGCTCGAACTCGTCGAATACCTGCTCATTCAAGCCGCCAACCGTCGAAAACTCGCGCCTCAGGTCATCGAGGGGCGTCTGTTGGGCCTGGACCGCCGTCTGCGCCACGCTGGCAAAGAGTGGCGCGAGATAGGCGCGTGCTTTCTCGCGCGCCATGCCCTTCTCGGCCAGCCATCCGGTTGCCCGGTCGAGGATGCCGAAATAGGTGCCCATCAGCGCGCTGGCGGCTGCGAGAAGGTCATATTCCTCCTTCGTGTCGCATTCGACGGCGGTGCCAAGCGCCGCGAAGATAACGGCAATTGCTGGATTGGGCGGATAGATCGCGGTGACGCCTTGATGCTCAGCGACAAAGGGCAGGGGAACCGCCTGGGTGAGTTCCACCTCTTCTTTGATCCAACCTAGAAGCGTGGGGCGGTCCGTCGCCGCTATGACGCTGACGACCGCCTGGCCCGCTCGGAATGTAAGTCCGCTGATTACCTCCTCCGCAATCTGCGGACGGACCGCCAGGAACAGGACGTGTGCGGAACCGACCACTTCCTGGTTATCCTTGGCGATCCGCACGGAGGGAAACCGGTTTGCGAGCCGGGCGGCGATCTCCCGATTGCGCGGCGAGACAACAATCTCGGTGATGTCGAACCCGGAGGTGACGATCCCGGTCACCATCGCCTCGGTAATGGTCCCTGTGCCGACAAAACCGATGCGCATTATTCCGCTGCCTTCCGCCGCGCGAGCGAGACGTCCGTCGTGTAGTTCTCGCGCATGAAGTTGATGAAGTTCTGCTGGAACTGCCGCGTGTGGGCATGCGCCAGCTCGTCGGCGAGATCGACATTCTTCGCCCGAATCGCTTCCAGCATCAGGTTGTGTTCGTCGGTCAGAAGATATCCTTCGTGCGTGCGTTCCAGATATTCGAAATGCAGGTGCAGCATCCGTTGGCCCTGATTGAGCAAGCGCTCGTAAAAGGACGCCAGATAGGGATTCCGGCCCGCCTGGGCGATCGCCATATGGAACTGCTTGTTGGCTTCCGACATCTTGAGGTGATCGCTGGTCTTCACCGCCGCCTCGAATTCCTTCTGCCGCTTGGCGATCGCCTTCAAGTCCGCCTCGGTGCGCAGCTCCGCGGCAAGGCGGGTGTTCATGCGCTGCGCGATGTCCAGCGCCTCGACATATTTCGGGAAGATCGCTACCTCGATCGGCGCGACGATCGTGCTGCGGTTGGATAGGGTAACGACAAGATCCTCGCCCGCGAGCCTGATCAAGGCCTCGCGAACGGGCGAGCGAGACATGTCGAAACGTTCGGCGAGCGTGCTCTCGTCCAGGAGCTGGCCGGGAGCCAGCGTCAGCGCGAGGATTTCATTGCGCAACGTCTCGTAGACGTTTTTCCAGCCAGTGCCCCTGGCCCGTTTCATTTCAATTTCGTCAGACACTTGGCTCGCTTTCTCCGATGCTGAACCCATAGGGCCAGAAAATTGCGGCCTCGACAATGTAATTTTTCCTCTTGACGTTGTCGACACGTAGACGACATAAGCACTAGTGTCGACACGTAGACGACAAAAATAGCGAAGATCGGCTCGAAGCCGACGAGAGGAACCGCGCGCAACGCGCCCGTCAAACAGAGGAAATGACGATGCTTTCGAAGATGCTTTCGCCCGTCCTGCGGGCGCTGCCTGCACTTGCCCTGATCACTGGCCTTTCAACCACCGCTGCATCCGCCCAGACCGCCGAAGGCTACTGGCAGGGCGTGCAGAAGGCGGGTGTCCTTCGCTGCGGCGCGGCTGTGGCTCCGCCCTATGTCATGCGCGATCCCGCGAGCGGCGAATATTCCGGATTCTTCGCCGATCTCTGCCGTGAATTTGCCGATGCGCTGAGGGTCAAGCCGGAATTCGTCGATACCACCTGGGACAACATCGTCGCCGGGCTGCAGTCAGGAAAATGGGACCTGTCGCTAGCGCTGAACAGGACGCCGGCGCGTGCCATGGCCGTTCAGTTCTCCGTTCCGGCGATGGAGTACCAGATCTCGCTCGCCTATAATAAGGAAAACCCGAAAATCCCCGCCGGAGCGGCCTCGGTCGCCGACATCGACAAAAAGGATGTGACGCTGGCGGTCATGTCGGGCACTGCCCAGGACAAGGCGATCTCCGCTGCGGTGAAAAACGCCACGATCCTGCGGCTGCCGGGCAATGACGAGACGCGCCTGGCGGTGGTCTCCAGACGGGCCGACATCCTTGTCGACGCGTCCAACACCAACCAGCTTTTCACCCAGTCCAATCCTGACTGGGCGGTCGCGCTCAATCCGACGCCGGCGCTGGCGAAGCAGGGCGTCGCCTTCGGCCTGCCGCATCAGTTGTCGGCAGCCGACGTGGAGGTGGTGAACATCTTCCTGGAGGAAAAGGTTGCGACGGGCCACGTGGAAGAACTGATCCGCAAGGCGGTCGAAGAGGTGCTCAAGGGCGCGCAGTGACGACAGCCGGGCCGGGCGCCGGATAACGATCGCCCGGCCACCCTCATCCCCTCTTTTGAACAGCGAGATCGGCGATGACCATGTCCTTCAGTGCTCCCCTTGTCAAAATCCAGTCCCTTCACAAGAGCTATGGGCCGCATATCCAGGTTCTCAAAGGGCTCGATATCGAAATGAAGCCCGGCGAAAGAGTCGTGGTCATCGGCCCGAGCGGCGGCGGCAAGAGCACGCTGCTGCGCGTCGTGATGGGGTTGGAGAAGATCGACAGCGGCTCGATCAGCTTCGGCGGCAAGCCCTATATCTCGTCGGATGGCGCCGACGAGAAAACCGAGATCGACACCGAGGTGCGGCGCTCGATCGGCATGGTGTTTCAGCACTATACGCTGTTCCCGCATCTCACCGTCACCCAGAACCTGATCCTCGCGCCGTGCAAGGTGCGCGGTGAAAACAAGGCGAGCGCCACCAAACGCGCCCAGTCGCTCCTCGAACGCTTCGGCCTTGGCGCCAAGGCGAATGCCTATCCGGCGCAACTCTCCGGCGGCCAGAAACAGCGGGTGGCGATCGCCCGCGCCCTCATGCTCGATCCGAAGCTGATGCTGTTCGACGAGGTGACCTCGGCGCTTGATCCCGAACTCGTCGCCGAGGTCGAGCAGGTTATCCTGCAGCTTGCCGCCCAGAACATGCCGATGATGATCGTCACCCATGACATGTGGTTTGCGAAGAACATCGCCTCGCGCGTGATCTTTTGCGCCGGCGGCGTGGTCGTCGAGGACGGGCCGCCCGAGCAGGTGCTAGGCTCTCCCAAGGAAGAGCGCACCCGCGACTTCATCGACCGCGTCTTCCATATCCGGCACTAGGAGGGGGAGATGGGATATTCCTTCGACTTCCAGTCCATCTCCTTCGGGCCGCTGCTTGAAGGACTCCTCGTCACGCTTGAGCTGACGGTCGCCGCCAATCTCATCGGCGTCGTACTCGGCTTTCCGCTGGCGCTCCTGATCATGAGCCGCTTTGCGTCGATCCGATTGCCGGCCATGCTCTTCGTCGAATTCTTCCGTTGCACGCCGGCGATCGTGCAGATCGTCTGGTTCTTCTACTGCGTGCCGATGTTGTTCAATGTCTTCCTCGGCTCGATGACGATGGGCATCCTGGCGCTCGGCCTCAATCTGATGGCCTTCAACGCCGAAGCCTATCGTTCGGCGATCCAGGCGGTGCCGCGCGAGCAGCTCGATGCCGGCATCGCACTTGGTCTTAATCCGCTGCAGCGCACCCTCTATATCGTGCTGCCGACAGCGGTTCGGGCTTCGACCCCCGTCCTGCTCACCAACGGCATCGGCATCTTCCAGCAGACCGCGCTGGTTGCCATCGTCGCCGTACAGAACCTCATGTACCAGGCCAAGACGCTTGCGACGGAGACCTATAGGCCGATCGAGACCTTCACCATCGTCGCGCTCGTCTATTTTGCCGTCTCCTTCCCCATCAGCCAGATCGTCGGCTTCCTGGAACGCCGCCGTCAACTGATGATGAGCTGAGGAGATGACCATGGCTCTCGATTTCTCCATCATCTTTCGGTTCCAGGAGGCGCTCGCGCTCGGTCTCTGGACGACCATCAAGCTGACGCTGATCTGCGTCGTGCTCGGCTGCAGCCTCGGCTTTCTCATAGGCCTCGCCCGGACATCGCGAAGTGCCCTGTTGCGTGCGGTCTCCAGCGTCTATGTCGAGTTTTTCCGCGGCACGCCGGTGCTCGTCCAGCTCTTCTGGATCTTCTTCTGCCTACCGCTGGTTCTCGGCGTCGAGCTCTCCAATCTCACCTCCGGGGTGATCGCACTGACGCTCTATATGGGCGCGATCACCAGCGAGACCTTCCGGGCGTCGCTCAAGTCCATCGATCCGGAACAGCTCGACGCCTGCGTTGCACTAGGCCTGCCGCGCCGCGTCCAGGTGACGAACGTCATCCTGCCGCAGGCGGTGTTGCGCGCCGTTCCGACGCTGCTGTCGAACTGCGTCAGCCTGTTCAAGGAAAGCGCGCTCGTCTCCGCCGTCGGCATGGCCGACCTAATGTTCGTCGGTCAGAACATTTCCAACAACACGGCGCGCCCGATCGAAGTGCTGACCGTCGTCGCCCTCATCTATTTCCTCATCGCCTTTCCGCTCACCCGTGCCGTGACGCTCGTCGAGCGGCGCGTGCTTGCCAAACTCGCGATCTGATCGCAGCCGAATTTGAATAGGAGACTTCCCATGAAACTCTCTGGCGTCATGCCCGCCCTCATCACCCCCTTCGATCAGAACAACCGGATCGACTTCAAGGCGTTTGAAAAGCTCCTGGCACATCTGCGTGAGGCCGGTGTCACCGGCTGGGTTCCAAACGGCTCGACCGGAGAGTATTTCAGCCAGTCAAAGGAAGAGCGCCGCGACGTGCTGCAATTCGTCAAGGACTTCGCCAAACCGGGCGAAATCCTGATCGCCGGCACCAATGCCCCCGCCACCCGTGAGGTTATCGAGCAGACGGCGATCGCCAAGGAAATCGGCTACGACACTGTCCTGCTGGCGCCGCCCTTCTACACCCGGCCCACGCAAGCCGAACTGATCCGGCATTATGAAACCGTGCTCGGTGCCGTGGATGTGAATTTGGTTCTCTATTCCTATCCGGCCAAGGATGGTTCGGACATCAGCTTCGAGCTGTTGGACCATTTCGCCGATAATCCGCGTGTAATCGGGATCAAGGAAAGCTCGGGGGTCTTGCAGCGCGCGATCGACATCGCCAGCCGCTATGAAGGCCGCATTCAACTGGTTTCCGGCTCGGATGACATCGCACTCGACTTCATGTTCTGGGGCGCGGAAAGCTGGATCTGCGGGCCGTCGAACTGCATGGCCAAGGCGTGCTGCGATCTCGACCGAACGTTCAAGTCCGGCGATCTGGACAAGGCGCGTGCGCAGATGAAAACGCTCTACCGGGCGATGAACATCCTCGAAAGCGGCAAGTTCGTACAGAAGATCAAGTATGGCTGCGAGCTTCAAGGCTTGCCCATGGGTGAATGCCGCGCGCCACTAGGCCCGCTGACCGACGATGAAAAGGCCGAGTTCCGCGCTGCTATGGAGCCGATCCTGAACTGGTGATCTTGTGAAAGCGCCATTTCCCGGCCGTGCGGCAATAGGGCAGCGGCCCGTCTACGACTTATCCGCGGCTATGGAGCTAGAAAGATGCGCTTCAGCAAGGTCCTGTCCGTCGTCGATTGCCACGCCGAAGGAGAAAGCGGCAAGGTCATCGTCGGCGGCGTCGGTCAGGTCCCCGGCGAAACCATGTTCGACAAGCGGGTTCATGTCGAAACCCACATGGACGACATCCGCAAGATGGTTCTGTTCGAGCCGCGCGGCGCAGTCTGGCACAATGCAAATATCGTGCTTCCCTCCAATCATCCCGAAGCCGAAATGGGATACGTCATCCTCGAGACGACCGAATACCCGGCTATGTCGGGTTCGAACACGATGTGCGTGGCGACGGTGCTGCTCGAGACCGGAATTTTGCCGATGCGGGAGCCCATCACTGAATTGACGCTCGAGTCGCCGGCGGGCTTGATCAAGGTGCGTTGCGAATGTTCAAACGGCAAGGTGACGAGCGTTCGGCTCGTGAACCAGCCGGCTTTTTGCTATCACCTGGATGCCAACATCGAAGTCGCGGGTCTCGGCACCGTTCGGGTCGACATCGTCTATGGCGGCATGACCTATGCGATGGTCAACGCCGCCGATCTCGGCTTCTCGATCGACCCCTCGGAAGCCCGCGATCTCTGCGAGGTTGGACAGAAGCTCAAGCTCGCGGCCGCCGAGCAGCTGGCTGTCGAGCATCCCGAGAACCCGGTCATACCCGGAATCACCAACACCGAATTCATGGGGCCGCTTCGGCGCGAGCATGGCCAGCTCATTTCGAAAAACTGCGTGGTCGTCTCGCCGGGGCGTTGCGACCGCTCGCCCTGTGGGACCGGCTCATCGGCGAGGCTGGCGCTGCTTCATGCCCAGGGTCTGATCCGGCTTGACGAAACGCTCATCCACGAGTCGATCACCGGCAGCCGCTTCATCTGCAACATCGACGGCGTGACGAGCGTCGGGACGTACGACGCTGTCATCCCGGCGATCGCCGGTCAGGCCTGGATCACCGGTCTCTATCAGATGGGCATGGACCCGACGGATCCCTATCCCGAGGGCTTCACGGTGGCCGACACCTGGATGACCACAGTTTGAACGCCGCAGCAAGCGCCGTCCGAGAGCAGAGAAATGATGAGCGATAATGAGGGCCATGTCGTGGTTGTAGGCGCCGGCATCATCGGCACGACCATCGCCTACGAGCTGCAGCGTCGCGGGAAAGCCGCGGTTCTCGTCGAGCGGGATCCCTGTGGCAAGGGCGCCTCCTACGGCAATATGGCGTCGATCGCGGTCACCGAGTTCATGCCCGCTTCTCGGCCGTCGGTCTGGGCGCAAATGCCGAAATGGCTGATCGACCCGGAAGGACCGGTGCGTATCCGGCCCTCCTATATGCCGAGGCTCGTGTCTTGGTTCCTCCGGTTTCTGGAAGCGAGCCGCCCGTCCCGGGTCAAGGAATTGGAGGCGGCTGGTGCCGTGCTGTGTCGCCGCGTCTACGAAGACCTGATGCCTCTGCTGCAGGAGGCGAATCTAACGGACATGCTGACCGAGGAGGGATGCCTCAGCCTCTATGCGGATGAGGCCGAGTTCAGCGCCGACCGGGAGCATATCGAGGTTCTTGAGCGTTTCGGTTTCCGCCACGAAGTCCTCGGCGGCAACGCCATTCGCGATCTTGAACCCGCCCTGACCTCGAAGATCGCCAAAGCGGTGCTGTTTCCCGAAAACCGCTCGATTAGCGACCCCTACCGGTTGCTCCTGAAACTGCGCGAGAAATTCATGGCGCTCGGCGGCAGGATCGAGCAAGGCGAGGTGGTCGGCTTCGACGAGGGCGATCGCGTCAAGGCCGTCCGCCTGAAGGATGGTCGGTCGAGCGCAGCGTCTCAAATCGTGCTTTCAGCCGGTGCCTACACCGGCAAATTGTCGCGCATTCTCGGCGAGCCGATCCCGCTCGAAACCGAGCGCGGTTATCACACCCAGATCATGGCGCCGGGTATCCGCATGCGCCATTCGATCATCTGGCCGGCGCGCGCCTTCATGGTCACGCCGACGGCCGGCGGCATCCGCGTTGGCGGCACGGTGGAAATGGCGGGGCTCGACGCCGCGCCGGACTACCGGCGGGCGAAAGTACTCGTCAAGCGGGCGCAGGAGGCCCTGCCGGATCTTCGGGCGGAGAGGGCCACGGAATGGATGGGCCATCGGCCGGCGCTTCCCGACACGGTGCCGATCATCGGCCCTTCCGCGAAACACCGCGGTGTCTTCTACGCCACTGGCCACGGACATCTGGGCCTCACCTATGCGGCGACGACCGCGCGGCTGATTGGTGACCTTGTGACCGGCGTCAATCCGCCGATCGATCTCAAACCATACCGCGTGGATCGGTTCTGACAGCAGAGCCGATCACCGACAGCAACGATTGGAGAGAACCATGCGCAGCGAACTCTATATCGATGGAAAATGGACGGCGGCCGCAAACGGCGGGACGTTCGACGTGGTCAATCCGGCGACAGAAGAAGTCATCCACAAGATCGCCGCTGCAACGGCGCAAGATGTCGACGTCGCGGTAAAGGCGGCACGCCGTGCCTTCGACGAGGATGGTTGGCCGAAGCTGTCGGGTGCACAAAGAGCAAAATACCTCCGCGCCATCGCTGACGGCATCCGCGCCCGACAGGCGGAAATCGCCCGCCTGGAGGTGATCGACAACGGCAAGCCGTTTCCGGAAGCGGATTGGG
Organism: Sinorhizobium sp. BJ1; assembly: GCF_002531555.1. Lineage (NCBI taxonomy): Bacteria > Pseudomonadati > Pseudomonadota > Alphaproteobacteria > Hyphomicrobiales > Rhizobiaceae > Sinorhizobium > Sinorhizobium sp. BJ1. Next base: position 94,389 of record NZ_NWTH01000021.1, read on the forward strand.
ATATCGCCGACGCCGCCGGCTGCTTCGATTTCTATGCAGGGCTTGCCGAGCAACTCGATAGTAATCCGGAAGAACCGATCGCGCTTCCCGACGCTCGCTTTACGTCCAAGGCAGTCAAGGAGCCGATCGGCGTCGCCGGTGCAATCATCCCCTGGAACTATCCGCTGCTGATGGCGGCCTGGACGGTGGCGCCGGCGCTTGCCGCCGGCTGCACCGTCGTGCTGAAGCCGGCCGAAGTCACCTCGCTGACGGCGCTGGAACTCGCGGCGGTCGCCGATGAGGCGGGCCTGCCGCCGGGCGTCCTCAACATCGTGACCGGTTCCGGCTCGATCGCCGGGCAGGCGATCATCGACCACAAGGGCGTCGACAAGCTGGCATTTACCGGCTCCGGCCCGGTCGGCTCGAAGATCATGGCGGCGGCGGCCCGCGACATCAAGCGCGTCAGCCTCGAACTCGGCGGCAAGTCACCCTTCGTCGTCTTCGACGACGCCGACATCGACGAGGCGGTCGAATGGATCATGTTCGGCATCTTCTGGAACCAGGGCCAGGTCTGCTCGGCGACATCGCGGGTCCTCGTCCAGAAAGGAATTTACGGCCGCTTGCTGACGCGGCTTGTCGACGAGACAAAGAAGATCAAGATCGGCGACGGCCTCGAGGACGGCGTACTGCTCGGGCCGCTGGTCTCCAGGCGCCAGCACGAGCAGGTCGTCGCGGCGATCGAGGCGGCGACAGCCGCCGGTGCAACCCTCGCCTGCGGCGGAAAGCGGCCTGAGGGTTTCGAGACAGGCTACTATCTCGAGCCGACGGTCCTGACCGAGGTGCCGTTGGAGAGCGACGCCTGGCGGGAGGAAATCTTCGGCCCGGTCGTCTGCATCCGGCCGTTCTCGACCGAAGAGGAAGCGATCGCGCTTGCCAACGATTCGCGCTTCGGTCTTGCCGCCGCGGTGATGTCGAAGGACGATGTCCGTGCCGAACGGGTCGCGAGCGCCTTCCGCGCCGGCATCGTCTGGATCAACTGCTCGCAGCCGACCTTCACCGAGGCGCCTTGGGGCGGCTACAAGGAATCGGGCATCGGTCGCGAGCTCGGCCGCTGGGGCCTCGAGAACTATCTCGAGACGAAGCAGATCACCCGCCTTGCCTCCGGCGAGAAATGGGGCTGGTACATCAAATGAATGGAAGCCAGATGAACTGGGACCGGACGCTCGACCTGCTTCTGGTCCATTGCCAGGGTGAGATCGGCAAGGTGATCATCGGCGGCGCGCCGGAAATCCCCGGCGCCACCATGCTCGACAAGATGAACCACATCAACCAGGTCGATGACAGTCTCCGCCGGTTCGTGACCTTCGAGCCGCGGGCCAGCGTCGCCATGTCGGTCAACCTGCTCGTCGCGCCGACGCGGCCCGATGCCGACGCCGGCTTCATCGTGCTGCAGGCCGATCGTGCCCACCCGATGTCCGGCAGCAATTGCATCTGCGTCGTTACCGCCCTGCTCGAGAGCGGACGGGTGGCGATGCAGGAGCCGGAAACGATCGTCCGCCTCGACACGCCGGCCGGACGGATCGTTGCCCGCGCCACGTGCCGAGAGGGACGCTGCCTGTCGGTCAGTCTCGACAATGTGCCGAGTTTCGCCGAGGCGCTGGATCGGGATATCGAGACGCCGCGCTGGCGGCGCATCAAGGCCGATATCGCTTTTGGCGGCGTCTACTATGCGATCGTCGATGTCGATCAGGTCGGCAGCGAGATCGCCCCGGCCAATGCGCGTTATCTGGCGGAAGCCGGAATCGAGCTGAAGTCGCTGCTGGCCGATCAGGTGACGGTGAAGCATCCGGAACTCACCGGCGTCGATGAGATCGCCTACGTGATGTTCCGCGGGCAGGAGCCGGACGGCGCGGTGCGCACCTGCACGACGTTGAAGCCGGGCCGGGTCGACCGGTCTCCCTGCGGCACCGGCAGCTGCGCAAATCTCGCGACCCTTTACGCACGCGGCGAGATAGGGATCGGGGACAGGCGAACCTCGCGGTCGATCATCGGCGGCGAGTTCACGGCGGAGGCGATCGGCGTCACGGAGGTGGGCGGACGCCCCGCCGTGCTGCCGCGGATCACCGGGCGCGGCTGGATCTATGGCCGCGAGCAGCTTCGCCTCTCCGACGACGATCCGTTCAAAAGCGGCTTTGCGCTCGCCGACAGCTGGGGACCGCAGGTCGATGTACTGGGCTGAAGGAGAAGAGCGATGACCATGAGACCTCTTCGGGGCCAGAATATCCTCGTCACCGGCGCCTCCGGTGGCATCGGCGCTGCTATCGTCGAGCGTCTGGCAGAGGAGGGTGCTCATCCAATAATCCACTATGGGCGCGACGTAGCCGCGGCCGAAGCGCTGCTCGAATGCATTTCGGGGGAAGGATCGATCGTCCAGGCGGACCTCTCCCAAGCGAGAGGCGCCTTCAGCCTCTGGAAGGAGACAGAAGCCGCGGTCGGTCGCATCCATGCCCTCGTCAACAATGCCGGCATCCGAACCGAGATTTCGATCGACGCCGATGCCGACATTTGGAGGGAAGCCTGGCAGAGGGAGTTCCAGGTGAACTTCTTTGCCGCGGCCGATCTCTGCAAGGAGGCATTGCAGCACTTCAAGGCGCGTGGCGGTGGGCGGATCGTCAACATGGCGAGCCGTGCCGGACAGCGCGGCTATGCGGCCGATGCGCTGCCATATGGTGCAACGAAGGCGGCGCTGATCAATCTGACCAAATCGATCGCCCGCAGCTTTGGGGCAGACGGCGTCGTGGCGGTGGCGATCGCCCCCGGCTGGGTCCAGACGGAGATGGCCGAGGAGTTCGTGGAAAGATTCGGCAAGCAGGCGGCTGTTGCTGACATACCGATCGGCGAGATGGCCGAGGTCTCCGAAATTGCCGAACTCGTCGCCTTCGCGCTCAGGCCTTCGCAGCGTTCGCTGAACGGTGCGACGCTCGACGTCAACGGCGGCAGCTATATTCGATAATTCGAGGAGCGGAACATGAAAAGATTTGAAGATAAAGTTGCCGTTGTCACTGGCGGAGGCGGCGGTATCGGTTCGGCCATCGCGCGTCGGCTGGCGGGCGAGGGAGCGTTGGTCGTCGTCTCCGACGTGAACGGGGAAGCAGCGGGCGCCGTGGCGGACGAAATCGTTGCAGCAGGCAATTCCGCCATCGCCATTGCCGCCGATATCTCTCAGAAGGAACCCTGCTTCGGCCTGATTGCCGAGGCCTTCGACCGGAAGAAGCGCATCGACATTCTCGTCAACAATGCCGGCATCAACCGGCGCGGCAACCTCTTGTCGCTGACCGACGACGACTGGCATGCGAGCTTTGCAGTCAATGTGGATTCGATGTTCCACCTCTGCCGTGCAGCAATTCCGCACATGATCGAGGCTGGCGGTGGTGCGATCGTCAACACCGCCTCCCAATGGGGTCTCTACCCGGCGCCGAACCATATCGCCTACAACACCACCAAGGCGGCGGTGGCAGCCTTCACGCAGAATCTGGCGCGCGACTATGCGCCGGACAAGATCCGCGTAAACGCCGTCTGCCCCGGCGAAATCCACACGCCGATGCTCGAAGCGGGGGTGAGGCGGTCGGGGCGAACGATCGCCGATCTCGACAGGCTCGTTCCCTTCGGCCGGATTGGAAAACCGGAGGAGGTCGCCGCCCTCGTCGCCTTCCTCGCGTCCGAAGAGGCCGCCTTCATGTGCGGTTCGCTCGTCGAGATAACCGGCGCCCAGGCAGTTGCCTGAAGCTATCTCATCGGAGGCTCGAAGGTCAGACCTTGGGCTTTGAAGAGCGCCGCGATCCGTCCATCGGCAAGTGCCCCGGCGATCGCGTCGTCGACGGCATAAGCGAGATCCTTGTGCTGGAAGTTCACGCCGACGCCCAGAGTCCATTTGCCGCGCGCCAAACCGACGAGCGGCGGCTCGTGCACCACCAGAGCGGCAACCGGATGCGCGGTAATGCCCGCCTGAAGCTCTGCCCGCGGGCCCATCGCGGCCATGGCCTCGCCGTCCGCGAGCGCTTCCACGGCGCGCACGGTGTTGCGGTAGCGACGGATCTTGTCCACGGGACCGAGCAGCGAAGTCAGATGGAAATCGGAAATCGAGTCGTTTTCCACCGCCACCGTATCGTAACGGAAGAAGGGCGGCGTCGGTCCCTTTTCGGGATAGTCGGCCTTGTCATAGGCAATCGCGATCGCCTCCCGCGCATATTGCCCGGTGAAGGTGACTTGCTCGATCCGGCAGGCATAGTCGCTGTCATAGGGCACATGCAGCATGATGTCGCTGACATGGCCGCCGACAACCGCTCCTTTCCAGACATAGTTGAGTAGGTCGGCGTCGAGCGTCTCGCCCGCCTGCACGGGACGGAAGCGGGGCTCGACACCGAGCGCGGCGGCGATAAGCCGACCGATCTCCACGTCGATCCCGCGCACCTCGCCCTTCTCCGCATAGGACCATGGCGGGAAATCCTCGTAGACGGCGAACTCGATCCAGCCCTCTTCGAGGATTCTGTCGAAGGAGCGTCCGATATCCTGGGAAAAGGTGTTTTGCGGTTTCGGCTGCGGCATGTGGCCCTCGCAGCGCGCGAAGGCCACTGCCGGCAGCATAAGGCAAGCCAGTGCCGAGAGCATTGTGGCTCGAGGAGCGTGCATGGCTCACTCCGATGCAGAGAGCCCGACAGTCAAGATGTCGCTTGCCTTCTTCCAACTCTCCGGCGCATCGCTCAGCACCCGGGCCGCCTCATAGGCGACACTGTCGGCAACCGGCGCACCGGAGGCGGTTTTGACTTCGGCGGCGATCTTTTCGAGTTCGGCTTTTAGCGCCTTCGGATCGGAAATCTTGGCGGCGGCAAGATCGTTCCGCAGCTCGTGCAGCCGGTCCGCGTGAGCGTCGAGCGCCCCGTCTTCCGGGCGAGTCTCGATGTAGGTGCGGATCGCCCAGGCAGCCTTTTGGCCGAGAATGTCGCCGAAGGCCGGCATTTTGGTCGTGCCATCCTGCGTGTAGCCGAGACGGAAGCGCTCGACGAACCACTCGTCGCCATATTCCGCCGCCTCCAGGAGCCGGAGGTCGGGGGCAAGCCCGCCGGATACGGCGCCCAGCCCGTGACAGCGGGCGCAGTTCTGGTTGTATCCGGAAGCGCCGATCTCGACCGCCTTTAGCCAGACGTCGCGCCCGACCGTCTCCTCGCGATACGGGTTCTCCGTAAGCCATTCCTCACCGACCGCCGGTAGCGAGTCGGTGTTGACGGGCTGGGGCGCGACGTCGCCATGCGCAACGACGATCGTCGCGGTTCCGAGCAGTGCAAGCGCCGCAAGTCCGGCGCGGATACGGTTCGTGGACATCTTTCCTCCCTGGCAAGACTTCGTTCCGATCCGCATTTTCTTACCGCTCATGGCCGCCGCCGCGGTATACGACCTATGTCGCAGCCGGGCATGGCACCTTGGTCGTATTCCTCTCTTCTCCGCTCGCATCCTAAGGTCTGCAGCAGGAGGAGTTCCCAATGCCGACAGTCTCGAAAGTGCGCATCAGACGGAAAATCTCCGCGGGCCTTCTGATCGCGCTTGTCGGCGTTTTCGGTCCGGCACGGGCGGAGACAACCATCGCCATGACCTATCTGCGACAGGAGGTGCAGGCGCCGCCGGTGCTGTCGAACCTCGACCCGATTCCCGAGGACCTCGGCATCGCCGGGGCGAAGGTCGCCCTTGCCGATATCGAGACGACCGGAGGATTCCTCGGGCACTACTACACGCTGAAGGTGATTTCCGTTGCCCCGGGAGAGGATCTTGCTGCGAGCGCGAAAGCGGCGCTCGCCACCTCGTCCGTGCTCTTTATCGATGCTCCCGCCGAAGGCCTGTTAAACGTCGCCGATCTGCCTGAGGCCGGCGGCGCGCTGCTTTTCAACGTTGCATCCGGCGAGCGCCGCTTGCGTGACGCCGACTGTCGCGCCAACCTCTTTCACACCATCCCCGAGGACGCGATGCGTGCCGATGCGCTGATGCAGATGTTAAGGGCGCGGCGCTGGACACGCACGGCCATGATTGTCGGGCCGAGACCACAGGACAAAGCCTATGCCGCCACATTGCGCGCGGCGGCGGCGAAATTCGGTGTCGAGATCCTTGCCGACAAACTGTGGACCTTTGACACCGACTTGCGGCGGACGGCAGCGAAAGAGGTGCCTCTGTTCACCCAGGACCTGCCGGATCACGATGTGCTGCTGGTCGCCGACGAGGCAGACGATTTTGCCCGCTATGTGGCCGACAACACCTGGCTGGCGCGTCCGGTCGCCGGCTCCGAGGGCTTGCGCGGCGAGGGCTGGGCGCCCGTTTTGGAACAATGGGGAGCCGTCCAGTTGCAGAACCGCTTCGAGAGCGCGGCGAAGCGCGAAATGCGGCCGCGCGATTACGCCGCCTGGGCGGCTCTGCGCAGCGTCGGTGAGGCGGTAACGCGCATCAATTCCGCCGACCCGACGAAGCTCAGGGCTTATATCTTGTCGGATGGCTTTGCACTCGACGGTTTTAAGGGCCGCTCGCTCACCTATCGGCGCTGGAATGGCCAGTTGCGCCAGCCAATGCCGGTCGTCAACGGCCGTGCACTCGTGGAGCTCACGCCCCTCGACGGCTACCTGCATCAGGAAAACGAAATGGACACGCTTGGTCTCGACCGCGCGGAAAGCACGTGCAAGGCATTCGGAGGCTGAAATGAGACGGATTTGCCTTTTCCTCCTTGCGCTCCCTGTCGCAGCGTTTCCCTTTACTGCTGCAGCCGGCGAAATCTGGGTAACCAACGAGAAGGACGATGATATCACGGTAATCGACACCGCGACTCTCGAAGTCATCCGCACTATTCCGACCGGCGAGCGGCCCCGCGGGATCACCTTCAACTCCGACCATTCGCGCGCCTATGTCTGCGCGTCCGACAGCGACGCCGTGGAAGTGATGGATCCGGCGACCGGCGAAATCCTCTACGAGCTGCCCTCCGGAGAAGATCCGGAGCAGTTCGTGCTCGCCCCCGACGACAAGCATCTGTGGATCGCCAACGAGGACGATGCGGTGACGACGGTGGTCGACGTCGACGCGCGGGAGGTCGTGGCGCAGATCAATGTCGGCATAGAGCCGGAAGGCATGGCCGTTTCCTCCGACGGCAAGATCGTCGTGACGACCTCAGAGACGACCAATATGGCGCACTGGATCGACACGGCGACGATGAAGATCTTCGCCAACACACTCGTCGACAGTCGTCCTCGCCATGCGGAGTTCACCGGGGACGGCAAGGAGCTCTGGGTGTCCTCCGAAGTCGGAGGCAGCGTGACAGTGTTCGATGTCGCGACCCGGTCGGAGAAGGCCAAGATCCGCTTCGCCATCACCGGCGTCAAGGACGACCTGATCCAGCCCGTCGGCTTCGAATTCACGCCCGACGGCAAGACAGCTTTCGTCGCGCTCGGTCCGGCAAACCACGTCGCCGCGATCGACATGAAGACATTCGAGGTCGATGAGTACACCCTGGTCGGCCGGCGCGTCTGGCACATGGCTTTTTCGCCGGATCACACCCAGCTCTTCACCACGAACGGCATCTCGGGCGACGTGACGGTGATCGATGTGGCCTCGCGCGAGGCCGTCAAATCGATCAAGGTCGGCCGATATCCCTGGGGAGCCGCGAGCCGCCCGTGAGAGACCGGGAGAATATGGGGAGTGGAGCCGGTATACCGGGTTTCGGTCCTGGCGGTCGCCGGGGAAAGGAAGGGAAATCCCGTTTGGCCGCATTTGGACATTGCACGCCACGCTGAGGTCCAAATCGAGGGGTGCGGTGCCGTGCGAGGGCATTATTTGAAGGGAATGCTATGCTGCTACTGGAAATTCGTTGAACCGACGCCGGTTTGAGCACAAAATAATCCAGCAAGTCCAAATGCTGCAGCGTCCTTTGTGCGTCATGTTCCAAGTGCGGCGCTGTAGAGGAAAGGTGAAGCCAATGACGAGGTTAGCAATCGTTGCCCTGTCGCTGGCGACGGCGCTGACGAGCGTTCCGCCGGCCATGGCGTTTCCCACCGTTGTCGCGCCAAAGATCGAGGTAGCGGAGGCGCAGACAGTCCAGTACAGGCGCTACCGTGGTGGCTATCGTGGCGGATACCGCGGGCATCACCACAACGGTGGCGATGATGATTGGGCTTGGGCGCTCGGCGGGCTCGCGACCGGCGCGATCCTCGGTGGCCTGCTGGCGCAGCCGAGGTATTATGGCCCCAGCTACTACGATCAGGGTTACTACGATCAGGGCTACTACGATCAAGGCTACTACGGCCCGACCTATTACCGCCCGCGCTACTACGCGCCACGCTATTACCGCCAGACCTATTATAATGGCGGCAATGCGCATACGCGCTGGTGCTACGCGCGCTATCGGTCCTACAGGGCTTACGACAACACGTTCCAGCCCTATTACGGTCCGCGCCAGGCGTGCGTCTCGCCCTACTATTGATGGCGGACCGGCGATAGCCGTCTTGTCCGATTTTGGGCGCAACACGGCGCTGTAGCACCGATCGACAAAGCACCAGCGCCGCGGGCCGATCAATCCCGCGGCGCCGCAAGCTTCCCTTGAGATCAATTGGAAGGGGCGGGAAGCGCCGCCTTCAGCCTTTCGTCAGCCTTCTTCGGCAGTTTCACGGCATTCACGGCCTCCACATTGGCCGGTACGTCACCCACCTGGATCAGCGCCACCATGCCCATCGCAAAATGCGGCGAGCACTTAACCCCGTAGAGTCCTGGCACGGTCAGCGTCATCACATATTCCTCGTTGACCTTGCTTTTGAATTTGTCGACGCCGTCGGGCAGCATGCCCTTGATCGACTCGACATTGTGACCCTTATCCACGGGCACGAAGCGGATCGTGTCGCCGGGAGCGGCCTTCACGAAGGCCGGCTCGAAGACCATGGCCCCGCTCTCTCCCTTGTTCAGCATCTTCACTTCGTGCTCCGCGGCATGAGCCCCGCCTGCCATCAGCACGAACGCGGCAACAATTCCCATTATTCTCAGCATTTGCTTCTCCCTAGGGGTTTTCGACTGTCCGCAAGGAAACATCGAAAGACCGCGGGCAGGCAATGCGACCTTGGTGCCGGTCGGCGTCTGCAGGATAGTAAAAGCTAATTGTTGCAATAGGTTGAGGCGAGCGACGAGGAACAAAAGGTCGTCACACTTTCCTCACCCCCCTCTGGTGACGAACGCTTCGAGCACCTCCGAGTCAAGGGGCTTGTAGATGATCTCGACGTCGGCTTTGGCGCAGGCCTCGCGCACACCCGGTGTGCGGTCGGCGGTGATGATCCTTGCCGGTCGGTCGCCGTGACGTGTCTTGAGAGCCGTCAAGGTCTCGATGCCCGTCAGTCCGTCCCCGAGCTGCTGGTCGACCAGGTAAAGATCGGGAACGATGCCCATCTCGTCGACCAGTTCCAGTGCTTCCTCGCCGCTTGCCACCTCCAGAACGGTAATTCCGCGTCGCTCCAGAACGAGGCTGATCGCATGGCGCAGTTCCTCGTCGTTCTCGACGAGAAGGGCGATGCGGTCGCCAACGTCGGCCGTCGTGCCATCCTCGCTAGCATCGCCGCAAGGGTAGCTCGCAGCGGCGCGTGCAGGTGCCTGCTCCAGTTCGACGCCAAAGCAGGTGCCGCGTCCTGGCGTCGATTTGAGCGTCAGTCGATGATTGAGCAGTGCGCAGGCGCGCTCGACGATGGCCAGGCCGAGTCCCAGACCCTCGGAGGCGGATGCAGAGGCGTTCAGACGGTGGAACTCGCGAAAGATCGCCACCTGGTCCTCGAGAGCGATGCCGGGGCCAGTGTCGTGCACCTCGATCCGCACGCCACCCGGCACGCGCCGCGGACCGACGAGCACGCGGCCGGTGCGTGTATATCGGATCGCATTGCTGATGAGGTTTTGCAGGATGCGCCTGAGATAGCTCGGATCACTGAAGACCGTCTGCGCGCAGGGCAGGATGGCAAGCCTCAACCCCTTGCGTTCCGCCACGGGTGCGAATTCGTCGGTGAGCTGCGCAAACAGCGGCGCAAGACGGACGGGTGATATCTCGACAACCGCCTCGTCCAGGCGCGAAATGTCAAGCAGGGCGCCGAGGATCGCCTCGACGCTCGCCAGCGCCTTATGCGCCTTGTCGAGAGTGCCGCCGGCGTGCTCGTTTTCCGCTTCGTCACGGGCCGAGGCAACAAAAAGCTTGGCGGCGGAAAGCGGTTGCAGGAGGTCGTGGCTGGCGGCCGCGACAAACCGCGCGCGGGTGGAATTGGCGCGCTCTGCATCGGCGAGAGCGGTGCGCAGATCTTCGGTACGGGCAGCCACCCGCGCCTCGAGCGAGGCGTTGGCGCGCTGCATTGCCTGGATCGCCTGGCGTTCGCGCGTCACGTCGCTGAATGACATGACGAAGCCTCGATCCGGCGTCTCCTCGGCAAAGACCACGAGCATCACGCCCGATGCGCGGCGGATCTCCAGGAAAAGCGGCGGCCGTTGCGTCTGTTGAACGGCCCAGGAGAAAAGCTCCGAGGGTGCGATGGAACTGACCAGTTCGCCGTCGCGGTGAATCCAGCGTTGCAGCGTGTCGAAGCCTGTCCCCGTACGCAGCACGGTCACCGGGATGTCGAGCAACAGGCGAAGCCGTTCGTTCCAGCCGACCAGTCGACCGGCCGCGTCGAAGATGCATATGCCCTGGTTGATATGTTCCAACGTCGCGTGGATCAGGCGGGCTTGATCATCCAGCATCCTGCCCCGTTCGGTTCGCTCCATACGGATGATTTCCGTAACGTCCGTCTGGAGAACGACCGTGCCGCCGTCGGAAGTCGGCTGTTCGCTCACCTGCAGCCAGCGGTCGCCGGCAAGCGCTACCTGAAAGACGCTGCGCGTGCGGTGGCGCTCTATTCGTGTTGCCATCCATTCAGCAGGCCCCTCGTCCTTTGGCAAGGCGAGGGAGCGCGAACGGCTACAGGCCCCGATATAGTCCGCAAAGGACAGGCCCGGATGAAGGATGGCGCGGACGTCCTGGAGATCACAGCAAAAGCGCGAATTGTACATCACCAGGGTTTCGCTGGCGTCGAAGAGGGCAAATCCCTCTTCCACTGCCTCGATGGCATCGGCAAGGTCGCGGCGCGCCCGCTCGGTCGCGCGGTTGGCCTCGGCGAGGCGCGCATTCGTCTCGTTCAGGATCCGCAGCGTCGATTCAAGGTCGGACGTGCGCTGCCGCACCCGCTCTTCCAACTGGGCGGCGCGCTGGAACTGCTCGTAGGCGATCCCGCGTTCGCCGGATGCCTGCTCGACCTGGCGCATCAGCACCTCGGCGATGGTCAGAAGCTTGGCGGTATTGCGTTCGGGGTTGTCGGCAGGATCGATGAGCCAGTCGGAGATGCGGGTCATTCCGAGACCTTCTCGGGTAGGGCGGTGCCCGGCGGGTAAATGGCGAGGCCGGTCATCGTCTGGTTGACATGCATCGGGCCGAACTGTTCGCCATAGGTGGAAAAGCCGATGACGCCATAGCGGCGCAAGAGCCCGGAAACCCGACCGATGACCTGCTTCTCTTCAGCCTCCAGCCGGCGCAGGATGCAGTCGAAGGCAAGGATCGCCGTTGGCCGCTCCGGCATGCACAGGCCGGCGAGTTCGCGTTTGAGCTGGCCGTGCATGTCCGCCGGCTCGGTGATCGTCAGCACCACGCCCTCGTCGATGGCCGAGAAGAAGACAAGATCGCCGTTTTCCATCACCTGACGGATGGCCCGCACGTGGTGGCGCGTTCCCATGCGGACCGCGACGGGATTGGCCGCGAAGGTGAAGGGGGTGAGCTGCTGCGGGTCCTTGCCGACGAGGCGGGCATATTCACGCGCAGCGGGTTCGGCATTGATCTGGCGGACGATGCGGCGGTGCGGATCGGCCTCGGTGACCACCATGCGTTTTTCGGTGGGGATAAGGTGGTCGAAATTGAAGACGCGGACCGAGCATTCCGTACGCACCAGCGCTAGAACGGCCGCGTTGCGCGACAGTCGATGACCATCGAGCACGAAGGTCCGTTCGAAACGCGTTCCATCGCCGGCCGAGCCTCCGAGCATGGGTGTCGCTCCGAGGCCGGCGGCAAGCGCCGAGGTCAGTTCGTCCTCCTTCTGCGACAGCCCGTCGACGAGCAACATGGCGAATTCATGCGCCAGCTCGGGATACTGCTGGGCCATGGCCGTGCGCGTGCGAACGAGGGCGGCGGCAAGCGCGGGCGGATCGAGCCGCATCAGGTCGGGGATCGTGACGGTGTCGACGCGGAAATATTCCGTGGGCAGGGCGAGCGCGACGATGGTGCCCTCGTCATAGCCGGCGTCGGAAATCTCGCCCGCGGTGGTGCAGCCAACGATCGGGACGCCATCGAAGACCCGCGCTGCTTCGATCGGCAGGCGCACCAGGTCGGCTGCCGGCGACATGAAAAGCATGATCAGCGAGAACGGTCCCGATCCCAATTGACGCGACAGGGTCTCGACGGCATTCGGATCACCTGCCGTCGTACTGGCACGTCGGACGATCGCGTCGCGCACCGCGCCGCTTCCACCGGATATCCGCATTCCCTCCTCCTCCCCAACTGCATTCAGCGCCAAGGCAACTCTCGAGGGCAGGGGCCGGAGCGTCAATCCTCCGGCGTCAGTGCCGTAAATCGTGCTTCCTGCGCGAACAAGACGGCCTGCATGCGCGTCTGGACGCCAAGTTTGCGCATGATCGCGGTAACGTGCGCCTTCACCGTGGTCTCGGCGATGGAAAGTTCGTAGGCAATTTGCTTGTTCATAAGACCGGCGCAGACGAGTTGCAGGATCTTCGCCTGTTGCCGCGTCAGCAGCCCCAACCGGGCGACGGCCTCGTCCGATAGCGACGAGCTGCCCGACTCCAAGGCCATTTGCGGGGCATGGATTTCGCCTCGCGCGATCGCCGCGAAGGCGGCACGAAATTCGTCTCGTGCGGCATGCTTCGGTACGAAGCCGTTGATGCCCGCTTTCAGTAAGGCGCGGATTACCCGCAACTCGTCCAGTGACGAGACGACGACTATCGGTACATCGGGGACCGCCTGCCGGAGCCGCACGACGCCATCCAGCCCGTTGACGTCAGGCAGATTGAGGTCGAGCACAACGACATCCGGCCGCGTATCCTGATCCAGACGGGTGAGAGCGGCTTCCAGCGTGCCGACGGACTCGATCGTTTCAATCCCGACGAGCCCGTTCAAAGTCATCGCAAGCGCATCGCAGAACAGGGGATGATCGTCGACGATCAGTGCCGATCGCAATTCGACAGGTTTGAATATGGGCAGCACCGGCGAACTCGGTCGCGGTGCCTGGAATGTATTGCGGATGATGATCATCTGAGAGCGCCCCGCACCGTTCTGCCATTGTCGCAACGGTCAAGGGCCGGGCGACCAAACCCGGCCCTTTTTCCCTATTTTGCCAAAGCCAGCTGTTTCGGCAAGCGGAAGGTCCAAACCATGCCACCTTGGTTGAGGTAATTGACCTTCTTGGCTACCTCGCCGCCCCAGAGCGGAACCGCACCGCCCCAACCGGAGATCACCGATACATACTGCTCGCCGTCCTGCTCCCAGGTGATGGGCTGGCCGACCACGCCCGAGCCGGTCTGGAAGGACCAGAGCTCTTTGCCCGTCTCGTCATCTAGCGCCTTGAATTCGCCCTCGGGCGTTCCGACGAAAACCAGGCCGCCGGCAGTGGCCATGACACCGCCCCATAGGGGCGCCGCGTTCTTGTATTCCCACTTGATCTCTCCGCTGTTGGGGTCGATCGCCTTGAGCGAGCCGATGTGATCGTCGAACAGCGGCTTGATGGTGAAACCGGCCCCGAGATAAGCGGCGCCCTTCTTATAGGAGATCGGCTCATTCCAGATGTCCATGCCCCATTCGTTCGAGGGCACATAGAAGAGCTCGGTCTTCTGGCTGTAGGCCATCGGCATCCAGTTCTTGCCGCCGAGGAAGGAGGGAACCGAAAAGACCTGCTGCCCCTTGCCGCCATCGGCGGCGGACGTCGGATCGCCGGGGCGGTTCTCCTCGGCATAGATCGGGCGGCCGTTCTCATCGATGCCCTTCGCCCAGGTGATGTTCTTGACGAAAGGATAGGCGGCAACGAATTTTCCGTCCTCGCGGTTGAGGACATAGAAGAAGCCGTTCCGGTCGGCGGTCGCGAAACGTTTCGTGCCGTCCTTGGAGAGGAAGGGGACGACTTCATTGACGCCGTCGAAGTCCCAGCCTTCCCTCGGCGTCGTCTGGAAGTGCCATTTGATCTCGCCGTTTTCCGGGTTGATGCCAAGGCGGCTCGCCGCGTAGAGGTTGTCGCCCTTGTTGCCCTCGACCGGCTTGCCGGCGTTGCGCAGATGGCTGTTCCACGGAGCGGGGTTGCCGGTGCCGAAGACCAGCGTACCCGTATCGGCGTCGTAGGAGCCGCCGAGCCAGGTGGCGCCGCCGCCGGTCTTCCAAAGATCCCCCGGCCAAGTCGCGTTCAGCGTCCCCGTCATGGAGCTTTCCTTGCCCTTGTAGGTCCCGATATGCCCTTCGATGACCGGACGGGTCCATACCAGTTCGCCGGTCTTGGCGTCGCGGGCCTGCACCTCGCCGACGATGCCGAACTCGCCGCCGGAATTGCCGGTGATGACCAGACCATTCACGATCAAGGGCGCGGCCGTATAGCTGTAGCCTTCCTTGTAATTGGCGATCTTCTTGTTCCAGACCACATCGCCCGTCTTGCGGTTGAGCGCGACGAGACGGGCATCGAGCGTGCCGAAATAGAGATTGTCGCCATAGATGGCGGCACCGCGGTTGATCACGTCGCAACAGGGCAGGATGCCCTCGGGCAAGCGCGCGTCGAACTGCCAAAGCTCCTTGCCGGACTTGATATCGATGGCGAAAAGCCGGCTGTAGGAGGCGGTGATATACATCACGCCGTCATGGACGATCGGCTGGCTTTCCTGTCCGCGCTGCTTCTCGCCGCCGAGGCTGAAACCCCAGGTAGGTAGCAGGTTCTTGACGTTGGTCTTGTTCAGTGTTTCGAGCGGGGAGTAGCGCTGCAGCCCCCTGCCCATACCGTTGGTGAGCACGTCGCCGACCGTAGTGGCGTCCTTGGCGAGGTCTTCCTCCGTCACCTCTGCCTTGGCCAGTCCCGCCAGTGACAGCACAGTCACGGCAGTCAGCATCAATCTGTTCATATCCTTCTCCTTCCCTCGCAATCGTTGCGTGAGCCGCAACCGCCTGGCAGCACCGATCATCCTCCCGCGACAAAGTCGGGGATATTGCACCTTGGTCGTAATGGCAGGAGGGGCCGGCCAATAGTGGGCTTACCCCGAGATCAAACCCGATATCGATTGTCCCTAGGTCGTATTGCGAGGCCCCGCCTGGTTGCTACCCTCGGCACGGAAAGGGAGGTTCTGTCACGCTGATCCATTCGATCTAAGCTGCGGCAGCCGATCCCGAAAAGCCCGGCGGCGGCGCCATTGCCGGGCCTTGCCGGTGCGGCAGAAAGCCGTTCCGGATTTTCACCCAAGCGTCGCTCCGACGAACGGCGCTTGGCTACGTGTTCGACCCGGCCGTAACGGCGCCTGCATGCCGGAGCGAGCACACCAACTGCCTGAAGCGAATGGAGAAAACATGTCCTGGCACGCACCAAAATTCATCGACGTCAGCTGCGCTATGGAAATCACCCGCTACGCCCCCGCGGACGGGAGCGAGCCGGTCCTTTTTTGACGCTCCGCCAAGCGTTGGTCGGCGGGCAATTCGTTAGGTCAGCCAGTGAAGAAAACGTCCGATCTTCGTGTCGTCGTCCTGGAGGCCGCCGCTGGCGGCGGCTTCCATAATAGAATTACGGTTGCGGCCCCGCCGCAAATGAAGGCATAGTTGAGATCGACTATGTGCCGGCCGACTATCACTCCAGCTATCCAAGGCCTGCATGGGCGGTTGGGGCCGTATCGGCATGAACGTCACGCCATCGGGCCGGGTGCTGCCCCTGTCATGCGGCGGAGACCATCCCGAGCCTCTCCTTTGAGAATGTGCGCGATCGTTCGCTCGCTCGGATCTGGTACGAGAGCTACGCCTTCAATGCCTATCGCGGCGAGAAATGGATGACAGAGCTCTGCCGGAGCTGCCAGCGCAAGAATGTCGATTTCGGCGTCTGCCGCTGCCAGGCGATGGCGCTGGCCGGTGGCGCCAGCGCCATTGAATCCGGTCTATGTCCGATCGCCGCTGCAAGAAAGCTTGTCAGGGGATACGGATCGACTGCTGTCGCCGTCGTGGGCCGATTTGGTTTTCCGCCGCCGCTGAGGGAGCGTGGGCCAGATTTGGCCATGCAGGCGGCACGGGCGACCGACGGTGTCGGCGTGGAGCGCGATTGCGCAACGATCTTGCCGCCTCTATGCTCCCATTCTGCGCCACAGTTTCCGATCGGGCTCATCGAAAAAGACTTCGCCTACATTGTCGGCATCGCGGAAGCAGAGGCATATGCCCGACCCGCGCCCGCGGCCTGTAAGGTTCATGTGTCCATCGCGGCGCTTTGGTGCGAAAACGTGAGGGGGCCGTGCAACTCCAGACGGATTAGCGCGCAGGAACTCGTGCAAGGAACGCCTGCGAGGAAGTCGCTGACACCATCCGTTCTCGTGTGTTGTGGCCGCTTGGAGGGTGAAAACCGGGAGTCGCATGTCGGATAGCAGCACTGCACCAACCTCGTTTCAGTTTCGCGGTTCGTCGTTCGACAGCATGATTGAAACGCTTGGCGGCGCCTTTGGCACATTTGATGCCGAGCCTATCAGCCAGGCCCGGGATTTCCGTTGGGGGATTGATCTTTCGGTGTCTGACAGCGCCGTGTTGATCACCGGTTATCACCAGACCGATTTCCAGTTCCATATTGAGCCAACCGCCGATACGGCAGAGTATTTGTCGATTGTCGTGCCTCGAAGCGGCGGCATGGGAGTGACCTATGGACCCCGTACGGCCGAGACGGGACAAGGAGGATTGCTTCTCTACAACAATTTCGAACCGAACAGCGTTATCATGCGCGGCGAAGAAAACGTTGTAGACGAGCTGCTGATCAATTGGTCTGTCGTCCTGCAGACATTGGGTCAGACTTTCGAGGCGCCTTTCGACGGCTCTCTCGACCTGTTGCCCGAGGTGAGCTTGTCTACGCCGGCCGGCCAGTTGATCGGCAATCTCACGGAAACGATAATGGGCGGCATACGCAACAATGGCCCCCTGCTGCAGTCGCCGATCGCCATGGCGCATGTCACGCAGGCGTTGGCAGACGTGGTGGTGCGTCTGGTCCCCCACCGGCTGTCGCATTTGCTGGAGAAGAAGCCGTGCCTGATCGCCCCTCGCCACGTCCGCCGGGCGATCGAGTTCATGCAGGCCAATATCAATCAGCCGATCACGATGCCAAGGGTCGCCGAAGCGGCGGGCGTATCCGTCCGGGCCCTCGAAACCGGCTTTCGTGCGTTCAGGGACACCACGCCTGCCGCCTATCTCCTCAGGCTTCGTCTGCGCGCCGCACGACAGGACCTGCTCGACCCCGAGAACAATCAGGCGATGAGGGAGATCTGTCTGAAATGGGGCTTCTTTCATTTCGGGCGGTTCTCCGCTGTTTACAAGGCGACGTATGGCGAAAACCCTTCCGACACAAGACGGCGCGTGGGCAGCTCCAGTTGGGTGCGCTCCGAGGTTGTGAAGCAACTTTGAGAAGAGCAGCGCTTCGGATGTACCCGAGCGAGATGGCTTGGATTCACCTGGCGGCTATCAATCCCTTCTCGACCGTGGGCGCGACAGCCGTTACAAACCCGCCTGCTTAGCCGGAACGAAAGCCCCGAATTTCTTCGAGAAGACGGGCATCGATCTCGATCTCATCCGCGTCATTGGGCGCCTCCACAGCCCATCCGCTGCCGGGAATGTGAACCCCGAGTTCCTGCAGACGGCCGAAATGGTCAGCGCTGCGAAGCGCAAAGGATGGATCGATGGCGGCGGGGGCGATCGCGATGACCGTCAAGCCCACATTCGGAGGCTCATTGCCGGAGCGAAAGTTTCCCGCATCGAGGGACCATGCTGCTCCGGAAAGTCCGGCTGACAGGACTTCGACAAGCAGCGCGATATTGGCGCCCTTGTAACCTCCAAACGGCAGGAGTGCGCCAAGAATGGCTTTGGCGGGATCGGTCGTCACTGCTCCCGCCTCGTCGGTCGCCCACCCTTCGGGAATGGCGACGTTGTCTGCGGCTGCCCGAACGATGTTCACGAATGCCGTGGCGCTGGCAGCCTGATCGATAATCAGCGGAGCCTGCGGTGCCGGCAAAGGAGCCCCGAAAGCGAGTGGATTTGTACCGAATACCGGCTTCCCGCCGGCCGCGGCGGCCATCAAAGCGTGCGCATTCGCAAGGGCCATCGACACCAGGCCTTCAACGGCAAGACGTCGGACATAGTAGCCCAGCTCGCCGGCGGTGTAGCTGTTCCTCTGCGAAAAGATTGCCACGCCGAATGTTCGTGCCCGCTTGACCAGGTCCTCGAACGCTAGATCGAAGCCGAGCTGGGCGATTCCGCCCTTTGCGTCGGAGTGGATGAAAGCGGGCAGCGGATGCTGCATGCGCGGTTGTGCCTTTCCGTCGATGCGCCCCTCTACGAAGCTCCTCAGGTAATCGATGAAATGGGGAAGTCCCACCTCGGGCCGGCCGCGAAGCGCAGCGGACAAGGTCGCTTCGACGAGCGACTTCGCTGTCGCTGCACTTGCTCCGCATGCCAGACAGGCATCCGTTGCTATGTTCCGGATTTCCGCGACAGATAGTCTTGCCTTCTCCTCCGCCATCACAACTCCAATGCGACCTTCCTGCCTTCGTAGAATGCGTAAGGGGCTTGGCGCGGAGCCGCGCAGTCACCGATCTGAACGAATGGTGTGGCTTGAGCTTCCAACGCTTCGGCCAGCCAGTTGGCCGGCATGTTTGTCGTGGCAAGGACGAGACAATCTGCCTCGACGAAGGACCGTTCTCCGCTGTTGTGGTCCACAACTGTTGCGCCGTTGCCGTGCCATTCGAGAGCGCTGGCTTCCAACAACCATTTGACCCTGAGCTTCTTCAGGATGCGCCGAAGCGGCACGTCGGCCGTGGTGCGCTGGAGTTCCTTGCCGATGAACGAGTCCGGCGAAAGAATGATGACTTCGTGACCGTCCTCGGCGAGCTTCCACGCTGTGCCGCAGCCGCGCCAGCCCCCGCCCTCATCGAGGAGCAGGATGCGCTTTCCAGGTCTTACCTGTCGAGCCATAACGGCCTCGACGGCGAACACGTTGCCTTTCTCGAGTCCAGGCAGTGTCTCACTTGCGGGCAGCGCCTTCTGAAACCCCGTTTCAGGTGAATAGGAGCCGGTCGCGAGGATGACGGAATCGGCGCCGTAATCCTGGATATCGGAAGCCTCCACATAACAGTTGAGACGCACATCGATTTTCAGCTTCTCCAGTTGGCGTTCATACCACTGGATGAGATTGAGGATCTGCCCGCGGCGAGGCTGCATTCCGGCGAGCAGGAAGTTGCCGCCGAGCCGGCTGGAAGCTTCCGCAAGAATAACCCTATGACCCCTTTCCGCTGCGACCCTGGCCGCTTCGAGGCCAGCCGGTCCGCCGCCCACGACGAGAACCTTCCTCGGCTCCGCCGCTGGCGTAAATCGATCGCCACCCCATTCAAATTCCCTTCCCGCGGACGGGTTGATAAGACAGCTTATCCAGTAGTCGCGCGAACGCCTGCCCCAGCACATCTGATTGCAGGAGATGCAGCCCCGGATGTCGTCGGCACGGTCTTCGCTTGCCTTTCGCGCGAGATGGGGATCGGCTATCTGGCCGCGAACAATGGATACGAGATCCGCCGCACTTTCGCCAAGCACGGTCTCGGCATTTTCGGGCGTCCGAATGTGGCTTTCGGCGATCACCAGTGCCTTCTTTACGGTGCGTTTGAGCGTTGCCGAAAGGTCGGCCCCAAGCTTTTCGGGGTAGAGGAAGGTCGGCATCAGCTTATGGAAATCCAGATAGCCACCCGAACCGCATGTCACGTAGTCCATCAGCCAGAGTTCGTCATGAAGTTGGACGATTTCGGCAAGCTCGTCTCTGGTGAGCGCCACGCTGTAGTCCGGTTCGTCGCTGACAGCGAGGCCGATGATGAAGTCAGGCCCGCAGGTTGCCCGGATGCGGGCGAGAATTTCCCGCGACATTCTTGTGCGGTTCTCCAGCGAGCCACCCCATGCATCATCGCGACGGTTCGACCATGGCGTCCAGAACTGATCGACCATGCCGAAATAGGCGGCCCATACCTCGACGCCGTCGAAACCAGCCTCCCGGCACCGGCGAGCTGCCTGCACGAAACCGTCGATCGTTTCCCAGATCTCCGCCTCGCTCATCGGATGCGAGCCGTCGCTATCGTGATAGCTCGGAAAGCCCGAAGGGGACCAATGCGGATGGAAGGAGTTGTCCGAATCGCCGTGGGCACCGACATGGTAGAGCTGCTGGATGGCGACCGCTCCGTTGTCCTTGATGGCGCTCGCCACTTTCTTGAAATGCGGGATCACGCTGTCATCACAAGGTCTGAAGTTTCCACGCGTCAGGACCGCGGCGCGATGGACTGGCATCGGTTCCACCACGATCATGGCCGCTCCGCCGATCGCCCGCTCGGCATAGTAGGCGACGTGCCGGTCTGTCGGCAGGCCGCCTTCGGCCATGTTCGCCGTATGGGCACCGAACACGATCCTGTTTCTCAAGGCGTGCGGCCCCAACGCTACGGGTGAGAACAGGCGAGGGAAGAGCTTGGACATCCGGATTCTCCGCAAGTGCGAATGAATGGAGAGGCGGCGCCGCGGTCCTCCTCGCATCAGATCTCATGGGTGCTGCGACTTCTGTCGAGCCTGAACGACGCCGCTCTGAGCCTACAGTGCCCTCGTCAGGGAGCCACTGCCCTAGATTACGGAGCTCTGCGAGTTGACCATCGCACCCGCGAGCTGACGCAGGTTGACCATACCAAGTTGCTTCCCGTCTTGCCTGACGACGGCGACGTCGTTATCCGGGCCGTGAGCAATCATCCGAATTGCATCCTCGATGGTGGTACCCGCCGGTATGGTCGTGCCGTTCGGCGAAAAGCCCGGATGCAAGGGCGCCATGACGGCCTCGACGTGGACGACCCTGCCCCGGTTGACCTCCTTGACGAAGTTCGCCACGTAGGCATCCGCCGGCCACAGGACGATGTCCTGGCTGGTACCCTGCTGAATGACCTCGCCATCGCGCAGGATGGCGACCTGGTCTCCGAGCCGAAGTGCCTCGTCGAGGTCATGGGTAATGAAGACGATCGTCTTCTTGATCTCCTTCTGCAGGTCGAGAAGGACGGTCTGCATGTCCGTGCGGATCAGCGGGTCGAGAGCCGAATAGGCTTCGTCCATGAGGAGGACCGGGGCGTCGTTGGCGAGCGCCCGGGCCAGGCCGACGCGTTGCTGCATGCCGCCCGAAAGCTGATTGGGGTACCTGGTCTCAAAGCCCCTGAGACCGACGCGCTCGATCCATCTCATGGCAATCTCGACGGCCCTGGAACGCGCCATGCCCTGAATCTCGAGGCCGTAGAGCGTGTTCTCGAGCACGTTGCGGTGCGGGAGCAGCGCAAACTTCTGGAACACCATGGCGGTCTGCTGCCTGCGGAACCCGCGCAGCTCGGATTCGCTCATCTTCACGACGTCGACGCCATTGACCAGAACCTCGCCGGCCGTCGGGTCGATCAGGCGGTTGATGTGCCGGATCAGTGTCGACTTGCCCGACCCCGAGAGCCCCATGATCACCTGGATGCACCCCGAAGGTATCTCGATGTTGATGTCCCGCAAGCCCAGGACATGCCCGTGCCGCTCGTTGAGTTCGGTCTTGGTCAGACCTTATGGACCGCGTCGACGTACGACTCAGCGTTGGGGCCGAAGATCTTGTAAAGGTGACGGATCTTGATGCCGCTGAAATGCTCAGCCATGGACGATCTCCCGGTGCTTCTGGAGTCTCTTGCCATATGCCTGGCTGACCCGGTCGAAGATGATGGCGATGCCGACAATGGCAAGGCCGTTGAAGATTCCGAGCGTGAAATACTGGTTGGCAATCGCCTTCAGAACCGGCTGGCCGAGACCCTGGACTCCGATCATCGAGGCGATGACGACCATTGCAAGCGCCATCATGATGGTCTGGTTGATGCCGGCCATGATGGTTGGTAGTGCCAGCGGTAGTTGCACGTTCCTGAGCTTCTGCCAGCTCGACGAGCCGAAGGCGTCGGCCGCCTCGAGAACGTCCTTGTCGACCAGACGAATGCCGAGGTCGGTAAGCCGGATCATCGGCGGGATCGCATAGATGACCACCGCGATCAGCCCCGGAACCTTGCCGATACCCAGCAGCATGACGACGGGGATGAGATAGACGAAGCTCGGCATCGTCTGCATGACGTCGAGCACCGGGTTCACCAGCCGCTGCAACCGGTCGGACCGAGAC
The DNA here is from genome assembly GCF_002531555.1 of Sinorhizobium sp. BJ1. Lineage (NCBI taxonomy): Bacteria > Pseudomonadati > Pseudomonadota > Alphaproteobacteria > Hyphomicrobiales > Rhizobiaceae > Sinorhizobium > Sinorhizobium sp. BJ1. The sequence continues at coordinate 116,903 of NZ_NWTH01000021.1, forward strand.
ATCAGGATGCCGGTCGGAATGCCGATGGCGATCGACAGAAGGGTGCAGACGAAGATCATCGAAACCGTCCGCATCGTGTCGTCCCACATGTCGAGATAGCCGATGGCCAGCAGGGTCACAAGACAGCCCAACACCACCTTCCAGCTCCTGCTCGCACCCCAGGCAATCGCCAGGACGATGAGCGTGATGATCGGCCAGGGCGTCTGCGTCATGAAACGTTCGGCTGCGATCAGAAAGTGCTGCAAGGGTGAGAAGAAACCCTCGATGGCATCGCCATAGGCACGCGTGAACCCACGGAATCCTTCGTCGATGGCCTTCTTCAGGCTCCGAAGGGAATCGTCGTTCATGTGCGGGAATTCATAAAACCAGTCCATTCGGTTCCCCTTTTTGAAGAAGCCGTCGCAGTCTTTTTGATTTTATCGGCGAGTGAGCGGTGCGCCTTTGGCGCACCGCACGCAGTTCGTTTAAAGCGCCGCCTTGACCTTCTCGGCGACCTCCGGAGAGACCCACTTCGTCCAGACGTCCTCGTTCTCCTCGAGGAAGTGCTTCGCACCTTCTTCGCCGCTGGCCTGGTTGTCGGTCATCCAGGCCATCAGCTTGCTGACCGTTTCGTTGCTCCAGGAGCGCTTATTGAGATAGTCCATGACCTCGGGACCGACCTTCTCCGAGAAGGGCTTGGCCACCAGCGTCACGATCGTGTCGACCGGCCACGCACTCGGCTTCGGATCGGGGCAGTCGGCAACGGTAATGCAGCGCTTCCACTCCGCTGGGTCGTTCGGAACGCCTGGTTCCAGCTTGATCATTTCATACTTGCCGAGGAGGGCCGTCGGTGCCCAGTAGTAGCCAAGCCACCCTTGCTTGCGTTCGTAGGCCTTGGCGATAGAGCCATCGAGGCCAGCCGCCGAACCGGTGTCGACCAGCGTGAAGCCCGCCTTTTCGCCCCCGAACGCATTGTAAAGCTGCGTCGTCACCACCGTACCGCCCCAGCCCTGCGGGCCATTAAAAATAGCACCCTTCGTCGGGTCCTCCGGATCGGGGAAGAGTTCCGGGTGCTTCAGCGCATCGCCAATGGTTTTGATATCCGGATGGGCGTCGGCAATGTACTTCGGAATCCACCAGCCCTGGACGCCGCCATCGGGCAGTGGGGAACCCACCTTGATGATCCGGCCCTCGTCCGTGCCCTTCTTGACGACATCGGGCAGCAGGTCGATCCAGGCTTCCGGCGCGATGTCGGGCTGACCCTTTTCCGCCATCGAGGTGATCGTCGGCACGGTGTCGCCGATGGTTATCTCGGCACTGCAGCCGTAGCCTTCGTTGAGAATGATCTTGTCCAGGTTCGAGAGGACCTCGGCGCTCTGCCAGTTCATGCTGGCGATCGTGACGCTCCCGCACTCCGCGGCATTCGATACCGATGCTCCACCAATGAGGCCAAACACCAGACATGTAGACGCAAGCAGCTTTTTCATTAGACGTTCCCACTTTTTCTTTGCGGCGCTTTAGGGGGAGCGGGGTGCCGCGTTTACCCGCCCCGACGGAGGTCAGGCGCTTTGTCCCATACTCACCGATTTCGTAAGAGCGGCTTGAAGTCCGCCGGCGACGGCGGCCTCAAAGCCGGCGGCGCGCATCGCCTCGATGGCTGCCGCGGTCGTGCCGCGATAACTGAGAAATGTTTCGACCGTTTCTGCGGGACATCCCTCGCGCAGTTCGAGCAGGCGTCCGGTTCCGATCAGGACGGCCACGACCGCACGACGGGCAATTTCCGGGGAGAGGCCGCGCTCCACCGCATCCTTCATCATCGCATTCGCCAGGAGGGCGGGGAATGCCGGCCCGGAGCCCGACATGCCGGTCAAATAGTCGATATCGGCTTCGCCTGCCACTTCGTCCGCGCTGCCGCAAGCTTCGAAAATGCGGCGCACGGCGGAGCGATCGCCATCCTTCAAGGCCGACGGCGCGACCCAGGGCGTGTAGGATTTGCCGACCTCGGCGGCCGCATTTGGCAGAGCACGAACGACGCGCCCCGTCTTTAGCTGTGTCGCGAGCTGGTCGAGCCGGATGCCGGCCATGACGGATATGACGAGCTTGCCACCCGCGTCGACTTCCAGCGAAGGCCAGTCATCCGGGCGCACCGAAATGATGATCACATCCGATCGATCGGCGAGTTCCTGATTGTCTCGGGTCCAGAGGCTGCCCTGAAAGCGTGTCGGTTGTTTGCGTCGATAGGACAGCGTGAGGTTTTCAGAGGAGGTGAGCTCTGCATCGAGGATCGCCTGGGCAATGGCGCCGCCAAGCCAGCCGCTTCCGCCAATGATACCGATCTTCAACGTGCTGCTCATCGCCACCCATCTTCGCCGCTATTCGGAGTAGCCGTGCCGCGCGAAGAAGCGATCAAGCTCTCTTTGCTCAGGCGCCTGCCCGGTGAAAATTTCCACGTATTCGGGGATCCGTTTCATGCGGACGGAGATGTCTTCCCTCGTCTGCATCGTAATGTATCCGATCTGCACCAGATAGATCGTACGCGCCCGAACATCGGCATGGGCCACGTCGTAGCCAAACCGCAGGAACATGCGCGACAGAGCATCGAGCCGCTGGTGGTCGGCGTTCTGAACTTCTTTCAGAGTTTCGGGCGACTGGAGGGCCCAGCTCCGCACCGCGAACTCGAATTGAGAGTCGAAAAGTCCGCCATCCAGCCAGCAGTCAAAAACATTCAGCATCGCCTCGGCAACCGTCTCGGCATAAGCCTCGGCCTGCTTGACGAGATTGCCGGTGTTCTTCTCGCGCCAGCGCGAAACCAAGGCATCAAGCAGTTCCTCGCGGTCCTTGAAGAACCAGTAGAAGCTTGTTCGCGAGAGGTTCAGCTTTTTCGCCAGCGGCTGGATTTTTACCGCCTCGACGCCGGCCTCCAGCAGGGACTCGTAGGCCGCGCCCAGCCAGACATCCGCGGAACCGCGCCAACCGCTATCGTTCAAGGTCTGCTCCATGACGCTCTCCTAACAAATCGGGAAGAACCATGCAAGAAAAATGTACACAACTGTCAACTAACATGACTTGCATGATCTCTTTGTTGACACATGTGTACATTTTCAACTACGTTCCTGAACACCTCTAAATCGGAGCCCGGCAGATGTCGAACGATCCCCTCCTGCAGCCCTACAAGCTCAAGCATCTCACCCTGCGCAACCGCATCATCGTGACCGCGCACGAGCCCGCCTATCCTGAAGACGGGATGCCGAAGGAGCGGTATCGCGCCTACACTGTGGAACGTGCGAAGGGGGGCGTGGCGATGACCATGACCGCCGGTTCGGCCGCCGTCTCGAAGGACAGCCCGCCGGTGTTCAACAACCTGCTCGCCTACAAGGACGAGATCGTACCCTGGATCAAGGAGATGACCGACGCCGTGCACGAAGAAGGCGCGGCGATCATGATCCAGCTCACCCATCTCGGTCGGCGGACGCGGTGGGACAAGGGTGAGTGGCTGCCGGTTGTCGCTCCGTCGCATCACCGCGAAGCTTCGCACCGCGCCTTTCCCAAGAAAATCGAAGACTGGGACATCGAGAGGATCATCAAGGATTTCGCCGATGCAGCCGAGCGCATGAAGGCGGGCGGCATGGATGGTGTTGAACTGGAGGCCTATGGTCACCTCCTCGACCAGTTCGCCTCGCCGCTGACGAACGAGCTCGACGGTCCATACGGCGGATCGCTCGACAACCGCATGCGCTTTTGTTTCGACGTCCTGAAGGCGATCCGATCGCGCGTCGGAGAAGATTTCATTTTGGGCGTGCGATACACGGCCGATGAATGTCTTCCCGGCGGGACGGGCAAGGAGGAAGGCCTTGAAATCTCTAAGCGCCTCAAGGAAAGCGGGCTTATCGATTACTTGAACGTTATCCGTGGCCATATCGATACGGACGCCGGCCTAACGGACGTGATTCCGATCCAGGGCATGGCCAATTCCCCGCATCTCGATTTCGCAGGCGAAATTCGAGCCGCTACGAACTTCCCGACTTTCCATGCGGCGAAAATCCCGGATGTCGCCACCGCCCGCCACGCGATTGCGTCTGGCAAGGTCGACATGGTGGGGATGACCCGCGCCCACATGACCGACCCGCATATCGTCCGGAAGATCATCGAGAAACGGGAGGACGACATCCGGCCCTGTGTCGGGGCAAACTACTGTCTCGACCGGATCTATCAGGGGGGCGCCGCCTACTGCATCCACAATGCGGCGACCGGCCGTGAGCTGACAATGCCGCACACGATCGCCAAGGCCGACCGCCGCAAGAAGGTCGTGGTCGTCGGCGCCGGCCCTGCCGGGCTCGAGGCGGCCCGCGTGGCGGGGGAGCGCGGCCACGAGGTCGTCGTCTTCGAAGCAGCTAACGACCCGGGCGGCCAAATCCGTCTGACGGCGCAGAGCGAACGCCGCCGGGAGATGATCAGCATCATCGACTGGCGCATGGGGCAGTGCGAGAAGCTGGGCGTCACCTTCAATTTCAACAGCTGGGCGGAAGCCGAGACCGTCGAGGCCGAAAACCCCGACGTCGTCATCATCGCGACGGGCGGGCTTCCGCATACGGAGGTCCTGTCGAAGGGCAATGAGCTGGTCGTCTCCGCCTGGGACATCATCTCCGGGGACGTCAAGCCGGGCAACAACGTCCTGATCTTCGATGACGCCGGCGACCATGCCGGTCTCCAGGCCGCCGAATTTCTCGCCAATGCCGGCGCCAAGGTCGAGATCATGACGCCTGACCGCTCCTTCGCACCGGAAGTCATGGCGATGAACCTTGTTCCCTATATGCGCTCCCTGCAGAAGCTCGACGTGACCTTCACCGTCACCTTCAGGCTTGATGCGGTTGAAAAGAGCGGTAATCAGCTGATCGCCCATGTCGGCAGCGACTATGGCGGCGTAGCAAAGCAGCGGACGGTAGACCAGGTGGTGATCAACCACGGCACCATTCCGCTCGATGAGCTATATTTCGAGCTGAAGCCCGCCTCGAGCAATCTCGGAGAGATATCGCACGACCAACTGGTGGCCGGCGAGCCGCAAACTGTGGTGCGCAACCGGGAAGGCAAATTCCAGCTCTTCCGCATCGGCGATGCAGTTGCAGCGCGCAATACGCACGCGGCGATCTACGACGCGCTTCGCCTCATCAAGGACATCTGAGGGCAAGGCGGGTCCGGCTGGGCCCGCCGCATCACGACAAGGGACGCGCCATGACACGACGAAGTGAAGTCCTTCAATCGTTCGTCGATGCCGCTTTCGCGGCGTTCGACCAGTTCGCTGAGGCTCCGCAATCGCGCCGCTCGATCCTGCAGATTTTCTCTGCACTCGAGGTGCCGGGCGTGGAAAGGCCAGGTCCTGGGAGTCGGCTGCCGGCGTGTTCCCAGCTCGAAACCGCACTCGCCATCGAGACGGAACACGAGTCGCTGCATAGTCTGGTCGACCGGTTCAAGTGGATCGAACCGCTGCTTGAATGGCGGCGCCGTACGAACGACACTTCGGCCAGCGAGAATTTCGTCGACGGCCATGCCAATGCGATGATCATCGGACCGGGAGGCCTTGAGGATCGGCGGGATCTATGGTTCGGCGTCACAGTGATGGCACCGAATGTCCGCTATCCGGACCATGATCACGCACCCGAGGAAGTCTACCTCGTCCTCTCGGACGGAGAATTCCGGCAGGGGGAGGCCGCCTGGTTTTCCCCCGGCGTCGGCGGTTCCTTCTATAATCCGCCGGGAATCAAACACACCATGCGGTCGCTCGACGCACCGCTGTTTGCCTTCTGGGCATTGCTGGCGGCAGCTCCGGCATAGCAGCAGAAGACGGAATGACATTCACCAGAGGGAACCACGATGAAAATCCTAGTAACGGTGAAACGGGTCGTCGACTTCAACGTCAAGATCCGGGTGAAGG
>NZ_NWTH01000022.1:0-112479 GCF_002531555.1 Sinorhizobium sp. BJ1
CAGTTGGCCGCCAAATAGACCCTCTCAACATGGGGCACGGATATACGATAGCAAGGTCAAAAGGCGGAACAAATCTTTCGGGCGAAGACAACTATATGGCTCTTATATGGCTCTCGATATGGAGGGCGAAGGTCACTACGTCGGCTAACGTTGTCGATGCCCCCCTGCGGTGCGGCACCCCCTTTAGCGTTCAGCCGCGCTCTGCCTTGCCGGTGACGCGCCAGATCACATCGCCGACATCGTCCGCCACCAACAGGGAGCCGTCCGGGCCGATGGTAACTCCAACTGGCCGTCCATAGGACGACCGCTCGTCAGGCGAAAGGAAACCGGTCAGAATGTCGCGCGGCGGCCCGGCTGGACGTCCATTCACGAACGGCACGAAGACAACCTTGTAGCCGCGCAACGTGCTGCGGTTCCAGGAACCATGCTGCCCGATGACCATGCCGTCCGGGAAGCCCGGCAGAGTGCCTGCGGGAAGCCAGCAAAGGCCGAGCGATGCAGTGTGCCCGCCCAAGGCATAGTCCGGTGTTATGGCGCTTGCGACCATCGCCGGGTCCTGCGGCACCCGGTCGTCCACGATCTGCCCCCAATAACAATAGGGCCATCCATAGAAGCCGCCGTCGCGCACCGATGTCAGATAGTCGGGAGGCGTCTCGTCGCCCAAGCCATCGCGCTCGTTAACCACCGTCCAGAGTGCACCTGTCGTTGGCTCCCACGCCACGCCCACCGGGTTGCGCAGACCGGAGGCAAATATGCGGTGCTCACCACTCTCGAGGTCAAGCTCGTGGATAGCGGCCCGTCCTTCCTCCGCCGCCATGCCGCGCTCGCCTATGTTGCTGAGCGAACCGACGCCGATGAAAAGCTTTCGTCCATCGCGGCTAGCAAGCAGGCTTCGCGTCCAATGCCCACCGGCCTTGAAGTCGGTCAGCTTTCGCCCTGTCGCGCTGATACGCGTGTCGCCGGTTGTATACGGGAACGCAACCACCCCGTCTGTGTTGCCGACATACAAGGTATCGCGCAGCAACGCCATGCCGAACGGCTGATTGAGTCCGTCGAGAAATGCGGTGCGGATTTCGGCCACGCCGTCGCCATCCGCATCACGCAACAGCGTAATGCGGTTCGGACTTGCGCCCACTGCGGCGGCGCGCTTCATTGTGCTGAACATGGCGTAGTCGAAGGCAGATTTAATGCCCCCCGGCTCGCTCAGTGCCTCAGCGACCAGTACGTCGCCATTCGGCAACACGTGAATCCAACGGGGATGTTTGAGCCCGGCCGCGAATGCGTTCACCTTGAGCCCGGCCGCCGCAGTGGGCATTTGCTCCGCGGTCCATCCCTTGGCTGTCGGCATCTTCAGGGTCGGAATGCCCTGCGGCTTGGCTCTCGGGATTTTCGGGGCGCTGCCATAGGCCGGTTCCAGAGAATCGCCGTCCTGGCGCCTCAAAAGGATGGCTACGGCGCCGATCAGTGCGACCAGTCGACCGAAAATATCTGACAGGCCCATGTGCCCTCCTAACGCTGATGCGCACGCTACCCGAAGCGCCTGCGGGTTGGTATCCTCAAACCGCATTGTTTCTGTGGACACTTCGCTGGGTTGAGAGCGCGCTACCTCCGCTTTGCAGGTGGTGACAAAGATGTTGACTGGCTCTGCGTTGGCCACCGCCCGGAGAGGGGCAGACTCAAGTCATCCGGCGCTCACCGCCAAACGACCGGAACGGATCGACAGCGATCACCATGAGCCACCCCCGCTCCGAAGCACGCGGTATCACCTCAAAGCAGCCGCCTGCTTTTGCGGTGGCACGCCACATTTCAACGGGCGATCGCGGTTTTGCCGGTCCCAGTGCAGGATCTGATCAAGAGTGTCGGTCAGTGGTCGATGGCGGAGGCCGTCGCGATGGGCCTTATCGATGTCGACTTGCATGAAGTGGCGGAACGACGGCACGGGTGGTGCCATCAGAGGCATTTCCGTCCAGGCATCTATCCCCGCATTCGCGAGTTTCTCCTCGCTAACCCAAACGAATTCCGCATCGGAAGCTGAGATCCTGACAGCTTCATCAAGAACCGCGGACAGCGGCATTTCCGGCCCGGTAACATTGTAGATCCCCGAACACCCTGAAATTGCAGCGTGAACAGCAAATTCGGCGGCATCACGCGCGTCGATCAACTGGATGGAGCGATTATGCGGAGCCGGAGCGGCGATCACGCCGCCTTCGTCGATCCGCCGCACCCACCAGGTCAAACGATCGGTATAGTCGCCTGCTCCGACAAGTAATCCGACCCGCAAAACGATCGCCCGCTCACCCAGAGAGTCTTGAGCAGAAATCTCGCATGCGCGCTTGAGCGGCCCGTAAGAGGCACCATAGGCAGCCGCGCTGGCGCGCCGGTCCTGCGGGACGCTCCGGGCAAGCGCCAGGTCGGCTCCGCTCGCTGTCGGCACGGGCTCGCGCTCATTCAGGCGAGGCTTCCAGAACGTCCCGTACGCGGAAATGGATGAGATCAGAACGTACCCCCCGAGATCTGCCCCCACGACACCAAGCAGATTCTCTACGGCATCGGGCGAAAAGGCGCAGGTATCGAAGACGAAATCGAAACGCTCATTCCGCAGAGCTTTGAGCGAACCGTAACGATCGCCATGAATTACACGTGTTCCTCCTGGCAAGTCGCGCCTCGTTTCTCCACGCGACAAGATCGTCACCTCATGGCCTGCTCCGGCGGCTGTCTCAGCAATCGCGCCGCCTAAAAAACCAGTTCCTCCAACGACAAGTGTTCTCACAATCAATACCCCAGTTTACCTTGCGTTCGGTTAGCCGGCGTGACAACGATCTCGAGCAATTGAACTGCAGCTTGTATTTCGCTGGTGGCCGTTTCGCATGTCCTGGCGTGAATGACTAATCCCACGCGAAAACTAAAAGGCGCTCCCGTCTTACGCAATGGTGTCAGACCGGGACGTGGAAGTCTCCATTAAGGGGGAAGGCCGTGCTTCGCCTCGCTCCTCGGAACGGACAGGTTGCCCGATGAGCGGTCGTTCCCGTTCCTTTCAAAGCCGCCGTTCGCCCAAGCTATCTCGTCGCTTTCGAGGTCTGCTCTCGATATCGGCTCCAGGGTCGCGACCGGCGAAATGAAGTGGGACTAAAAACGAGCTCGAGTGTCGAAACCACTCGGAGCACCTATATGAACGGTCCTCCGAGAAAAACGGCTGCAATCTGCTGGCCGTTCTGACTGCGTACATCGAACGGAAGAGGCGGAAGGATACCCCCGATGCAGGTACCTTTGTCGGCATTGAGAAGGTGGGAGCGAGACGTGGAACGGATTGGGATGACCGGGCGCGGCGTGCTCGCGTAGATCGACGTCTACTCGTGCTTCTGCTGGCACTCAGAAGAGGAAATGTGCGGAACCCTTTGCACATTACCCTCGGAAGAAGACGTTTTAGGACACGTTTCGTCGCTCGACGGTGAAGTGCGCGCGACGTCTGATGGTAGTGTTCAGGCCATCGCTCATGGGCGCATGTCACGGCATAAGACGCAGGGAGGCACATGTCGCAGGCGGGTGGAGGCCGAGTTTTGGTCGCGGAGCGCAACCCCTTGGTGATTGCCGCTCTTCGTGGACTTTTTTCCGAGAATGCCAGGTTTTCCATCGTCGATACGGCGCGGACATCGGCCGAACTTTGCGAGAAACTTGCCATCATCGAGATCGACTGCGTGCTGCTCAGTTGGCAACTCGACGATGCCGAGGCGCCCGAGGTGCTCGCCGATCTCGGCCGCCTCGGGTTCGACCCCCGGGTCGTTCTCTTTGCCGACACCAGCAATCCTTCAGTCGTCAACGAGACAATCCGCCTCGGTGTCAATGGTCTCTGCTACCAGTTCGAAGATCCTGAAATCCTGTTCGCGACGCTCACCGCCGTAATGCAGGGTCGGATTTGCATCCCCTATACGGTGCTCTCAAAAATCTCGAACACGCCGTTCCAACAGCTCACCTCTCGCGAAACCGAGCTGCTCGGCATGCTGGCCAATGGTTGGACCAACATTCAGATCGCAGCGCGGACAGGCATTTCCGAGAATACAGTGAAATACCACCTCAAAAACCTCTACGACAAGCTCGAAGTGCGCAATCGCGCCATGGCGGTCGCCCTTTACGCCAAGGAGCGCCGGCGCAATCCGGAATGACTACCTGCGGGTAGTCTTTTCCCTACCCACCCCTTCCAAGTGACCACCCGTCAGGGCCGCTCCGCGCTGCCCGTCGGGCATTCTTTTCCGCCTGAGCGAGTGTTGTGCGGGCATGAGCCGAAAGGCAGCATTGGTGCCGAGGAAACGCCGTCCACGGACGCAGCCATTGGAGGAACGATGTCAGGCTACAATCATCTCTTCATTCCCGGCCCCACCAACATTCCCGAACAGGTTCGCCAGGCGATGAACCTGCCGATGGAGGACATGCGCTCCCCTCGATATCCGGAGTTGACATTGCCACTCTTCGCCGACGTCAAGAAGGTTTTCAAGAACCACAGCGGCCGCGTCTTCATCTATCCTTCATCAGGCACTGGCGCCTGGGAAGCGGCGATGACCAACGTGCTCTCGCCCGGCGATCGCGTGCTGATGAGCCGCTTCGGCCAGTTCTCGCATCTCTGGGTCGATATGGCTCAGCGCCTCGGCTTCGAGGTCGATTGCATCGACAGGGAATGGGGCACGGGTGTGCCGGTCGAGCTCTATGCCGAGCGCCTCGCCGCCGACAAGGCACACAAGATCAAGGCTGTCTTCGTGACGCACAACGAAACCGCGACTGGCGTCACCTCGGACGTGGCCGCCGTCCGGGCAGCGCTCGACGCCTGCGGCCACCCGGCGCTGCTCTTCGTCGATGGCGTCTCCTCGATCGGCTCGATCGACTTTCGCCAGGACGAATGGGGCGTCGATTGCGCCGTTTCCGGTTCGCAGAAAGGCTTCATGCTGCCCGCCGGCCTCGGCTTCCTCTCGGTCAGCGCGAAGGCGCTCGAAGCGGCCAGGACCGCGCGTCATATGCGCTGCTATTTCTCGTTTGACGATATGATCAAGACCAACGACGCGGGCTATTTCCCCTATACGCCGCCGACGCAGCTGCTGCGGGGTTTGCGCGCCTCTCTCGACCTGATCTTCGAAGAAGGCCTCGAGAATATCTTCGCCCGCCACCATCATCTTGCGAACGGCGTCCGCGCCGCCGTCTCCGCCTGGGACCTGCAACTCTGCGCGACCGAGCCGAAATGGCATTCCGACACTGTGTCCGCGATCCGGCTCCCCGAAGGCGTGGATGGCGTGGAAGTGATCCGTCACGCCTACCGCACCTACAACACCTCGCTCGGCAGCGGGCTCAGCAAGGTGGCGGGCAAGATCTTCCGCATCGGCCACCTCGGCTCGCTGAACGAAGTCATGGTTCTGGGTGCGCTTTCGGCCGCTGAACTCACGCTGCTCGATTGCGGTGTGAAGATCGAGCCGGGCTCGGGCGTGGGCGCGGCGATCAAGCAGTTTCGCTCTGCTGCCACGGCGTCGACCGCCAAGGCAGCCTGAAGAGACCGGAAGGGGAGAACTCCATGAGCCACACGATAAACCATCTCCGCCGGCTGCGCCTGCAGCGCAGCGAACTCGCCGTCCCGGGCTCCAATCCCGAGATGATCGAGAAGGCCGCCAACTCCGACGCCGACTACGTCTTCCTCGACATCGAGGATGCCGTGGCGCCGCCGGACAAGGAGCGCGCTCGCGCCAACATCGTCGCTGCCCTCAATCAGATCGACTGGCGCGGCCGCGGCAAGACGATCTCGGTCCGCATCAACGGCCTCGACACACACTACATGTATCGTGACGTCGTCGACCTCATGGAGCAGGCCGGCGACCGGATCGACACGCTGCTCGTGCCGAAGGTCGGCGTGCCCTCCGACCTCTACATGGTCGAGGCCATGGTCAACCAGATCGAGATCGCCAAGGGCTACAAGACCCGCGTCGGCCTCGAGGCGCTGATCGAGACGGCTCTCGGCATGGCCAATGTCGAGGCCATCGCATCCTTCGGCGGGCGGCTCGAAGCGCTGCATTTCGGCGTTGCTGACTATGCCGCGAGCCTCAAGGCCCGCACCGTCAATATCGGTGGCCTCAACCCCGACTATCCCGGCGACCAGTGGCATTTCGGCCTGTCGCGCATGACCGTCGCCTGCCGCGCCTATGGCCTGCGCGCGATCGACGGACCCTTCGGCGACTTCTCCGATCCCGACGGCTACACGGCGGCTGCGCGCCGTGCCGCGGCGCTCGGCATCGAAGGCAAGTGGGCGATCCATCCGAGCCAGATCGCGCTCGCCAACGACATCTTCTCGCCGCCGGAGAAGGAGGTCGACCGCGCTCGCCGTATCATCGAGGCGCTGAAGCTCGCCGAGAGTCAGGGCAAGGGCGCAGCCTCGCTCGACGGCAAGATGATCGACGCTGCGTCCGAGCGGATGGCCCGCAATGTGCTCGCCACCCATGAAGCAATCATCGCTAGCCGCCGCTGAAGGAGGATCCCATGGACATTCACGAATACCAGGCCAAGGAACTTCTCTCCCGCTACGAGATCGATATCCCGCGCGGCGGTCTCGCCTATAGTCCCGAGCAGGCAGCTTATCGTGCCCGGGAGATCGGCGGCGACCGATGGGTGGTCAAGGCGCAGATCCATTCTGGTGCGCGCGGCAAGGCGGGCGGCATCAAGCTCTGCTCGTCCGACCACGAGATCGTCGAGGCGGCCGACTCCATGCTCGGCCGCACACTCGTGACGCACCAGACCGGGCCGCAGGGAAAACTGGTCAGCCGTCTCTATATCGAAGAGGCGATGGATATCGCGCGCGAGATCTATGTCGGCTTCGTGCTCGACCGCAAATCCGAGCGCATCATGATCGTCGCCTCGTCCTCGGGCGGCATGGAGATCGAGGAGATCGCCGAGGCCGAGCCGGATTCGATCATCCGCGCGACCGTCGATCCGGGCGTCGGCATGCAGGACTTCCAGGCCCGCGAGATCGCCTTCGGGCTCGGCATCGACAATGCCCTGATCGGCCGCGCCACCCAGACCCTGCTCGGCTGCTACCGCGCCTTCGTCGACTACGACGCCTCGATGCTCGAGATCAACCCGTTGGTGGTGACCCGCCGGGGTGACCTCGTGGCCCTCGACGCCAAGATGAGCTTCGACGAGAACGCGCTCTTCCGCCGGCCGCATATCTCCGAGATGCGCGACAAGAGCCAGGAGGATCCGCGCGAGACATACGCATCCGATCGCGGCCTCTCCTATGTCGGCCTCGACGGCAATATCGGCTGCATCATCAACGGGGCGGGCCTCGCCATGGCCACCATGGACATGATCAAGATCGCCGGCGGCGAGCCCGCGAACTTTCTCGACATCGGCGGCGGCGCCTCGCCGGATCGCGTGGCGAAATCCTTCCGCGCCGTACTCACGGACAAGAACGTGGAGACGATCCTCGTCAACATCTTCGCCGGCATCAACCGCTGCGATTGGGTGGCGGAAGGCGTGATCAAGGCATTGCGCGAAGTCGGCGTGCCGGTTCCGCTCGTCGTCCGCCTCTCCGGCACCAACATGGAAGAGGGCCGGCGCATCCTCGCCGAATCCGGCGAGAACATCATTGTGGCGGAAACACTGGCCGAAGCTGCCGAGAAGGCAGTCGTCGCATGGCGTTCGTTCACCGCCGGCAAGGCAGCTTAAAGAGGCGAGACATGTCCATTCTGCTCGACAAGAACACCAGCGTCATCGTCCAGGGCTTCACCGGCAAGATCGGCAGCTTCCACGCCGAGGACATGAAGCGCTACGGCACCAACGTGGTCGGCGGCGTCACCCCCGGCAAGGGCGGCCAGACCCACCTCGGCATGCCGGTCTTCAACACGGTGAAGGGCGCCGTGCAGGAAACCGGTGCGGAGGCCTCGATCATCTTCGTGCCGCCGCCCTTTGCGGCCGACTCGATCATGGAAGCGGCGGATGCCGGCATCCGGCTCTGCGTCTGCATCACCGACGGAATTCCCTCCCAGGACATGATCAGGGTCAAGCGATACATGCGGCGCTACCGCTTCGAGGACCGCATGACGCTCATCGGCCCGAACTGCGCCGGCATGATCACGCCCGGCCAAGCCATGATGGGCATCATGCCCGGCTCCATCTATCTGCCCGGCCGCATCGGCATCGTCGGCCGCTCCGGCACGCTCGGCTATGAGGCCGCGAGCCAGATGAAGGCGCTCGGCATCGGCGTGTCGACCTCGGTCGGCATCGGCGGCGACCCGGTCAACGGTTCGTCCTTTAAGGACATGCTGGAGCTGTTCGAAAAGGACCCGGATACCGATGCGGTTTTGATGATCGGTGAGATCGGCGGCCCGCAGGAGGCGGAAGCCGCGCTCTGGGCGCGCGACTACATGAAGAAGCCGCTGATCGCCTATATCGCAGGCCTCTCGGCGCCGAAGGGCCGCCGCATGGGCCATGCCGGCGCGATCATCTCCGCCTTCGGCGAATCGGCGCAGGAAAAGGTCGAAATCCTCAAGAGTGCGGGTGTCGCGATCGTTCCGACTCCGTCGTCCTTCGGCGACACGGTGGCAGTCGTGCTGTCCGCAATGGGCAAGGCTGCCTGAATGGGAAAGCCCGTCGGCAGCGCGACAAAAACAGACGCGGACAGCCATGGGGGATGAAGGTGGTCGAGAATATCACCGCCTTTGTCGACGGCCGCGATCCGCCGGACAGGGTCTCATGAGTGGATGGGCTGCGCGGTAGCACCGGGCCGCCGAGGGATTTACTAGGAGGAGGAAAAAAATGCAGCAATCACGACCTAGTCGGATCGATCCGGCCGTATTCTGGCCGGCCATGTTCATCATCCTGGGCTTCGTCGGTTGGGGGACGGTGTTTCCTGAAAGCCTGTCCTCGATTTCCAAGGTGGTTCTCAACAGCATCATCGACGGCTTCGGCTGGGGCTTCGTCGTTTCTTCGGCCGGCTTTCTGATCTTCGCACTCTTCCTGGCCTTGAGCCGCTTCGGCAAGATCCGGCTCGGACAGGATGACGAGCGGCCGGAGTTCCGCACCGCCTCGTGGATCTGCATGATGTTCAGCGTCGGCATGGGCATCGGCCTGATGTTCTGGGGCGTCGCCGAACCCATCTACCATTTCGACAGCCCGCCGCATGGGCAGGCCGCGCCGAGGAGCCTCGAAGCGGCCCTCGTCGCGATGAAGTATTCCTACTTCCACTGGGCGCTTCACCCCTGGGCCATCTACGCGGTGGTTGGCCTCGCTATCGCCTATTTCACCTTCCGCAAGGGAAAGTCGAACCTGATTTCCGCTGCCTTCACGCCGATCCTCGGCGAGGCCGCAAGCGGACCAATCGGCAAGGCGATCGACGTGCTTGCGCTCATCGCGACACTGTTCGGAACCGCTACCTCGCTCGGCCTCGGCGCGCAGCAGATCAACAGCGGCATGAACTTCCTCTGGGGCACGGGCGTTTCCAACGGCATCGCGCTGTCCATCATCGGCGTCATGACGGTGCTGTTCATTCTTTCGGCGGTATCGGGCGTGGGCAAGGGGATCCAGTTCCTCTCCAACATGAACATGATCATCGCGATGGTACTGCTGGCATTCCTGGTGTGCATCGGACCGACGATCTTCATCTTCAACACCTTCACGGAATCGCTGGGCTTTTATCTGAGCGATTTGGTGACCATGTCGTTCCGCACGGCTGCCTTCAGTGACGGCAAGTGGCTCGGCAGCTGGACCATCTTCTACTGGGCCTGGTGGGTCTCCTGGGCGCCCTTCGTCGGCGTGTTCATCGCCCGCATCTCGCGCGGTCGCACGATCGGCGAGTTTATCATCGGCGTGCTGCTGATCCCGAGCGGCGTCACCTTCATCTGGTTCACGATTATGGGTGGCACTGCGCTCCATTCCGAACTCTTCGGCGCCGGCGGCATCGTCGATGCGGTCAACAACCAGGGCGCGGCAGTCTCGCTCTTTGCGCTTCTGGCGCAGTATCCCTTCGCCTGGCTGACATCGTTGATCGCCATCTTTCTGGTCGCGATCTTCTTCATCTCGGGCGCGGACGCAGGCTCGGTCGTGATGGGAATGCTTTCATCACGCGGGGCACTGGATCCAAAGCCCGGCGTTGTCGTCCTTTGGGGCGTGCTTGCCGGTGCTTCGGCCGCGGTGCTTCTCGTCATGGGCGGGCTCCAGGGCCTTCAGACCGCGTCGATCATCGCGGCTGCACCGTTCCTGCTGGTGATGGTCGGGCTTTGCGTTTCGCTATGGCATGCCCTTCTCGATGAGCTCGAAGAAGGAAGGGAGCATCGACCGGTGACAGCGTCCGCTGCGCCGGAAACGGAAAATGTCGAGGCTGCCGGGCTTGTGCCAGACGCAGTGTCGATCTGAGATCTTTCGACTGCACGGTCGGCCACGGGACCGACCGTGCAGAAGTGGACTCCAACTGTTGCGCCAAAGAACCGCCGGTGACAGTGCCTGTCGCCGCCGGTTTTTTGTCAGGCCCGTTGCTACGAAGACGCGCTGCTTCTTTCGCATTGTCGCATTGTCCTTCGGCCCCTCGAGCGTAACGATGACGTTGTACTTGCCCTGAGCGAAAAGATCGGCGTCGATGGCGCCGAAGATCGTCAGGTTGGCGCAGCGAAGATCGGAGGTGATGGGGATTTCGTCCGCCGAAATGCCTATGGCTGTTTCTCGGTGAATCGAAGGTGTCCCGCTCCAGAGGCTGTGCCGCTGCCGGTCCGGCGACCGCCAGAGCAAGGCCCATTGCCACCGAGTACTGCCGCGCTGCGGTGAGATGTTGGCGCGTCATGGAAGGACCGTTTCGCGCGCAATCGAGCCATTCATCAGTCGTAACCATAACGACCGCAACGGATCGGATCGTGATTTTCCCGACCTCTTGTATCAAAGTCCGATTCAGGCGCGGAGAGAGGCAGTCGCCACGCAGCCGGACCTTCGACCTGGTCGCGTCCCAAGCGCCGTCCCGCTTAGGCCGCCATATTGAACAAAACACTGCCCGGCTGGTTATACGATTGCGCCGTGCGCCTTTCGAGCGCGTGACGTCCGCTGCTTGTTCCCCGTCCAGATCGCCGCCATATTCCGGAACAGGCAGCAAACAGATTGCGAAGAGAAAGACGATGGAATTCGTCGATGCGCTCAACGCTGCCGCATCATGGCTCCAAACGTTCGTGCTCAACGAGTGGACGCTCTATCAGTTTGCGCTGATCGTCGTCGGCTATTTCGTTTCCGGCCTGCTTGCAAAGCGGATAGAGCCGGCCCTGGAGGCTCGCGCGCGAACGATCAAGGGAAATCCGGATCTACTGCGCGTCATCATCGCCTTCATGCGGCGGCTGCAGTGGCTGTTCCTGATCGTCTGGTTATGGGTCGCCGATGTCGTCCTGTCGCGATATGGGTGGCCGTCCTATCGCTGGCTGGTGGGCACGGTGCTGACCCTCGTCGCCGCCTGGTTCATCATCGCGGTGCTGACCCGCATCATCCGGAACCAGGTGCTGGCGCGTGTCGTTGCCGTGGTCGGCTGGCTCTACTTCGCCCTTTACGCGCTCGGCATGGATCGCCCGGTGCTGACGGCGCTCGACAGCGTCGCCCTCAACCTCGGGGCCGTTCGCCTCTCGATGCTGCTCGTCCTGAAGGCCGTCATCCTTTCCGCCGCGATGATCTGGCTGGCCGTCCTCTTCGGCAACATGTCCTCGAACTGGATCCAGAAATCCGCCGACCTGACGCCGTCCTTCAAGGTGCTGATCAGCAAGCTGATCAAGATCGGGCTCATCGTCCTTGCCGGCACGCTTGCGCTGTCGGCCACGGGCATCGACCTGACTGCGCTCACCGTCTTTTCGGGCGCCGTCGGCGTCGGCATCGGCTTCGGCCTGCAGAAGGTGGTCTCGAACTTCATCTCCGGGATCATCATCCTGCTCGACAAGTCCATCAAACCGGGCGACACGATCACGCTCGGGGAAACCTTCGGCTCGATCCGCGACCTGCGCTCCCGCTTCGTCTCGGTCATCACCAGGGACGGCAAGGAATACCTCATCCCGAACGAGGACTTCATTTCCAAGCAGGTGGTGAACTGGTCGTTTTCCAGCGACTATGTCCGCATCGACGTCGCCTTCGGAACCTCCCCGAGGAGCGATCCGCACGAGGTGGTCCGCCTTGCGATCGAAACCGCCAAGGCCATTCCGCGGGTCGCCAGCGCCTACGCGGAACCGGTCTGCTGGATGACGGGTTTCGGCGGATCGTCGCTCGATTTCAAGCTCAGATTCTGGATTTCCGATCCGAGCAACGGGCTGACGAATATACGCGGCCAGGTGCTTATCGCGCTATGGGACGCGTTCGAGACGGCCGGTATTTCGACGCCCGACCCGCGTGAAATCATAATGAGGACACCGGCCGAGGTTACCGGCGCAGAAGAGCCGCCAAGTCGCGAAACAGCCGCTCGTCCTCGCACTGTGCCACGTTGAAGCGCAGGAAACTGCCGGCGTTTTGCGCGTGGCTGAAGACATTGCCTGGGGCAAGAACGATGTTGCTCGCGAGCGCCCGTCTCGCAAGTTCCGCCGCTTCGCTGCCGTCCGGCAGCCGGCACCAGACGAACATGCCCGCCTGCGGCTCGATCCAGGGCACAAGTCCGATCTCGCGGAGCCGGGCGATGGTCTCGGCCATCGCCCGCGACAATCGTTGGCGCACCGTCTCCATGTGCTTGCGATAACTGCCGTCCTTCAAGAGCGTCAGCACGAGTTCCGCGGAAAATCCGGCACCGCCAAAACTCGTGGCGATCTTGAGGTCGGTCAGCGGCTCGATCCAGTCGCGCGGCGCCACGATGAAGCCGCAGCGCACCGCCGCCGACAGCGACTTCGAGAAGCTGCCGATATGCACGACCCGCTCGAGGCCGTCGAAGGCGGCGAGCCGAGGCGCCGGCGCCTCTTCGAAATCGGCGAAGATGTCGTCCTCGACGATCGTCAATCCCGACTGATCGGCGAGCTTCAGCAGGCGGTGGGCGACGAGCGGCGAGAGCGTCGCGCCAGTCGGATTGTGGAGGGCGGAATTGGTGATATAGAGGCGCGGCCGATGCTCCCGGAGCGCCTCGGCGAAGCGCTCGATGTCGGGCCCGGTCGGCCTGTAGGGGATGCCGACGATCCTTGCCTGATGCGCCCGCAGCAGCGCGTGGAAATTGAAGTAGCACGGATCGTCGACGAGAACCGCCTCGCCCGGCTCCACGAGAAAGCGGCAGAGCAAGTCGATCGCCTGGGTGCCGGATTCCGTCAGCATGATCTGGTCCGGCGATGCCTCGATGCCGTGTTGCGCCAGACGACGCGTGAGAAGCTGGCGGAGCGGCAACAGTCCCAATGGCGGGCCGTATTCGACAAGCGTCGAGGCACTCGCCCGCGCGATCGCGCGCAAAGCGCGCCGCAATCCCTCGTCCGGCATCCACGGGGCCGGCAGCCAGCCGCAGCCGGGCTTCAGGACATTGCCGTCGGCTTCGAGCGCCTGCCGCGATATCCACAAGGGATCGACTTCGCGCTCGACCCGTGGGCCGATTTCGGCGAGCGACAAGGGCGCGAGCGGCGCGGCGACGAAGAAGCCGGATCCCGGCCGCGAGCGGATCAGCCCCTCCGCCGCGAGCCGCTCATAGGCTTCCACCACCGTTGACTTCGAAACCTTCAGGCTCGTCGCGAAGGCACGGATCGACGGCAGCCTGGCGCCGGGCGTGAGGCTGCGCCCGGCGATCCGGTTGCTGACCGTCGCCATCACCTTGGCGATCAGCGTCTCTCCGTCTGCATCTGCGGTCTGCGGTCTCATCCGTACCGGCTCCACTACCATGACAGTTTGGCAGAACTGTACCTCACCGTATCTGGAAGCGCCAGCCGCCTGCGCAGATACAAAACCGATACAGTGCAAAGGAGCAGGGCATGCACAGGATGACGAGCGGCTGGATGAACGGAATGGTGGGTGTGCTGATTTTCAGCGGCTCGCTGCCGGCGACGCGGATCGCGGTGATGGATTTCGATCCCGTCTTCCTGACGGTGGCGCGCGCCACCATTGCCGGAATACTCGCCGTCTGCCTGCTACTCGCCTTCCGCGAAAGGCGGCCGCAGCGCGGCGATCTCCTGCCGCTCGGCGTCGTGTCGCTCGGCGTCGTCGTCGGGTTTCCGTTGTTGACGGCGCTGGCGCTGAGGCACGTGACGTCGGCACATTCGATCGTCTTTGTCGGGCTGCTGCCGCTGGCAACGGCAATCTTCGGGGTGCTGCGCGGCGGTGAGCGGCCGCGCCCGGCCTTCTGGCTGTTTTCCGGCCTCGGCAGCGCCATCGTCGTCGGTTTCGCGCTTCGCCAGGACTTTTCCGCCTCGCCCGTCGGCGATCTCCTGATGCTTGCCGCCATTCTCGCCTGCGGACTCGGCTATGCCGAGGGTGCGAAACTGTCGCGCAAGCTCGGCGGCTGGCAGGTGATCTCCTGGGCGCTGGTCCTGTCGCTTCCGGCCATGCTGGGGTTGGCCCTTGCGACCATGCCGGTGAGCTTCGACGAATCGCGCCTCGCCTCCTGGTTCGGCCTCGGCTATGTCTCCGTCTTCAGCATGCTTGTCGGCTTCATCTTTTGGTATCGCGGCCTGGCGCAGGGCGGCATTGTCGCCGTCGGGCAATTGCAATTGCTGCAGCCATTCTTCGGGCTCGCTCTGGCCGCGACCCTGCTCGATGAAACGGTGAGTTGGACGATGCTCGCCGCGACGCTCGCCATCGTCGCCTGCGTTGCCGGCGCGAAGAAATTCGCAAGCTAACGGCCGGGCGGTCGCAGGATGCCCCTCTCCCATCACCCTACAAATGGTGTCCTGCCCGAACGCTCGATGTTAGTGTCCTAGCGAGAGGAACTTCCAGCCGGACGGCGCGTTGCACCGGATGGGAAACGCGTCCGGCCTCGGACGATTGGGGGAGGCACTCACTGATGATCAGGCATCTATTCGTAGCAGTCATGCTGTCCCTGTTTGCGGGCACGGTTCAGGCCGATGAATCGGCCTTTCTCGGATCGCTGGAGGGCCAATGGGCCGGGGGAGGCATGGTGAGGGTTCGCGTCGACAGGACGCCGATCAACGTCTCCTGCAATTTCGATTCGCAAGCGACTGACGTTGCGCTTTCGCTGAAAGGCACATGTCGGGGCCTCATCGTCGTATCGCGCTCGATCGGCGCCGACCTTCAGTTTACCGGTGTCAACTATAGCGGCACCTATGTCGGACCGAGTGGCCGCAAGTCGACGCTGATCGGCAAGCGCCGTGGCAGCGCCATCAATCTCACCATTCATTGGGCGAGGGAAGTGAACGGCGATCGGCGCGCCAACCTCACTTTGCAGAGGGTGGGCGAGAACGGCATGAAGCTTGTAACCGTCGACGTCGATCCGAGGACCGGTAACCGCGTCGTCACCAGCGAGATCAATCTGCAGAAGAGGTAACTGACCGAGGATCTCCGATGGCGCCCCGCAGCGCCGCTCCCCGAAGTTTGAACGTCAAATTACGCCCCAGCCGCGATAGCGGCCCCTGCCCGTTATCTCGCGCACTCCCAGTTCGCGCACCAGATTGAGCGCGCCGCGTTGGGTGACGCTCAGATGCCGGGCGATCATCGCCGTCGAAACAATCGGCCGGGAAAGGACGAGATCGATCAGCCCCGGAAGATTGCTGTTGGAGCGGCGGTCCTTGATGCGCATCTCCATCTGCGTCCTTGCGAGCGACAGCCGGTCGAGTTCCTTCAGGCCGAGATCAGCTGTCACCGCCATCGCCTCCAGAAAGGCGCTGAGGCGTGTCAGCCGGTCCTTCGAACGGCGCCGCTCATGCCGGATGGTCTTCAGCCCCGAATTGAAGGCCAGCACATGCGAGGCGACCTTGCCGCGAGAGCGCAGATAGGCGCCAACGAGAAGCGAGCCTAGCCAATGCTGGCGACGCAGCGGCTCGACCCTCTCCCAGGCGTCATAGAGGACCGCAGCGCCAAGGCAGGCGGGCAGTTGATCGGCAGCGACGAGAACGCCGCGCCAGGCATCGAGCCGAGCGGCCTCGTCCCATTCCTCATCGAAGAGCAGGCCCAGCTGGCCCGAAGGCTCCGCTGCCGGCCTCTCCTTCGACATGGCGGGATCGGCTTCCTGAAGGCTGCCTACGTGAAAATCCAGAAGCCGCTGCGACCGTGAGAGGGCGGCATCGAGTTCGGCGAACTCGCTGGCGAGCGGATTCCCATCGTCCGCCAGTTCGGGCGTCTCGTCGGGGCCCGTGTGAGCGTTCGGGGCCCCGCAATAGTTCTCATTCGCCAGGGCTGCGCCCGGCTCTCCCCTCAGCGCATTCAACCCGGGCGAGGTCAATGCCCAGCCGGGTTCGGCCAGCTCCAATCGGCGCCGCACCCGCAACACCGCGTGGGCGATCGTCAATTCGTGAGAAGGGGCTCGCGTATCCATGTGCGAATCATGTAAAACCAGATCCTCGACATGGACGAGTTCGCCCGCCACCCAGAGGGCCGCCGCTGCGTCGAAGAACTGCCCGCGTTCGCGAAACCCATCGGCAACAGCGTGGCGGGAAGCGCGTTCATCGAGCCGGGCGAGCCCGTCCTCCGCGGCGATTATGCCCGGAAGCAGCGTTTGATGAAGCGGATCGGGAGTCTCGTATCTCATTAAAAAGACGAAGCCTTTCGCTGAAACGGAAGCTAACACGCTATTTCCTTCCGTCACAGGGCGACGCGATATTACCCACCGAAATTTCGCGCACTGCGTCGCTTGTCTCCATAAATGTTCAATCCCCGGAACTTTAGCTGGTCGCGGCCGGCAAAAAGGCGCCTTCTGGGTTAGTTGACAGCTGTCAACAGCATCGATCCGGCCCCTCTCGCCGGTGCACCTTGATGTTGGAAGAGACGAAGTATTCCAGCCGCTCCACTTTCACAGCCCTGCGACGCCAAGTTGATCGTTGTTGACAGCTGTCAACTTAGACACTTTACGGCACTGCCAGCAATGCTCCCCTCCCCGGTTGCCCAGGCGTAGCCACGTCTCCCCGAAAGCTGCGCGACTCCGCACCTTGCCATCTGTCGGCAATTCCTGCTTTAAGACCCCACGGGGTTTGATCGATTGCCTGCAATATCCTCGCCGCTCTCCCCGGAACGCCGTTCTGCACCGTTCGGCGTTGGGCGCTTTCCGCAGGCACAGATACGAGAGAAGCAATAGTCCATGGCAAGCGTTCTGACGGCAAGCGGCGGGGTCAAGCAAGTGATCTGCATCAGCTGGGGGACCAAATATGGCGCGCCCTTCATCAATCGGCTCTATGCCATGGTGGCACGCAACATAACGCCGCCCTTCACCTTCACCTGCTTCACCGACAGCCGTGACAACCTCCGCCCGGAAATTCTCTGCGAGGACCTGCCGCCCCTCGATGTCGAGATGCCGAAGAACACCAAGGGCATCTGGCCGAAAGCCCGCCTGTGGGGACCGAAGCTAGGCAGCCTCAAGGGACCGGTGCTGTTTCTCGACCTCGACGTGGTGATCGTCGGGTCGCTCGACAGCTTCTTCGAAATCGGCGGGCCGGATGACGTGGTGCTGGCCGTCAACCAGACGACGCCGTTCGAGCGGCTCGGCCAGACGTCGGTGTTCCGCTTCCCGGTCGGCAAGCTAGTGCCCTTGCAGGAGAAGTTTCGCGCCGATCCCCAAGGCGTGGCGGATGAATATCGTTTCGAACAGCGCTTCGTAACGCGCAACGCGCCGGGCGGGGCTAAGTTCTTCCCGCGTCGGCACGTCCTGCATTTCCGCCAGGATTGCCGCTGGCCGTTTCCGCTGAATTACTATCTGGCGCCGCGCCTGCCCGCCGATTGCCGGATCGTTCTCTTCCCGCGCGGCCTGCTGCCGCAGCACGCGATCGACGGTCAGTTCGGCTACAAGGGCCGCGCCGCGACACCGCTCGGCCATTTATGGGGAATGTTTTCTGCCGAGCGAAGGGAGAAGAACCCGTTTCGCTATCTGCGCCATTATATTCGCCCGACCCCCTGGGTCGCTGAGCACTGGCGCGAGTGATCGCCAGCCCATGTACTGTTGACAGCTGTCAACACGCTTGGAGACCACATTCACGCGCGGATGCACAGGTCACCCGGAAAGGAAAGCGGACGTGCCGCTAAACAGACTGGTTATCTATCCGCGAGATATCAAAGGCTCGCTTTTACGAGAAACACTTCGGCTTCAAAGTGACAAGGTTGCCCGCGACGGAATTGTCGAGCTGTTCGCCTCGGATGGCGGTGCCAACATCATGATTCATCCGGCCGCGAAAGGGCAGCGGGATGGTCAGTCCGTCATCAAGCTTGTCTTCGACGTGGCGGATGTCGAGGCTTTCTGCCGGCGATCTGCAGAAAACGGTCTCGAGTTCGGTCCAATCCACGCGCGGACGGCTATTAGTTCGCGAATACGAAAGACCCCTGCCAAAACGCCATATCGGTCTCCAGCCGAGCTTTTCGGAACGCGGACTGAAAACTTCGACTATGCGCATGTCTCGCCAAATTGAAGCAGATTTAAGGATGGAAACATGCAGCAGTCTAACGTGCACAGCGACCTTTGTGTGTCTGAAAAGTCGCTCGGCGCTGTAGGTGAGGGGCTCACCATCATCGGAAGCTGAATGGCTGAAATTCCGGGCCCGATGTAGCGGAAGTAACTGCCGAGTTAGCTTCCGTGTAGTCCACCGGACCGCTTTCCATCAATGCGTTACGATAACGGCAAATTTGTTAAGAAGAGGTGTCGGATCGATGCGGGCCGACTTCTTGCATAAGAAATCGTCGATGCTTTACAGCGGCAAACGAATGGTATGAGAGCACTCCGCATATGCAGTCGCGCGAGTGGCCCTGCCCTCCAAACAGCTGTCGTCGTCCTCTGCCCTGCCCTATCGTCCCTGCGCTAACTTGTCATCGGTGCGCTCACCCTCCTAGCCTGAGACAGGGCGCTGACCATAGGTGCCAGCGAAAACGCTTGCTTCCTTGCGCGTCGGGTGAGATCCCGCAAATATCCGCCCGGCGAGTTGATCTGATCGGCTCTTTCGAGAATGCAGGCCATGACAGCTGCGGCGTTCTCGTAACCAAGGACCGAGCAGGCATCCTCATAGGCGTCGGCGCTTACCTCCAGCATGGTGCGCACGACAATGGCCGCGGTAATCAGGTCTTTCCAGTTCGCGACACGGCCGGACGGTCCGTAGTCGGCAATCTGCGGGCAGGCCTGAAGCACCGCCGGCAAGGGGATCTGGCGGCGAGGGCGGTCGATGGAATCAGTCGGAGGAATGAACCTGTTCAGCGCCAGGGGAGGGTCTCCGCAGCGCCTCTGGTGAGGCAGGTTCGAACTGACAGTGGCTCTTTCGGTTTGGCACGGGTCGTCCGCCAAACCAATCCCCTCGCCTTTTCCCAAGCTCGGTTCAGATTCAAATTTAGAGTCTGGGTCTGAATTCTGTTTGTGCCATCCATTCTGGTGATCATTGGTAGCCGTTTTTTGCGAATTCAGCAATATTTCCAATCGATTGGTAAGTTCGTCACGGAGCATTGCGAGTTTGTCGAGGAGGGCTTCGAAGCATCCGACCGGCGCATTGCGCGGCAGGCTGGCGATCAGCTGATGAAACTCGGAATCGAAGTCTTGGCAATCAACGTCCGGGCTGATCTCGCGGCTGAGTTCGAGCAGCTTTGTTATGTCGCGCCGGCAGAGGCTTAGTCGTTCGCGAACGAGTCGGAGATGCTGTTTCTCGGCGGCGAGTTTGGCGGCTGAGACCTTAAACTCTTCGGCCCGTGCAAGCAGTGGCGCGAGGTCGAAACCGAAGGCTTCGCCAATCGTGCCGTTGCGGCTCTTGCGGGCGTAGCGCTTGCCGTTCGGGCTGTCGCGCCTGACAATCAGGCCGGTCTCGACGAGGCAGGCGAGATGCCGGCGGAGCGTCGTGCCGGCCATGCCATGCGTGCGAAGCGAGAGCTGTGTATTCGAGGGAAAGACGACGAGGCCGTTTTCGCTCGAGAGTTCGGCACCGGGATAGAAGCTCAAGAGAGCATTGAGCACGGCAAGTGAGCGATCGGAGACGCCGATCTCCGACTTCGCTTCACAGACGGTGCGAAACAATTTCCATTTGTCGACCGACTGCTTCGGCGGAATATCGCCGGCAGCGATCTGCCTTGCGAGCATGCCAAGCGTCATCGCCCGGCGCCCGAAAGGCGTCGTCACACTTCCACGTTCCATTTCTCTTCACCTTTTCCAAGGCAAAAGAAAACCGTTCGCCGAAACGACGCCAAAAGGGCTTGACACTGATTCGCGGAAATGGGAATCTCAAGTTGCTACACGAGAGAAGGGTTTCCGCAGCGCTAGTCGTTCGGAAGCCTTTTTCTTTTGCTCTGCTTAATCTCCTGTTTCCTGTTGGTATTCGAGGTACAGAGCATCAAGCCTCTGCCTCACGAATTCTGCGAACCCCGGTGCCGCCTTGTTGCTGAAAGCAAGCGTCGTCTCCGTATCGGTGTCGCGGATGCGTACGGGCCGCGTCCGGTCCGGCGCAAGCCAGGTCTCGGCTCTAGCCCGAGCCTTGGTCTCGGTCAGAAAGGCGAAGAGCGTTTCGAACCGTCGATCACTGTCCATCTCCGAAAACGCGTTTTGTCGGACATGAGCGAGCGCCTTGGCGCGACGTCCGTCGTTCTCAAGCCGGTCGGCCAGTTCCATCCAGCGCCGCCGGCCGAAGGCGGGCGCGGCACCGATCGCCTCGATGACCTCTACCGGCAAGCGGCGCACGACGGTGATCATTTTCGACAGCGCCGCCTTGTCGACACCGAGCGCCGACATGATGGTTTCACGCGAAAAGCCGCGGTCCTCGAGCCGCACCGCGAACAACGACCGCTCGATGTAGGAGAGGTCGGTGCGGGCGTTGTTCTCCTGCCCCTGGGAGATGACGAGCTGCTCGTCGCTCAGCTCGCGAACGACGGCCTTGACCTTGCCGCCGATCTCGCGCAGCGCCGCCAGCCGCCGGTGGCCGTAAGCCACCTGATAGCGGTTCTCGAACTCCGGATGCGGTCGCACCAGGATCGGCACCTGTTGTCCGTGGTCGCGGATCTGTTGGACCAGCGCAGCCTGCGCTTCGGGCGTGACGCCGAGCCGGTCGATAACGAAGGAGGCATCGATCGTCGCCGGGTCGAGCTCGACGATCGCGTGACCTTGCGCCAGCTGGCGCTCCAGCTCCTCGGCCCGCTCAACCTTCTGGGTGATGTTGGTCAGCGATCTGGTGATGCCGCCGACCAGCCCATTGGTCCGGTGCCCCGGCGCAAGCCCTGCGATCGGGCGCTCGACAACCGGCCGTTCTCCGTCGAGCGGAGCGGCGGGGCTATCGGAGATGCCGATCAGGTTCTTGCGGGCCATCGATTACTTCCTTCCCCAGACACTGCCGATCATCTCTTCGATCTCGGCATTGACGAGCGAGAGGGAATCCATCGCCCGGTCATAGGTGCCGCGGATGAATTGCGACCGCTCGACCTCGTAGAGCGTCTGCTTCGTGACGCCGGCATCCGAGATGGCGGTCGATTTCACCATGGCATTGTGCAGCATGCGGTTGCCGAAGATCGCCCGCATGAAGCCGGTCATCTGGCTCTGTGGGCCGTCATTCGGTTCGAAGCGCGTCACGAGGTAGCGCATCCAGTCATAGCTGGTGCGGCCGCCCGCCTTCTCTACGACGGCCATGAGTTCGCTCGTCATCGACAGGAACTGGGACATCGACATGACGTCGAGCATCTGCGGATGCACGGTGATGAGCGCCGACGTTGCGGCGCAGAGCGCCGACATGGTCAGGAAGCCGAGCTGCGGTGGGCAATCGATGACGACGATGTCGTAGAAGCTCTCGATCTCCGTCAGTACCTCGCCGATCCGCGCGAAAAACAGCGTCTCCGCCGAACCGTCGATCATGGCTTTCGGGGTCTCGTGCTCGAACTCCATCAATTCGAGATTGCCGGGGATCAAATGGAGATTGGTCGTGTAGGTCGAGCGCACCACGTCGGCGATCGGACGAGGGTCCTCATAACGAATGGCGCCATAAAGGGTCTCGGCCTCGCCGACGTCGAGCTCCGGCTGATGGCCGAAAAGCGCCGAGAGCGATGCCTGCGGATCGAGGTCGATTGCCAGCACGCGATAGCCGCGCAGCGCAAGATATTGCGACAGGTGCGCCGCGGTCGTCGTCTTGCCCGAGCCGCCCTTGAAGTTCATCACCGAAACGACCTGCAGCTTTTCGCCCGGCCGCCGGTGCGGAATGTATTTGCCCGTCTTGCTGCCCTCGTCGAGAACGCGGCGGATCCGCTCGATGTCCTCGACAGCATACATGCGCCGGCCGTTTGACAGCGGCTGCGGGCCGTGGCCTTCTGAGGCGATCTGGCGCAGATAGCCTTCACCGATTCCGATGAAGGCGGCAGCCTCCGCCGGGCTGAACAGCCGCATGGTTTTCTGAGCCGTCGGTGAGAAGATCTTCTTTTGATGTTCCTGCAGTTGATGCGCAAGTTCCTGAGCGTCGGCAGCCAGCAGGGAGGGCAAATGCTCCTGCTCGTCGACGCTCTGGACTCTCGGCTGCAACATCATGATCTCCGAAAACTGCGCAAAAATCTGCAATAGGAGCGAATCTGCGCAGTTATACTATGCGCCGATTCGTTGCCGATTGACAAACGCTTGGCAAAAAGACCCGTTTTGCTCCGCCGCCTCATGATTTCATGAATATCTCCGCTCAGAGTTGTCCGCGGACAACTTCAGCCGAGAGGTTGTCCGCGGACAACGAGGCGCCGCTATTCGAGGCACCTTGGCAGCGATTCATGCATAGCCCTCTGCGCGGCTTGCGTGCGGGATCCGGGGCCCTCGGTGGAAAAACACGAGGCCGAGGCGCAGGGGCTGTTGCCGGCGACGGAAATCGCTAAGGTGCCGGGCTGGTTATCAGCGAGGTCCCGGCCATTTCGAACGATCATCCTTTAGAAGACAGAGACCGCCCCGAGCAGCTGTCGCTGCACCAGAGGATCCTGAACGACGTTGAAGGGAACATCCTCTCCGGCGTCTGGCCGCCGGGCCATCGGATTCCGTTCGAGCACGAGTTGACGGAGCAATACGGCTGCTCCCGGATGACAGTGAACAAGGCGATCGGCGATCTCGTCAAGCGAGGCCTTATCGAGCGTCGGCGCAAATCCGGCAGCTACGTCACCTTTCCGCACGTCCAGTCGGCCGTCATGGAGATCCATGACGTCAGGCTCGAGGTCGAATCGCTCGGCCTCGATTACGGCTACAGTCTCGACGAACGCGTGCTGCGCAAGGTCAAGCCCGGCGATTCGGCGCGGATCGATCTTCCGGGTTCGGCGCGCCTGCTCGAAATCACCTGCCGGCATTTCGCCGGCGGCCGGCCCTTTTGCCTCGAAGAGCGGCTTATCAACCTTGCGGCCGTGCCGGAAGCCGAAACGGAGCCTTTCGATGCGGTCGCACCGGGCTCGTGGCTGCTCGGCCAGATCCCCTGGAGCACCGCCGAGCATCGGATCCGGGCCGTGGCGGCGAGCCGCCAGGCGGCACAGACCCTCGATATAGCGATCGGCACCCCGTGTCTGGTGATCGAGCGGCGGACCTGGATCGGCGGCGCCCCCGTTACCAGCGTACGGCTCACCTATCCCGGCGATCGGCACGAACTTGTCGCCGAATTCGCACCCGGCGCGAATGGATAAGTCGCGGCCTCGAGTAACCCTCCATTTTCAGATCGCATCCGTCAAAGCATGAACGCGCCGCGGCTCGCTTGCGCTTATGCTCGGCTAATTTGCGGCAGGGCGATGTGCTCTGGAAGGGGGCAGGCATGATTGCGAGCGGCGCAGCTGCGGATCTGCCGATGTGTGCATCGTCGGCGCTGGGCCGTTCGGCCTCGACGCTTCCGGCCGTCACCTTGGCGCTGAGGCTCGGCGCCCATCTTGCTGCAAAGCAGCATTCATAGCGCATCCGGCTCGTCCTTCCGCTTTCAACCGCCTCGCCAAGAAAAAACAGCAATCTCTGGCACTTTGCCTTCGAGAGGGGCATCCTATCTTCATAGAAGTGTCATCCTGGCAGAGGGAGGAACGCGGATGCGCTGCTTTACTGTACTCGGTCCTTCGCAGATCGGAAAATCCACGCTCGTGGAAAGGTTGGGCTCGCTGGAAGGCGAGCCGAAAAAGTCAGTTTCCCCGTACGGTTTATGTGTCACTGAATTCGATTTTGGCGGCGAGGCCTGGTGTGCTCTCGACGTGCCGGGCAACAACGAGGCGCTTGCCCATACGCAGGATGCATTGCTGGCGAGCGACGCCTGCGTTCTCTGCGTTTCGCCCGTCGTCGACGAGGCGGTGCTCGCCGCTCCCTATCTGCGGGCGATCGAGGCCTCGGGTACGCCCTGCATCCTCTTCGTCAACCGCATGGATGAGCCGCGCGGCCGGTTGCGCGACGTCGTCGCGGCGCTGCAGGACTATTGCACCCGTCCGCTGGTTCTGCGCCAAATACCGATCCGCGACGGCGACAAGATCATCGGCAGCTGCGACCTCATTTCGGAGCGCGCCTGGCGCTATCGCGAAGGCCAGACATCGTCGCTTTTCGAGATACCCGAAAGCACGATCGAGCGTGAACACGAGGCGCGCACCGAATTATTGGAGCATCTTTCCGAGTTCGACGACTGGCTGCTCGAGGAATTGATCGAAGACCGCGAGCCGGCGAGCGACACGATCTACGCGATCTCGACCCGGGTGCTCAACGAGAACAGGATCATCCCGGTGCTGCTCGGCGCGGCAAGCCACAGCAACGGCATCATGCGACTGATGAAGGCGTTACGCCACGAAGCGCCGCGCGCCGATGCGCTGCGCAAGCGCCTGGCCGCAGCCGCCGGCATCGACGAAGCGACACTCACGGCTGTCAGCTTCCACGCCTACCACCGGCAGAGTGTCGGTAAGACAGTCGTCGCCCGGGCGCTGCAGAACGGCGTCAAGCAGGGGGCGGTGCTCGGCGGCGCCGGCCTCGGCGCGCTCCACGACCCGGCAAGCGGCCGGGCGATGGCAAGCGGCATCACCGTCGCCGGCCAGATTTTCGCGGCGGTAAAATCGGATCACCTCACCGTTCCGGCCCTGCTGACGCCCCATGCGACTGTGGCCCCGCCAGCGTGGACGGCGCCGCCCACGCCGATCCTCGAGCGGATACTGGTGCCGGAAAGCGAACGCGATGAGAACAAGCTCTCCGAAACGCTGGCGAAACTCGCCGAGACAGATCGCGGCCTGACCGTCATGCAGGAGGAGGGCACCGGTGCGCAGCTGGTCAGCGTCCAAGGGCCGGTGCACCTGCGCGACATCTGCCGGACGCTTTCCGATGTCTTCCATGTGCAGGTCAGCGAGCGGCCGCCGAGCCCGGTCTATCGGGAGACGATCTCGAAGTCGGCGGAGGTGCATTACCGCCACCGCAAGCAGACCGGCGGGGCCGGCCAGTTCGCGGACGTCAAGCTGAGCGTCCATCCGAATGGCCGCGGTGAGGGGTTCTCCTTCGCCGAAACCGTCAAGGGCGGTGCAGTGCCGCGAAACTTCATCCCGGCAGTCGAAGCCGGCGCCCGCGAGGCGATGGACAAGGGCTCGCTCGGCTTCAAGGCGATCGACGTCGGCGTAATTTTGACCGACGGTCAGCACCATTCCGTCGACAGTTCGGAATATGCCTTTCGGACGGCTGGAAAGCTCGGGGTGCGGCAGGCGCTGTCGCAAGCCGCCGCCGTGCTGCTGCAGCCAATCTTTCGGGTGGAGATCCATGTGCCGTCGATCTATTCCGGCGCGCTCGTGCCGGTCGTCTCGACCCTCAAGGGCCAGGTGCTCGGCTTCGACCGCGACGAGGCGGCGAAGGGATGGGACATCTTCCGTGCCCTCATCCCCGGCAGCGCGTTCGAAGAACTGGCCCGATCGTTGCGATCGGCAACGCAGGGCATCGGCTATTTTGCCAAGAGCTTCGATCATTTCGAAGAGCTCTACGGGAAGGAGGCGCAGGCGATCATCCATGCGCATGGCACACATGTGAACGAGCATTGAGAGGCGAGGGGAGGAGAGGACGCGCAGTAGCCGCGATCACCAACACCACTACAGCGCAGCGCGTCTTGTCAGACGCGCAGGTCGCTGTAGCACTTTGAATTGCTGCATGTTTTGGAATGGCTCCGATTGAAGGAAACATGTAGTAGGCAGCATGCCGAGGCAATCCGGCACCGTCTCGTCCAGGGGATGCCGAATGTTCATTATCTCGGAGCGAGGCCATCAAGCAGGAAGTCGAGGCCTTTCCTGAAAGCGCCGTCCCAATCGTTATCCAGCAGCAGACGAGAGCGTTCGATTGTCGGGTAGTGTTCGCTGAGGCGTGTGAGGCGCTGCTGCGCGGCGGCCCTGTCGTCGTCCGAGAGGTCGAAGCTCGCCCGGGTGACGGTAGCGCCTATCACATAGTTCCAGAGCGACCATATCGTGACGTTCAAATCCGCGTCCGCTACACCGGCTCTGGACAAGGTCTTGCTCAGCATCTCTAGGCGACTAAGCATATTCGGGCCGAGCGCCCGGCGCGGCAACAGCGATGCCGACCAAGGATGGCGCAGCATGCTGGCGCGCCAGTCTTCGAGCATATGAATGACTTCCCGGCGCCAGTCTTGAGACTCAACTATTTGCGGCGGTCCGCGATATTCGAGGACCGAGTCGAGGGCCAGATCAAAGACCTCCTCTTTGTTGTCGACGTGCCAATAAAGGCTCATTGCGCCCGAGCCGAGGCGATCTGCCAGCCGACGCATCTTCAATCCGTCGACTCCCTGGGCGTCCAGCAGTTCTACCGCGGTCGCCACGATCCGTTCCAGTGAGAGAGGCGGTTCACTGCGTGGCTCCTGCGCGGACCGGAGTGACACACCTATCCGCTGAGACCGTTTGCTCTGAGCGCCGCTGCGTTTGGCTGCCATCCGTCTTCCTTGCTGATCAGAACGTCGATTTAAGCCGACGATGCGACGAATGTCGATCCTGAGCGCTTGACTCGTACAGCGTACGATGCGATTGAATCGTACGCTGTACGAGTAAATCATATGGGCGATGGGTTAAAGTTCAATCCTGCACCGCGGGGGCACGTTTTGTCCTCAGCGCCAAGAGAAAATCATGTCACGCGCAATCAAGCATCTGCTTATCGGAGGGCTAATCATCATGACCATGGGAGTTCCCAATGCGACGACAGCGAATGAGAATGATCTCAAGCTGACCATCGTCAATCCACGAAACCTCTATGATCCGACGCCGAATGGCTACAGCACGGCGGTGATTGTGCCCCGCGAAGCCCGGCTAGCCTACATCTCCGGACAGGGCGGCCAAGACAGCACTGGAGCCTTGTCGCCCGACTTCGCTGTCCAGGTGAAGCAGGCCTACGCAAATCTGCGCACCGCCCTCGATGCGCTCGGTGCAAGGCCGGATCAGGTCGCCAAGCTCACGGTCTTCGTGGTCGATCACGATATGTCCAAGCTTGAGGTGTTGACCAAGAACGTCAAGGAAATGTTCGGCGAGGCACTGCCGGCGCAGACTCTGATCCCTGTCCCCAAGCTTGCAATTGACCCCATGCTCTTCGAGGTCGAAGCCGTCGTCATTCTGGAATAGTGGCGGCGATGGATCAGGCGCGATTGTCAACTGTGAGAACGGGTACCGATGGGTACATATGGCGAATGTCGTCGGGCCAACATGCAAGCGATGTCCGCTCGGTCCGCGATGCAACTCTTCGGCACTTTGGCTGAGAACTTCGGGTCACCACCCACGTCTGGCCAAAAGAACTCATGCGCCCTTGTGGACAAGCGAGCGTCCTAACGCCGCTCCGCCCAGACCTTCGCCAGTTCGACGATCGTCTCCACCGCTCTCTCCATGTCCTGCTGGCTGATCCATTCAAGCGGCGAGTGGAAGGCGTGGCCGCCGGCAAAGAGGTTGGCGGAGGGCAGGCCCATGAAGGACAGCCGCGACCCGTCGGTGCCGCCGCGGATGCTGCCACGAACCGGCGTCATGCCGGCGCGGCGGATCGCCTCGACGGCATTCTCGACGATCTCCGGATGGCGGTCGAGGATCGCCTTCATGTTGCGGTATTGCTCCTTGATCTCGAAGCTGTAGCTGGAGCCGGGATAGTCCTTCATGACACTTCTCGCCAGGTGATCGAGCATCTGCTCCTTGGCGGCGAGGCCCTCCTCTTCGAAATCGCGGACGATGAAGCTCAAGGTGGCCTTCTCCATCGAACCGGTCAGGCCGGTCGGATGGACGAAGCCCTCGCGGCCGTCCGTCGTCTCCGGCGCCATGTCCTTCGGCAGCCGATCGACGATCGCCGCGCCGATCTTGATGGCGTTTTCCATCTTGCCCTTGGCGAAGCCTGGATGGATGGCGACGCCGTGGATGGTGATATCGACGCTGTCGGCCGAGAAGGTCTCGTCCTCGATATGGCCGGCCGTCTCGCCGTCGACCGTGTAGGCGAAGGCCGCGCCGAGCTTTTCCAGGTCCGCCTTGTCGACGCCGCGGCCGATCTCCTCGTCGGGCGTAAAGAGGATCTTGATCGTTCCGTGCCGGATGTCGGGATTGTCGACGAGGCGCTGGGCGGCCGCGACGATCTCGGCGAGACCGGCCTTGTCGTCGGCGCCGAGCAGCGTCGTGCCGTCGGTCGTGATGATGTCGTTGCCGATCTGGTCGGCGAGCGCCGGATTGTCGCTGACGCGGATCACCTGCGCCGGATCGCCCGCAAGCCGGATGTCGCCGCCCGCGTAGTTGCGGACGATCTGCGGCTTGACGTTGGTGCCGGTGAAGTCGGGCGCCGTGTCCATATGCGAGCAGAAGCAGATCACCGGCACCGGCTTGTCGACGTTCGACGGAATGGTCGCATAGACGTAGCCGTGCTCGTCGAGATGGGCGTCGGCAAGGCCGATCGCCAGCAACTCCTCGACCAGCAAACGGCCGAGAGTCTTCTGCTTTTCGGTGGAGGGCTGCGTCGGTGACGTGGGGTCCGACTGGGTGTCGATGACGACGTAGCGCAAGAAACGGTCGGTGACGGTATCAGTCAAGGCGAGCTCCAGAGCGGCATCGAATGAAACCCGCTATAGCCTGCGCCGGTGCCGCGGTGAATTGATTTTCGCCCTGCCGATGCGTTTTGCCGGCGCGGTCGACCGCAATTTCGAGCTTTCGCTGGCGGCGGGGACGCAACGGAGGCATGATCGGCTCGTCAGCGGCGACGTATGCTGCTGTCGACCTAGATGCCAAGGATGCCAGATCGGAAACCTTTTGAGGAGGATACGGTGAGCGGGCACGTCTATAAGAAAGTTGAACTGATCGGAAGTTCTCCGAACTCGGTTAACGAAGCCATCGAAACGGCGATTTCGCGGGCTTCGAAAACGATGCGTAACCTCGACTGGTTCGAGGTCGACCAGATTCGCGGGCAGATCGTCAATGGCAAGGTGGCCCACTATCAGGTGGTCATGAAGGTCGGGTTCCGGATCGACGACTGATCGGCGCGCAGAGGGGAAGTATACAAGAACGGCCCGGCGCGTCATGCACCGGGCCGCTGGAAGCCTGATGAACAAGGATCAGGCGGCCTGCAATGCGCCGGTGGAGCGCCGATCCAGTGCACCGCTCCAGAGGGTCAAGAGCAGTGCGAGGGACACGAGGACGGCGCCGACCCAGGGCGTCGCAGCGAGACCGAGGGCGGAGTCCACCACCTTGCCGCCGAGCCAGGCACCGAGCGCGATGCCGAGGTTGAAGGCGGCGATGTTGAGCGCCGAGGCGACATCGATGGTGCCGGGTCGATGCTCCTTGGCAAGCTGGACGACATAGAGCTGCAGCCCTGGAACATTGGCGAAGGAGAGGAAGCCGAGCGCGGCCAGTGTCACGAGCGTCGGCACCGGGGAAGCCGCCGTGAAGGAGAAGGCGAAGAGTACCAGCGCCTGGAGGAGGAAGAGGCCGATAAGCGCCTTCACCGGATTGGTGTTGGCGATCCGCCCGCCGGAGATATTGCCGATGGCGATGGCGACGCCGTAGAGAACCAGGATCAGGCTGACGCTTTCGGGCGAAAAGCCGGTGATTTCCTGAAGGATCGGCGCGAGGTAGGTAAAGGCGACGAAGGTGCCGCCATAGCCGAGCGCGGTCATCGCGAAGACGATCAGCAGGCGGCCGGAGGAAAGCACGCGGAGCTGGTCGACAAGGCTTGCCGGGGTAGCCCTGGAGAGCGACTTCGGCAGGAGCGCCGCGATGCCGGCAAAGGCGATCACGCCGAGCGCCGCAACGGCCCAGAAGGTCGTGCGCCAACCGAAGATCTGGCCGATATGGGTGCCGATCGGCACGCCGGTGACGATTGCGACAGTCAGCCCCATGAACATCATGGCGATCGCCGAGGCGCGGCGGTTTTCCGGAACGAGATCGGCGGCAATGGTCGAGCCGACCGAGAAGAACACACCGTGGGCGAAGGCCGAGAACACGCGGGCGACGAGCAGCATTTCATAGCTCGGCGAAAGTGCAGCCCCCGTATTGCCGACGATGAAGAGCGCCATCAGACCGAGCAGTAGCGGCTTGCGCTCGATCCTGCTAGTGAGCGCGGTAAGAATGGGGGCGCCGAAGGTGACGCCGAGCGCATAAACGCTGACGATAAGGCCGGCGAGCGGCAGGGTAATGTCGAGGTCGGTCGCGACCGTCGGCAACAGACCGACGATGACGAATTCAGTGGTGCCGATCGCGTAAGCGGCGATCGTCAGGGCGAAGATAGCGAGAGGCATGGCAAATCCGTTTCCGCCCGCCGTTCGGAGTGCGAGCGGAGGCTTGAAGAGGCGTTGACGACGGTTGGTTTTTCGCAGTGCAATATGCTAGCGCCGCGCCGCCGCGATAAGCCGCTGCCTTGTTGAAACGCCTGTGAATTCAGTTCATGAATGTAGATCGAATGAGCGTTCCGCTCACGGACAGGTTTGTCGCAAAGCCCGATTAGTCGCGAGCCAGCCAGGCCTCGATGCCGCGCGCCGCGGCACGGCCCGTCGCAATGCAGGCGGTCAGCAGGTAACCGCCGGTTGGCGCTTCCCAGTCGAGCATCTCGCCAGCGACGAAGAGGCCGGGGAGCGCCTTCAGCATGAAGTGAGCGTCGATCTGATCAAAGCCGATGCCGCCGGCCGACGAGATCGCCTCGACGATTGATCGCGGCCGCAGCAGCGGGATGGGCAAGGCCTTTATGGTGACTGCCAGCTTTTCTGGATCGGCCTTCGATACCGCCGGCACGAGCTCGCGTAACAGCGCCGCTT
This sequence comes from Sinorhizobium sp. BJ1, assembly GCF_002531555.1. Taxonomy (NCBI): domain Bacteria; kingdom Pseudomonadati; phylum Pseudomonadota; class Alphaproteobacteria; order Hyphomicrobiales; family Rhizobiaceae; genus Sinorhizobium; species Sinorhizobium sp. BJ1. The sequence continues at coordinate 31,248 of NZ_NWTH01000022.1, forward strand.
TGACGCCTTCGAGGCCGGCACCCTTCCTGAGGCGATTGGCAAAGCTCGCCTTTCCATCCTGGCGCGCCAGATCCCGCGTCAGGCGGTCCAAGCTTCGACCCGGCGCGAGATCGAGCGTAAGCGCGGCCTTGCCGTCCCGCTCCAGCTGGTCGCGCAGGGCCGCCGCATGGGCGTAGACGAGGCTGCCTTCGATCCCGTGGCGGCTCACCACGAATTCGCCCGGAAGAGCGCCGGCCCCGGACGTGGCGGCGACGGATTTCAAGGGTTCGCCGGCGAAGCGCCCCACGAATGCCTCGCTCCAGGCGACGTCGAAGCCGCAATTGGCGGGGCGAAACGGGTGGACTTCTACTCCCTTGGCGGCCAGCCAAGGCACCCAGGCGGCGTCGGAGCCGAGCCGCGGCCAGCTTGCGCCGCCAAGTGCCAGCAGCGCGGCGTTGCAGTGGACGGTCTTCCGTCCCTCCGGCGTCTCGAACAGATAGCCGTCCTCCGCAAAGCCGATCCAGCGGTGGCGGGTGAGGAGCCTGACGCGCTTGGCCTCCAGCCGGCGCAGCCAGGCCCGCAGCAGCGGCGAGGCCTTCATCGCCTTCGGAAAGACGCGGCCGGAGGAGCCGACGAAGGTTTCTGTGCCGAGCCCGGCCGCCCAGGTTTGTATGTCGTCGGGCGTGAAGGCGTCGAGGGCAGGGCGGAGGCGATCGGACGCGTGGCCGAAGCGCATCGCGAAGCGCTGATAGCTCTCGGAATGCGTGATGTTGAGCCCGGACTTGCCAGCAAGCAGTAACTTGCGCGCGGCTGTCGGCATCGCCTCGTAGATCGTCACCGCATTGCCGAGCTCCGCCAGAGTCTCGGCCGCCATCAGGCCGGCCGGTCCGCCGCCGATGATCGCGACCTCTTTGCGTGCGATGACTTGCTCGCTCAAGACTGTGCTTCCGCTGGCGCCGGGCCGGTCGACTCGCGCAGGATGAGTTCGACGGGCCAGAGCTCGTGGATCTCCTCGGCCGACCGTCCGCCCAACAGTTGCAGCACGAGATCCGCCGATCGTGCCCCGGCCGCCCGCATCGAGGAGCGGGTCGCCGAAAGCGACGGGACCATGTTGTCGGCCGTCAGATAGGGGAACACGTCGTCATGGGCGATCACCGAAATGTCGCGTCCGACGACGAGCCCGCGGGAACGCACCGCGCGATAGATCCCGAGCGCCGTCATCATCGAGCCGGCAACGAAGGCGGTCGGCCGCGGCGATTGTTCGAGAAACGACCGGGCATAGCGAAAACCGAGCTCGTCGGTGAAGTGGTCATGGGCGACAAGGCGTGGATCGAAGGGAATACCGCGCTCCTGCAGCGCATTGCGGTAACCCTTGTCACGATGCAGCGAGAAGGTCCGCCCGTGGCGGCCGTTGATCATCGCAACGCGCTTGTGGCCGAGGTCGAGCAGATGGGACGTGGCGCGCCGGACGGCGCTCTCGTTGTCGATGTCGATCCAGGCATGCGGCACGTCAGTCTCGGAACGGCCGTGGACCAGAAATGGAAAGCCGAGCTCGTGAAGAAAGGCGATGCGCTCGTCGGTCGGCTTCGGCGAATGGACGATCACCGCATCGACCCGGCCGCTGGTGACGAGCCTGCTGTAGAGCGAAATCTCGTCGGTGGAGTCGCGATCCGTCGTCGGGCTGACGAGGATGTCGATGTCCTCGCCGTCCAGGCGCTCGGCCATGCCGCTCATGAATTCGGCGAAGTGAAACTCGCCGGTGCGGCCCATGATGACGCCGATCGCACCGGCGCGCCCGGTCACCAGCCGCACCGCATTGATGTTGGGCCGATAGCCGAGCCGGACGGCCTCTTCCGCCACCCGTTTGCGGGTCTTTTCGCTCACCTCCGGATAGCCGCTCAGCGCACGGCTGACCGTTGTCGGCGAAAGACCCAATTGGCGGGCGAACTCCTTGAGCTTCATGCGGCCTAACTATTCCCTTAACCCCGGTTGCCTCGATGAGGAATATACGCCTTTGCCGCAAGGGACAACCGATCGCCCGGTTGCCGCATCTGGCGAGAAGCAGAGTCTATCTTGCGCGGTCACCTCAGCCAAATCGCTTTAAATTTTATGAGGCGTACACGCATCGTGAGCTTTGAGTCAAACGAACGCGAAACAAGGTTGTAAACAGGATAAGCTCCTGAATTTGTGACATTTAACCGCCTGAATTCGTACCTGCAAACTGGCGTCCGGCAGTATATTGACATCATTTCGCGCTTCTGACACTTTTTTCCAGCCAAACCGTTTTCGAATTTGCTGAGGAGCTTTCGAGCGGTTGGGGGATTTGGAGGAGCCATCGATCATGACACTGCTTCTGAGAACCTTGACTCTCTGCGCCGCTCTGGGCGCCGCCGACCTTGCCGTCGCTGCGGAGCTAGCGCTTGCCGCCAACACCACCGGCAAGAACGTGCATTTCATGCGCGAACAGCTCGACGCCTTCGAGAAAAAGACCGGCCACAAGGTCAGTCTCGTCACCATGCCGCCGTCGAGCAGCGAGCAATTCAGCCAATACCGGCTGTGGCTGGCGGCTGGAAACAAGGACGTCGACGTCTACCAGACGGACGTTATCTGGGCGCCGCAGCTCGACAACCAGTTCGTCGACCTCACCGAGGCCGCCAAAGACGTGGTCGGCGATCACTTCCCGTCGATCATCCAGTCACAGACCGTCAACGGCAAGCTGGTGGCGCTGCCAATCTTCACCGATGCGCCGGCGCTCTACTACCGCAAGGACTTGCTGGAGAAATACGGCAAGACGCCGCCCAAGACCTGGGACGAATTGACGGCGACCGCCAAGGAGATCCAGGAAAAGGAGCGGGCCGACGGGAAGACCGATCTCTGGGGCTATGTCTTCCAGGGCAATGCCTATGAGGGGCTGACCTGCAACGCGCTGGAATGGATCAAGTCCTCCGGTGGCGGGCAAATCGTCGAGGCCGACGGGACGATCTCCGTCAACAACGAAAAGGCGGCTGCGGCCATCGAGCGGGCCAAGGGCTGGATCGGCACGATCGCGCCCGAGGGCGTGCTTGCCTATCAGGAGGAGGAATCGCGCGGCGTCTGGCAGACCGGCAATGCCGTCTTCATGCGCAACTGGCCCTATGCCTATGCGCTCGGGAACGGTGACGACAGCGCCGTCAAGGGAAAATTCGACGTGATGCCGCTGCCGACCGCGACCGACGGCGAAAGGCCGTCCTCGACGCTCGGCGGCTGGAACCTCGCGGTGTCGAAATACTCCGATGAGCAGGAAGCGGCTATCGAGCTCGTAAAGTTCCTCTCGTCCAAGGAAGTGCAGAAAGCGCGTGCCCTGCAACTGTCGCAATTGCCGACGGTTGCCGCCCTTTACGACGACGCGGAAATTGCCGCCACCCACCCCTTCATGCCGAACTGGAAAGCGATCTTCCAAAGTGCCGTGCCGCGCCCGTCGGCCGTCACGAAGGTCAAGTATAACGAAGTCTCCTCGAAACTCTGGAGCGCCGTCCATAACACGCTCTCCGGCGACGGCACCGCTGCCGACAACCTCGAACTGCTGGAAGTCGAGCTGACCGAGCTCAAAGGCGACAGCTGGTAAACCTCCCCGGGCGGGGAAGCCTGTAAAACTTTGTACCTCTCTCCCCGCCTTGCAGCCGTCGCCGGGGATGGCGGCCCACTCCGGCCGCCATCCCCCCTGAAACCTAGCGGCGAAAGCCGAACGGCAATGGGGAGCCAACCTTATGACCGATCTCACCGTCGCGGACCCACCGGCCGCGCTTGCGCATCCGAGCCATATCAATTCGGACCTCAAGGTCCAGCGCGTCCGCTCCGCCTGGGTGTTCCTGGCACCGACCCTGCTGGTGCTGGCGCTCGTCGCAGGCTGGCCGCTCGTCCGGACCATCTATTTCAGCTTCACCAATGCGTCGCTGACGAACCTCGCCGGCGCCGATTTCGTCGGCTTTCAAAACTATCTTTCCTGGATCACGTTGAAGAGCGGCCGCACCATCTACAAGGGCCTGCTCGCCGACCCGGCCTGGTGGAACGCCGTCTGGAACACGCTGAAATTCACCGTGATCTCCGTCAGCATCGAGACGGCGCTGGGGCTCGTCGTCGCCCTGGTGCTGAATGCCCATTTTTCCGGGCGCGGCCTGGTGCGGGCGGCAATCCTCATTCCGTGGGCGATCCCGACGATCGTTTCGGCAAAGATGTGGGCATGGATGCTCAACGATCAGTTCGGCATTTTGAACGAGATATTCCTCGGGCTCGGCCTGATCAGCCAGAAGATCGCCTGGACCGCCAGTCCCGATACGGCGATGATCGCCGTGCTCATCGTCGACGTCTGGAAGACGACGCCGTTCATGGCGCTCTTGATCCTCGCCGGCCTGCAGATGGTGCCGATCGACATCTATGAGGCCGCCAGGATAGACGGGGTCCATCCGCTCCGGGTGTTCTGGCGGGTGACCTTGCCGCTCATCCGGCCGGCACTGATGGTCGCGGTGATCTTCCGGATGCTCGACGCGCTGCGCATCTTCGACCTCATCTACGTACTCACCCCCAACAATGCGCAGACGAAGACGATGTCGGTGCTGGCCCGCGAGAACCTTTTCGATTTCGACAAGTTCGCCTACGGCGCGGCCGCCTCGACCATGCTGTTCCTGATCATCGCCTCGATCACCGTCCTCTACATGTGGTTCGGGCGCGTCAACTTCGACGGAGGAGAACGCTGATGGCTGCGACACTCGCGAAACGCACCGCTTTCTACCTGCTTGTCGCGACGATCATCGTCATCGCGGTCTTTCCCTTCTACTACGCGGTCCTGACGAGCCTCAAATCCGGCACCGCCCTCTTCCGCGTCGACTATTGGCCAAGCGAACTGTCGCTGGCCAATTACACGAACGTCGTCTCGAGCGGCAGCTTCCTGCGGAATCTCGGAAATTCGCTGCTCGTGGCGACGTTGGTCGTCGCCATCTCGCTGCTGCTCGCGGTCACCGCCGCCTATGCGCTCGGACGGGTGCGCTTCCGCGGCCGGTCGCTGCTGCTGCTGACCATCCTGTCGGTGTCGATGTTTCCGCAGATCGCCGTTCTTGCCGGTCTCTTCGAGCTGATACGCGGGATCGGGATCTTCAACACGCCGCTGGCGCTGATCTTTTCCTACATGATCTTCACGTTGCCGTTTACGGTCTGGGTGCTGACAACCTTCATGCGCGACCTGCCGGTGGAGATCGAGGAAGCGGCGATCGTCGACGGCGCCTCGCCCTGGGTGATCATCACGCGGGTGTTCATGCCGCTGATGTGGCCGGCCCTGGTCACGACCGGCCTGCTCGCCTTCATTGCCGCCTGGAACGAATTCCTGTTCGCGCTCACCTTCACCTCGTCGGACGTGCAGCGCACGGTGCCGGTGGCGATCGCGCTCCTTTCAGGCAGCAGCAACTTCGAAATCCCCTGGGGCAACATCATGGCCGCATCGGTGATCGTCACGGTGCCACTGGTGGTGCTCGTGCTCATCTTTCAGCGGCGGATCATTTCCGGCCTGACGGCCGGCGGCGTCAAAGGTTAGGAGTTAAGAGATGGCAGAGCTGCAATTGCGCGACATTCGCAAGTCGTTCGGCGCCTACGACGTCATCAAGGGCGTCAGCATGGATATCCGGGCGGGCGAATTCATGGTTTTCGTCGGCCCTTCCGGTTGCGGGAAGTCCACTCTTTTGAGGCTGATTGCCGGCCTCGAGGAGATCACCTCCGGCACGCTCGCCTTCGATGGTGAGGTCGTCAACCATCTCGTCCCGTCGAAACGTGGTATCGCCATGGTCTTTCAGTCCTATGCGCTTTACCCGCACATGACGGTCTTCGAGAACATGGCCTTCGGGATGCAGCTCGCCGGCAAGGACAAGGAGCAGTGCCGCAAGCGCGTGGAGGCGGCGGCGGAGATGCTGCAACTCACCCCTTATCTTGAGCGGCTGCCGCGTCAGCTCTCGGGTGGCCAGCGGCAGCGCGTCGCAATCGGACGCGCGATCGTCCGCGATCCCAAAGTCTTTCTGTTCGACGAGCCGCTTTCCAATCTTGATGCGGCGCTGCGCGTCGCCACCCGCATTGAGATCGCCAAGCTTCATCGCAGCATGCACAAGACGACGATGATCTATGTCACCCATGATCAGGTCGAGGCGATGACGCTCGCCGATCGCATCTGCGTGCTGAGAGACGGGCGCGTCGAACAGATCGGCACGCCGCTCGAGCTTTACGAAAATCCGAACTCGGTGTTTGTCGCCGGCTTCATCGGTTCGCCGAAGATGAACTTCCTCTCGGGGCCTTTCGCCGCGCTCCACGAAGCCGAGACGATCGGCATCCGGGCGGAACATCTGGAGATCGCCGGCGAGGACGGGCAATGGGCCGGAACCGTCGTCCACTCCGAGATGCTCGGATCCGACAGCTACATCTACCTCGACATCGGCGCCGGCGAACCGGTAATCGTCCGGGAGACCGGCACGTCCCGGCATCAGCCGGGCGAGACGGTGCGGATCGCTCCGGAGGCCGGCCAGATCCACCGCTTCGATGCGGCGGGGCGGTCGATAGGACGCCACATTCTGCGAGGTGCCGCGTAATGCATGCTTCCTAAAATCGTCGCCGATTTAAGGATAAAACATGCAGCATTCAAAGTGCTACAGCGACCTTTGTGCGTCTGAGAAGACGCATGGCGCTGTAGATCGCATCGATTTCGGATCATTTCCAAATGCCAGACGTTAGACCCCGTAGGGCGAAATCCCAGCCCGACCCCGGTCGACAGACTCAATTCACGGACAGCGGGCACCCGCGGCGGATGCCCCAATCAGCAGGAGAACGACCTTGTCTATCAACACCATCGTATGGGGTGAGAACATCCACGAGCAGACGAATGCCGTCGTGCGGGAAATCTATCCGGACGGCATGCACAACACGATCGCCGCGGCGCTGAACACCGATCCGGCGATCAAGGCAACGACGGCGACGCTGCAGGAGCCGGAGCACGGGCTGAGCGAGGAGCGGCTGGCTTCGGCCGATGTGCTTTTGTGGTGGGGCCACAAGGATCATGGCGCCGTCGACGACAGGATCGTCGAGCGGGTCGCCAAGCGGGTCTGGGAAGGCATGGGACTGATCGTGCTGCATTCCGGCCATTTCTCCAAGGTCTTTAAGCGGCTGATGGGCACGCCCTGCGCACTCAAATGGCGCGAGGCGGGCGAACGCGAGCGCGTCTGGGTCGTCAACCCGCGCCATCCGATTGCCGAAGGCCTCGGCGACAATTTCGTCATCGAGCACGAGGAGATGTATGGCGAACAATTCTCCGTGCCGGAGCCGCTGGAGACGGTGTTCATCTCCTGGTTTGCCGGCGGCGAGGTGTTCCGCTCCGGGCTGACCTGGCGGCGCGGTGCCGGCAACATCTTCTATTTCCGTCCCGGCCACGAGACCTATCCGACCTATCACGATGAAACGGTGCAGCATGTGCTGCGCAATTCGGTGAAATGGGCGCATAACCCGCAAGGGTCCTACAAGGCGATCCACGAGGCGCCGAACGTGCCGGTGGAAAAGGCGCTGGAGCCGATCGTCGAGCGCGGCCCGAAACTGCACCGCGCCGGCGAAGCGGGCTACAGATGAGGAGCGTGCCGATGCGTCTGCTGATACTCGGAACCGGCGGCATGGCAAACAGCCATGCCAACGCCTTCGCCAAGATAGACGGCGTCGAAATGATCGGCGCCGTCGATGTCGACCCGAACCGCGCCAAGGCCTTTGCCGAGCAGCACGGCATCGAGCATACCTTCACGTCGCTCGAGGAGGCGATCGCCTGGGGGCAATTCGATGCTGCGACCAACGTCACCCCCGACAAGGCGCACCATCCGACGACGCTTGCTCTGATTGCCGCCGGCAAGCACGTGCTCTGCGAGAAGCCGCTGGCGGAGAACTATGAAAAGGCCGCTGAAATGGCCGCGGCGGCCGAGCGCTCCGGTCTCATCGCCATGGTCAACCTCACCTACCGCAATGTGGCGCCGCTTCAGAAGGCGCGCGAACTGGTACTCTCCGGCGCCATCGGCGAGGTCAGGCATCTGGAAGCCTCCTATCTGCAGAGCTGGCTGGTGTCGAAGGCCTGGGGCGACTGGGCGAGCGAGTCCAAGTGGCTGTGGCGGCTTTCGACCAGGCACGGTTCGAACGGCGTGCTCGGCGATGTCGGCATTCATATTCTTGATTTTGCCGGCTATGGGGCCGGCATTTCGGTCGAGCGTGTGTTCGCGCGGCTGAAGGCCTTCGACAAGGTGCCCGGTAACCGGATCGGCGAATACGACCTCGATGCCAATGACAGTTTCGCCATGACGGTGGAGTTCGACAGCGGTGCCATGGGCGTCATTCATGCGAGTCGCTGGGCAACCGGCCATCTTAACGAGCTGAGGCTGAGGCTGCATGGCGACAAGGGTGCGCTGGAGGTGATCCACACGCCGGATGGCTCTAGCCTGCGGGCGTGCCTTGGGCCCGACGTCGAAAAGGCCATCTGGCGCGAGGTCGATGCGGGCACGGTGCCGACCAATTACGAGCGCTTCGTCGCCGCGGTTCAGGCCGGGCAGGTGACCGAGCCCGGCTTCCGCCATGCCGCCGACCTGCAGAAGGTCCTCGATCTCGCGATCGAAACAGAGCGTGAGCGGCGGGAACTCGGGGTCGCGGATATGGAGTGGGTCGCGGACGGGCGGCTCGTCGTCGGAGGATAACTCAAAGCTGCTCCCGCTTTCCGGCATTCCCGAAAAGCGGGAGATAGTCGGCACAGCGTTCATAGCGAACGCGCGACATGTTCGAGCGGTCGTCGTTTCTCGTGGGCCGCTCGATCCCAGTGCTGTGACTTAGCGGCTCCGGCTCGACCCGAAGCCGTTAAGTCTAGGCATGCAGGTGATGACGATAATCCCAGAGCGCCCAGGCGGCGATTGCGGCGACGAGCACGCCGAGAATGACGTGAGTCCACATCGCGTTCGCATTCGCCATGAAGCCGAGGATCCAGGGAGAAACGATCAACCACAGACCGATCACCATATTGGCCCATTCCTCCCATTCGGCGAAGGCCGAAAGGGTCGCGACCGCAAGGGCGCCGAGCACGATTGCGGCGATCCAAGCGTTCCAGGTCGGCGTCGTATCAGATGCGAAGCCGATGACCCAGGGAGAGAGGAACAGGCAGACGGCCAGGACCAGATTGGCCCAATCCTGACTTCTTCTTCCTGCCATAAGGGTGTTGGGCATGACAACCTCCACGTATGAAGCTTGATCAAAGCGTTACCACTCGCGTGCAACACACGTTCCAGCTCCGGTCGTTTGGGATCGCACGGTTGCCGTAACGCCTTGAATTGCTGGGGTAATTTTATCCTTAAATCGGTTTCGATTCAAGGACTCCCGCAATATGCGGATTTTGCAGGTTATTCCCGCTGCGCATGACCGTGCGGGGCCGCCGAAACGCCCGTCGTGCGAGGGTTGTTTCGGCATCGGCAATACGCTTTCCTGCCTGCCGGAACTCTGTTGATGCCTTCCTTCCCGTTGGAAATAAGCCGGCCCGGGGCCATTTGTCTGTGGTGGCGAACTGGCCTATGACGGTGTGCCCAGTCCCAATTTCGCAGTGCGAGGCACATGGCTCCCCGGCCCGTCGACGCCCACATATTCTGGCGCGATCCGGCGCTCCCCTTTCTGGAGGCGCGCCAGGTCGCCGACGGGCGCGACGTCTGTTATGGTCTCCACAGTCACCGGACCTTTTCGATCGGCGCGGTCACACATGGCCGCAGCAACTACCGCAACGGGCGCCATCGGCACGACGTGGCGGCCGGCACGGTCGTTCTGATGAACCCCGAAGAGGCGCATGCCTGCAACCCGCTTCGAAACGTGCCCTGGGGCTATCGCATGCTCTATGTGGACGTTTCCTGGCTGACGGAGATGCAGCAGGCGGCAGACTTCACCCCTTATGCTGCCGTGGTGAGCACCGATCCTCACCTCTATCGCAGCCTCAACCGATTGTTCGACGTGCTGTTCGACGCGGAAATCGAGGTGCTCGCCAAGGAATGCGCGGCGGCGGCCTTCTTCGGCGAACTCGAAAACCGTCTCGAGAGGATCGAGGAGCGATGGGCGCTGGCGGCGCCCCGCCTAGATCGTGCTGCCGCCTTCATCACCGAGCACTGCACGCGCCGCCTGCGGCTCAGCGAGATCGCCGACGTCTCGGGCCTGTCGCCGTCCTATCTGGTGCGGGCCTTTAGGTCGCGCTACGGCATGACGCCGCATGCTTACCAGCTCAACCGCCGCATCCAGTTCGGGCAGAGCGAACTGCGTCGTGGCCGATCCGTCGTCGATGTTGCGCTCTCCGCCGGCTTTGCCGACCAGGCCCATTTCCAGCGGGTCTTCAAGCAGCATGTGGCGGCGACACCGCGCCAATATGCGCGGCTGCGGAGCGCGCATCCGACCGCCGACGCGCGGCGATGATCAGCTCTCGAAGGCGAGGTAGAGGGCGCTGAGCGCGACGAGCGCCGCCATCGCCCGATTGAAGGCGCGCATTCGCCCTGCATCGTCGAGGTAATGGCGCAGGCGCGCCCCGGCATAGGCCCAGGCGGCGATCGAGGCGTAGCAGACGACGAAGTAGAGCGCCGAAAACAGCCAAATCCGGGCCGTTCCACCGCCCATGCCGAAGGCTCCCATGCCGGCGATCGCGGCGATCCAGGCTTTCGGATTGAGCCATTGCTGCACGGCACCGGAGAGAAGCGAGGGCGGCCGCCGCACCTTGCCGTCCGAAATGCGTCCGTCGTCCCTCCAGAGGTTCCAGGCGAGATAGATTAGGAAGGCCACGCCGGCCGCGCCGATGATCCTTGTCACGCCCGGCCATTGCAACAGCAGTTCGGCAAGACCGAGCCCACTCAGCAGCAAAAGCGCTGTGAAGCCGACCGTCGCGCCGGTCACGTGGCCCACGCTGGCCCGAAAGCCATGGCGAAGGCCGGTGGTCAGGGCGACGATGTTGACCGGTCCCGGCGAGATGGAGGCGGCAAGCGCGAAGGAGCCCATCGAAAGATAGTGTGCCAGCGACATGGGTGCCTCTATTTCATCAGCGGCAGGTCGCCGGTCAGCGAGCGGACCAGCTTCTCGGGACCGTGAAGGCAAAGGCCGAGATAGCGCAGGTGATCATGCCGCATTTCGCCGATGCCGTGCTCATAGGCCTGATAGCTCTTGGCGCGCTGCGCCGTCTCGGTCACGTCGATCACAGCCAATCCCGATGTTTCCTGCGATGCCGCCCGCCGCCTCAGTTCCATCAAGCCGTCGGCGTTAAACATCAGGATGGGCATGACGATGGTGGTGATCCCTTGATGACAGTTACCGTCGGCATCGTGGACGGCATGGCCGATCAGATCCGGCCGCTCCTTGCCGAGAGTCATGGCCAATATGGCGGCGGTGTTGGCGATCAGGCCCCGCGGCAAAGTGTGGTCGATGATGAATGCGCAGCGTGTCACGGTCTTCCTCAAGCGTGGTCCCAGTCGCCTGGAAGGTATGACAAAGCCAACCGTGGTTATTGAAGGAAATTGCCCTGACGATTTTCCGTCGCGTGCAGGCTCAGCCTGGCTCGCCCGGCGCCGCACCTGCAATTGGGTCTGGCAGGAACAGGGCCAGGGGACGTCATCGCCCTGAGCACGACATGCTTAAAAGCCAGCATCATATATATTCGAATTAGCTCTTTTAGTAAATTGCGTAAAGTAATGAAATAATAGAGATGCGTGCACGGCTGCGGAGCGTACAAAATTGTTTGACGGACGATCAGCACTACCTAATTTTCGTTATAAGAATGACTGCAGAAAATGCTCAAGTGAGGCGGGTAGTTCTTAAAAAATCTTCCAGCATCTACAATGCCATTTGCCACTGGTGCGAGCGTTTGATAAACCTCCGACGCTTTTGTGACAGTTGCGGGAGGTGACAGCATGGGCATTTTCGACTTCAATCGTCTTTTGCGCACATCGTTTCATCGCAATACGGCTGACCTGCATGATCCAAAGGCGAGCCAGTTTTCAGACGCCGTACAGAAAGCCAAAAAGCCATTGGTGCCGCAGGGCAATCCTGAGAAAGAGCAGGACGGTCGCGTCGATCACAAGATCAAGAGGGACGAAACGCTTACGGGTATTGCGCCGCTCTACGAGCAGAGCATCCCCGATATCCTGCTGACGAATCCAGCCATTCGTAACCCGGACGTCATTAGCGAAGGCGAGTCGTTGCGGATATTGAGTGAAGAGCGGCGCACGAGCCTTGAGACCATCAAGGATCTGCATGCGGACATCGATAAGGCTTCGAGCCCGGCTGATAAAGACGAGAAGACCAAGGCGCTGACGCTCGCGATCGAGACGGACCTTCAATCGGCCGGCAAGAACCAGGCCTACACGCCCGAGAAGCTCAAGGCCTCCCTCGATCAACGAGAGGCGGACCTCATTGCGCTCGGCCCTGACACGGACGCATACAAGAAGCTCGTGCAGGGCGAGCGGAAATCTGTGGAGACTAATCTGAATGCTGTTTTCGAGCCGATCAGCAAGCTGGTGACGGCAGCGCAGCAAAACCCTGCAGAATGGCAGAAGGTCCAAACCGAACTTACCGGTCAGTTCGAAAAACTTGCCAAGAATGCACCCGATGGCGGCGAAGCTGCGATCAACAGTGCCCGGGAAACGTTGAAAGCCTTTGGTCCGACGGACAAGGGCTTTCTCGAGGCGCTCGATGCCAGCGGACGAGAGGTTCTGGTCAACCGACCGGCCAAACGTGTGCAGGATGCTTTCCGCGAAGGCAAGAACGATTTCAAGGGCTTCGATGGCGAGGACGCCACACAGTTCAAGAAAGAGGATGGTGCGGCCCGAGCTGCCAAGGTGCTCGACGAAGTGACCAAGAACGTCACCGACGAAACGGCGGTTCTGATTGTCCAGCAAGCAAATCAACCGACCGAGGCGTTTGGGACGAAGGACACAAAGGTGCTGGATGTCATCCAGCAGACGATCGGTCAGCAAACGGCGATCAATTCAGGTGCACTTCCCGACAGTCTGGCCGGTCGCTACGTTAACCAGGAAGTCAACCTGTCGCGGAACATGGCGCAGCACGATACGATCGCGCATTATTCCGAAGCCCTCGGTAGGATCTCGAAGGCTCCTGGCGGCGCCAAGATCATCGATGACAGCGCAAAGTCGATTGCCAAAGCCGTAAAGGACACGACCGACAAGACGTTTTCGGATTGGGAAGCCAAGCTTCCCGAAAAGGCAAGAACCTTCTCGCTCGAAGACAAGAAGAAGATCGGCAAGGAAATCGGCATCCCTTACCCGGAGATCAAACCTGCCGACCCGCAGGCCGCTGGCGACCCATTCCGCAAGGCCATCGCGGGCGGCAACGACCCGACCTTGAGTCTCGCGGTGGTCAAGGAGCTCAACAAATCCGGCAATCTCAGCGGCGCCAATGCCGTCTTCGATGCTGTGATCAAAGGCACGGATGACCTGACCAAGAACAGTCAGAATGCCGTTGGCGAATTCGCCAAGGATCACCTCGTTGTCGCCAATGACTGGAAATCGTCGCTCTCTGCCAAGCAGTTGACCGATGGGCTCGACGATTCGATTGCCAAAAACAGGGGCAGCAAAGACAAGATGGACGACCAGGGTGCGCGCATATTCCGCACCCTCAGTGCGCTCCACGAGGCCGAAGGGAGTCTGAAAGACCTGAAAGGGCTCGATGGCTTCAATCGCTACAAGCAGGCCACCAACCATCTGGAACAGGACGAGAAAAGTCAGTTCGCGGTGAGCAATAGCGAACAGGCCTGGACGGAAATGGGCAAGGCTTACATCGAGGCAACCGCGAAGCCAGAGACCGAAGCGGTTCCCGCCGCCCCCACCTTGTACTGGTCCGGTCGGGCTATCATCGGCATGCACAGAACAGTGGCTGCCTATGAGGCCCTTGGCGGCAACAAGGCCTACAAGCCACCGACTCCAGGCAGCATCGAAACGGCTAAGCGCATGAGTCCCGGTCAGTACGATCCGAAGCTGGCACAAAGCGCATCCCTGCTTCTCCACGGGCCCAACGCCTCAACCGACCCGAAGGCGCGCAAGGCTGCAATCGAAAGTCTCAGCAAGGCGTTCGATGGATCGAAATTCGATCCCCGCGCCGGCATAACCACGACGTCCGGCTTCGGCAAGGGATTGGCCGCGGTTCAGGGTCTCCTCTATCTGGGGAGCGCGAAGGACAATTTCGCCACACCTGGCCTCCTCACCCAGTCGTTCGGCGTCTGGCTGACGGCCGGGATCGCGCAGGAGGCAGCTCAACTGTCCGCCGGCGGCGTTCGTTCGCTGATCGAACGTGGCACCGTCGCAAAGGGCGGCTTCCTGGACCGAGCCACGCGATTTGCCGAAGTCGGCGGCACCTCGAAGTGGGGATGGTTCTCCAAGTATTTTGACCGCGCCGGCGGAGCGTTGATGGTCGCCTATACTCTCGATTATGCGGCGAAGGGCAAATGGGCAAACTCGGCCTTCGCTGCGACAACCACCGTCGGAACGTTTCTCTCGCTGATGAAGTCACCGAAGGCCGGTTTGTGGGGGGCTGGCCTCGCGGCTGTCGGCATCATCGGCGAGGCTATCTATAACGATTACCGCAGAGGCAAGATCGCAAGTTACTACGAAGGCCCGACCGAGAAATTCCTCATTAAGGCCGGATTCGGACAGGAAGCGGCGAAGTTACTTTCCAATCACGACGAGGATGGAAACAGTGTCGGTTCCGTCATCGAGCCTCTCGCCAAGGAACTGGGCATGACGCCCGAGGCCCTTACCGAAAGTCTGCGAGCGACCAAGGACATGGCGAAGCTAAGAGAATTCGTGGCGGGCGTTCACGAAACCAAACCGGATAAAAATGGGACCTATCCGACGACGGCTCCCAAGCGGCTGGAGAATTTGGAGTTGCCCGATGGCGAAACGATTTACCGTGATCCATCACTTGGTCGCCCCCGCACTATTCCGGAATTGGCCGAATGGACTCGCGAAAATCTCGTTCTGACGAGTTGATGCTTTTTGTATTTGCAGTGACCGCCATATTGTCCCAAGGGGCGCCGTCCAGCCTGGCGGCGCCCCTCCGATCCAAAGAAACGAGACTTCAGGCCACCGGAATTCCAATTCCCAATTCTGCGAGGACCACATCGATCTGTTTTGCCGACGCAGGAGCGGCATCGCCGTTTCTGATTTTGTCGGCCAGGCTCGGTATATAGACCTGCCCGCTGACATAGCGCTCGTTCAGACGTGTCGTGTCCGTGTAGCTTTCGTCCGAACCGGCGGTCGCAGCCAATTTCGCCGGGTCGCCACCGAACGCATCGAGCGCATGGTGTAGATTGTCGCGCAACGTCTCCAGCCCTTCCTTCGCAATGCCGTTCAGCCAGTCGATGAACTGCTGGCGGTCGGCCGGCTGGTCGAGACGATAGCCCTTGAGTTCCGCGTATCTGGCGAGGATCGGCACCGGGCTATGGCCATCGCCGCTCTGGTCGACGAGCGCGCCGGCAGCGGTTTCGTTGAGGTCGGAATGGGCGAGGAAACGCTTTGAGGTGTCGGTCATGTATTTGTTCGAATCGCGCGTGTCGGTAACGATCATCTGGCCGATCACTGCGGCGCCGACGATGACCAGCCCGGCCGGGCCGAACATCGTACCGGTTCCGAGCGCCGCCATGATGGTTCCACCCGCCGCCGCGGCTGAAAGGCTGCCCATCAGCGGGTCGCCGGCCTTGAAGTAGTCGAAGGCGACCCAGGCATCGAAGCCGCCGCTCAGCGCGCCGAGAAACTTGACCGCCGGCCGGCTGCTGCTGCCGAAATGCTTGACGGCGGCGGAGTCGGCGTTGAGGTGGTCCATTCCGCCGAGTATCTCCACCGTTCGCTGGCCGAGCCCGACCGCATCGATCACCACTTTCAGATTGTTTCTGAGCGTGGGGTTGTTCTGCGCCACGGTCGCCGAATTTGAAATGCTCGCTCCGGTGGCCGCAACGCCGATCAGGCGGAGCATCTGACCCGGTCCGGTCGTGTTGGCGAAGGACCTGACGCCGCTAGAACTCTTGAGGTCGTTCAGATCGCCGTTGAGGGTGGCCATCTTTGCTCGGGATTGCTCGACCGTCTCGCCCGGTTCGGGCAAGGACTTGCCGACTGCGTCGATCGCCCGATCCATGTCGGCCTTGGGAATGCCGAGCATCTGCGAGAGTTTGCCGTCCTTAAGCTCCTCCAGGCTGGCCCTGGCTTTGCCGAGGCCTGCCGGGCCGCCGGACTGCAGCTCGGGAAACGACGGCAGGACCTTGTGGCGGATGATCTGGGTCGTAGCCTCTTCGGCGAGCTTTCTGCCCCGG
Source organism: Sinorhizobium sp. BJ1 (assembly GCF_002531555.1). NCBI lineage: Bacteria > Pseudomonadati > Pseudomonadota > Alphaproteobacteria > Hyphomicrobiales > Rhizobiaceae > Sinorhizobium > Sinorhizobium sp. BJ1. The sequence continues at coordinate 47,584 of NZ_NWTH01000022.1, forward strand.
TCGGTCAGGCGGGCTTGGTAGCCCATCAGGTTCAGAACGGCCGGATTGTCTATGAGTGCTGGATACTTCTTCATGGCGATCTCGATGGCCATCGCAGTCTTTTCGTCCGACAGGATCTTGCCGATCTCGTCGTTGACGGCTTGCTGCTGTGAGGCAAGTTCCGGCGGTAGATTGCCGAGCGCCGTCAGTTGATGCAGCAATTTTTCGCCGCTCGTGGCGATGTTGTCTTCCAGGCGCTGCTCCGTTTTGGCCCATTCTGGGCCTTTTTCCTTCTTGTAGTCTTCGACCGCCTTGGTGAGCTGCTCGGGGGTCATTGTCCCTCCGTGGTTGGAAACTAGCCACTGAAGCTCCTGCATATGCGCCGAATAGGCGATGACGTCCTGGTTGACCTTGGCCGAGGCATATTGCTTGACGTTTGGAACGATGTTCTCGACGACGAAGTCGGGTGAGGCCGCCGCACTCTTGGCGCCGACAGCGATCGGATAGTCGAGGCGGGAGCCGTTGCTGATCGCCACAGGGATGGAGTTCGGGTGGTAGCCACCGATCTCGGCAAAGCGCTCGACGATCTGATCGGCACCCGGACTGTCGCCGATGCGGTCGATGATCGCCATCATGTTCGCCTGGCCGTTCATTCCGATCAGGTCGGCGCCGATCGTTTCCTGCTTCCTGACGTTTGCCGCTTCCATGGTCGGCATCGCGGAAGAGACGAGGTCGACCGCCAGCCGCGGATCGACGCCGGCGGTCAGCCGCTCGAGATTGGCCATCGTCGTTGCAGCATCGCCCTGATCGCTCAAAGCCTCTTCTGGCTGATAGTTGGCGAGCGGCTCCGATGCCCAGTTTGCCGCCCGGTCGATCAAAGCCTTCGCGTCCTCCGAGCGCAGGAGGACGCGCTGGACCTCCGGCGTGGCCGAGCCATAGCCCGAAGCGAGCTTGCGGAACGCTTCATCCGGCCCGCCAGCGGCGTTTGCGTTGTCGATGATCTCGCGTGCCTTGTCTTCGACGTCGACGCCGGCATGCGTCGAGGGACGCAAGCTGACATTCAGCGCTTTCGCCGTGTTTTCGATCGCCGCCTGGGCGGGCGCCGCATCGGTCCAGTCGCGGTCGTAGAGGCGCTGCAGCGTCTCCGATCGCTCCTTCTCCGGTAGCTTGTCGATATAGCTTCTGACGTCCTTGGCGATCTCGCCGGTCTTCGCCTGATAGTCGATCTTTGGATCGTCGGAATACTGGATCCGATTGCCGCGATCATAGATCTCGTCCGCTATCACCGCTTCCCCGTTCGTCTTCAGGCCGCGCTCCTCGATTGCTGCCTTGACGGCGTTGCCGGCCGGCCTTGCATCCAGCCAATCGCTGTTCATCAGCCGGAGAGCGGCGGTCTGGCGTTCCGCCTGCGGCAGGTTGTCGAGATAGGCTCCGACGTCGCGCTGCATGTCCTTGCCTTCGGCGTCGTAGTCGATTTTCGAAGGGTCGTCGGCATAGGCGAGCTTGTTGCCGCGGCCATAGAGATCATCGATGAACGCAGCCTCGCCCTTGGGCACGCCCTTGCCGTCCACCGGGCCTTGCGCGACAAGCTCGGGCGAGGCGAGCGGCACGATCACCACGTCATTGGGGTCGATCGCCGCCGAGTTCGCCGTCAGCTTGATGCGGTTGACGGCCATGAGGTCGTCCAGGCTGACATGGTTCTCCTCAGCGATCTCCGAAAGACTGTCGCCCTTCTCGACGACGATCGCCTTCTCGGTAAGAGGATCGATCGTCCTCGGCCCACCGGCCTCGGCCCGCTCGCGCACGGCCTGGTTGATCTGCTCAATGAAGAAGCGCCGCTGCTCTTCGGAGACGGACGTTGCGCGACCGCCGTTTGCGTCGTAGCGGTTCTTGCCGTCGATATCGATGCGATAGGACATGGGCGGGGTCTCCTCGGCTCTATGCGGCGCGCGAGAGGTGCACATCCGGCGAATGGCGCGGAAAGCGAAGAATGGTCTCTGAAATCAAGACGCTGGTCGGTTGCGCGCCAGCGCGCGCGGGCCACTATGGCGGGCCTGCTTAATCGTTTGATGACAGGGACTGGATTTTGTGGGCCGGCGCGAAGCCTTATTCAGGCGTCGTCCCGAGGAGGCCGCGCAGCATTGCCGGGGCCTCTTTCAGGATGGCGAGCTCCGCAACCATGTATTGCAGGAGATAGTTGAGATAGAGCACAATCAGGATCGCGAAGAGCAGGTTCTTGATCGCCAGCGACAGATCGAAGACATGCAACTGCGGCGACATGCGTGACAGGTATGCAAGCATCAGATCGGCAATGAGCAGAGCGAGCACGATCGGCGCAATCAGGAGAACGCCGATTTGCATGACCCGGTCCAGAATGGCGAGCACGGCCTCGGCTGCGCCGGAACCGAGGCTTGGTGCGAAACTAGTGACAGGCCAGACCTCGTAGCTTCGGTAATAGGTTTCGGCGAGCAGGGAAAAGCCGCCTGACTTGAAGAATAGGGCGACCAGCGTCAGAACGAAGAAGGTTCCGGCGATGCTGGTTTCCGTCGCCTGCAGCGGATCGACGAGCTGCGCCGATGTCGAGCCGCGTTGCAGGTCCACGAGATCGCCGGCGACTTCCGCGGCCCAGAACGGAATGCCGAGCACCACGCCGATGATGAGCCCGAGAATGATTTCCTTTAGGATCAGGCCGGTCATCACCAGGGTCGAGAAGCTCTGTCCCTCCGCGAGCGTCGCCGTGAAGCTCGGTATCAGCGGAAGGGCGATGGCGATGGCCACGCCCGAGCGGATCAGTCCGGTAAGCCCGAGCCGCACGAAAGCCGGGGTGATGACGATCATGCCGAGGGCGCGAGCCATCGCGATCGCGGTGCCGGCGAGCACTGGGTAGACGACGTCGAACAGCGAGGACGTGGCGGAGAGGAAGTCCACGCCGCTCCCCTATCGCGTCAAGGCCGGAAAGATGTCGAGCGTGTTGCTGGCGAAATTGGCGACCTGGACGGCGAGCACCGGTCCGAGAACGACCAGGGCCAGCATCACGGCGACCAGCTTGACGGCCTGCGGGAGCGTCTGGTCCTGGATCTGGGTCAGCGCTTGGATGAGACCGACGCTGACGCCGATGACGATCGCGATGGCAAGCGCCGGGGCCGAGGCGATCAGCACGGTCAGCATCGCTTTCTGCATCTGGGCGAGGAAGGCGGTTTGATCCATCGACGCTACCCATAGCTCAGGATTAGGCCGTGCATCAGCCGCGACCAGCCGTTGACCGCGACGAAGAGGAATATCTTCAGCGGAATGGAGATCAGCGTCGGCGAGACCATCATCATCCCCATTGCCATGAGCACGGTCGAGACGATGAGATCGATCACCAGGAACGGCAGGTAGAGCAGGAAGCCGATCTCGAAGGCGCGGGTCAGCTCCGAACTGACGAAGGCCGGAACGAGAATTAGCAGGCTGTCGGTCTTCACCGAGGCTCTCGCTTCCTCCGACCAGATGCGCTCGGTTGCCTGCAGGAAGAACTGGCGCTCGTTCTCATCCGTGTAGCGGGTAAGGTGCGCCTGCAGCGGTGCCCTGAGCTGATCGGCCGCCCGCACCATGCTGTCCATCGATTGCACGTCGACCTGTTCGCTCGAGAGCGTCCGGTACATTTCACCGACGAGCGGCGTCGTCACATAGACGGTGAGGATCAGCGCCACACCATAAAGCACCAGATTGGGCGGCGATTGCTGGATGCCGAGCGCGTTGCGGATCAGAAACAGGACGATCGAGATTTTCAGGAACCCGGTCATCGTCACCACGGCGAGCGGGATGAGCCCGATCGTCGAGACGATGATGATGATCGGGATGAGATTGGTGGTCGTCTCACCCATCGGTCGAAAGCCGCACCACGCGCACGCCGAGGCCCTCGCCGATCCTGATCAACTCACCCTTCCCGACCAGCCGCCCGTTCGCCAGGATATTGACGGGGCTTGAAAGGCTCGGGCTGGCTTGAAGCACCGTTCCCTCGCCCATCCTGGCGATTTCCTTCAGCGGGAATTCGGCGCGGCCGATCTCGAAGACGAGCTCGATCGGCAGATCTGCGAGCGGTTCGAGCTCTTCGGACGAAGGCGTTTCCTGCTTTGACATGGCGGAGAATTCCCAACTTGTTTTCAGTGGCTGCCAGCCGGAGGCGAAGGCGAGGCCGGCTTCGCTCCGGCGCAGAGGCGCGATGAGGTGGTTGCCAAGGACGGCGAACGGCTCGTCCGCTTGCTCGCACATGACGATGTCGCCGGGGCGAAGGCTCTTGAACTCGCGGAGGGTCAGTTGCTGGCCGCCGGCGCGGAGCTGGATCGGCTGGACGAGATTATCAGTGAACTCGTTCAGAAAACTCGTCCTGGTGCCGAAGGCCTTGCCGATCTTCGACGCCGCCGCGGCGCTCAAATGCAATTCGGCAGGGAGCGGAAAATCGCCGCTATCGATCGTCCAGGGGAGCTTGATCGCATAGTCGGCCGCCTCGTCCGGCGGCTCCAGGCGCAGCGGTTCTCCGATGCGCTTTTCCAGTTCCTCGAGCACGGGGGCGAGAGCCTCCTCGAGGAGGATGTTGCGTTGCAGGGCGGTGAAGTTGACGAGGCTTCCCCTTACTCCGAGGTGCGCTGAAAGCCGGTCGAGCGCGGATGCGGGAATCAGCCATCGGCCCGGCGAGGCGCCGATCAGGAACGCCAGCTGGACCGGATCCATCACACGCCGCATACCATTGCCGGGTTCGAGGTCAATATGGACAGACGGCAGTGAGAGCCGGAAGGCGCCCCGGATGCTCAACAGCATGTTGGCGAGGTCGATTTGTGCCGCAGCGACCTCCGGCAGCCAGGAGGGGTCCTCCGTGAGCGAGCGGATGTCCGGGGCGGGCGGGGTCTGGGTCGACAGCCTCATCGTCTACCGCTTCCTGCCCTTTGGACGGATCGCCTCTTCGTCCTCGATCTCGTTGATGAGGTCGGCGCGCTTCGTCGCCTTCCGCTGTTTCTGCTCGCAGAGGATCTGAATGCGGTCGTGCAGTTCTTGTTTCCGCCGATACTCGGCGGCGAGTTCTTCCCTTTTGCGGCCTTCCTGTCTTTCGTGGCGGTCCGCATCGTGGATGTGCTCCTCCAGCTCACGGGCACGGTGATCCAGGTCGGACAGCGCGCCGCGATAACGTTCGAGGTCGCCATGATCGAGGGTCCCTTGAGCGAGATTGGAATAGAGAGCCTGCTCTTCCCGCCTGCGCTGTTCATCGTGGGCAAGGTTTTCAGCCTTTGCCGCTTCCAGTGCTCGGACGGTTTGATCATGACGATTGTGCTGGCGCTGGGCCTGCTCCTCCGCCCGCCGCATCCGCATCGCCCTCAATTCGACAAGCTGCCGCAAATCGCCTTTCCGGGTCACGCAGCCAACCTCTTCAATTGTTCGACGGTCGCCTCCAGCGGCGAGAACGCGTCACTCTCCTGTCGCAGAAAAGCGTCGATGGCGTCGCGCTTGTCGATCGCTTCATCCGAAAGGGCGTCTGCGCCGCGTTCGTATTCGCCGACCCGCAGCAGGAGTTCGATCTCTTCGTAACGGGCAAGCAGCGTCCGGATATGGGCGGCGTCGTCCCGGTGCGTCCTGCCGGTAACCGTGTCCATCAGCCGGCTGCGGCTTTTCAGGACATCGATGGCCGGGAAGAAGTTGCGCTCGGCGAGATCGGAACTCAACATGATGTGCCCGTCGAGAATGGCCTTCGTCTCTTCCGCAACCGGGTCCAGCGTGCCGTCACCCTCGGTCAGCACAGTGTAAAGGGCGGTGATCGAGCCGCCTTGCCCCGGACCGGCCCGCTCCAAGAGGCGCGGCAGGGCGGCGAAGAGCGACGGCGGATAGCCACGGCGCGTCGGCGGCTCGCCGGCCGCCAGGCCGATTTCCCGCTGGGCACGGGCGAAACGGGTGACGCTGTCCATCAGCAGCAGGACGTCGCGGCGCTGATCGCGGAAATATTCGGCGATCGCCGTCGCGGCATAGGCGGCCTTCACCCGCTCGATCGCCGGGCGGTCGGAGGTCGCAACCACGACGACAGAGCGACGGCGCCCCTCTTCGCCGAGCTGTCCCTCGATGAATTCCCGCACCTCGCGGCCACGCTCACCGATGAGACCAATGACGATGACGTCGGCCTTGGTGCCGCGGACGATGGCGGAAAGCAGCGAGGATTTGCCGACGCCCGGCTCGCCAAAGATGCCGACGCGTTGGCCGCGCGCCACCGTCAGCAACCCGTCGATCGCCCGAATGCCGAGTTGCAGCGGTTCGGTGATCAGGTCACGGTGAAGGGCGGGGGGCGGCGGGCGGTGCGTCGGGTAGTATGTGTCGGTGACGACCGGCAGTGTCCGCTCGGCGGAGAAGTCCAGAATTTCGCCCAAGGGGTTCAGGACCCGGCCGAGGAGGTCGTCGCAAACCGGGATCTGCAGGGTCTTGCCGGTCGCGATGACCTCGGCGCGTGTCGACATGCCGTCGAGATCGCCGATCGGCGTCAGCACCGCCTCCTCGTCCTCGAAGCCGACGACCTCCGCCGGTACCGTGGCGCCCGAAACCGGGTCCCTCAGATGGCAGAGTTCGCCGATCCGCACCATCGGTGCGGTCGCGTGGACGATGACGCCGGTTATCCGGCGAACACGGCCATGCAGGGGCCGTGTTTCGCTGCCGAGCGCCCGCTCTCGCAGCCGCCGGATGAGATCGCCCGGATCGGTCAGGAGATGCTCGTTCATGCGGCGGAGCCCGGGCCGCTGGGCTGGGCGCCGCGCAGCGCATCGCGTATCACCGAGAGCTGCGTGTCGAGGCCCGCATCGACGACGGCCACGGCGTTGGCGAGCACGCATTTGTTCGCATCCAGTCGAGGATCGGGGAGAACGGCTATCTTCAGCGTGCCGTTGTTGCTGTGCTGATGCACGAGCTCGGCGACACGGTCGGCAAGCGCGGGAGCAACGGTAATCGTGACGTCGCGCTCATGCTGGAACGATTGCAGCGCCTGCTGCGCCAGCCTGGCGACGAGCTCGGCCTGATCGAACCGGCCGAGCAGTTTCTCGATGACGGCCAGGCTGAGCTCGGCTACCTGCCGGTCCAACCCGGCCATGTAGGCGTTGACTTCGGCGGTGGTCCTCAGAAGCAGCGCTGCCGCCTGGCGTTCGCCCTCGACCCGCCCGGCTTCATAGCCCTCCTTCCTGCTTTTCTCGACGAGGTCGCGCAGCTCTGCGCGCTGCCGGTGCGCCTCCGCTTTTGCCGCCTCCAGGAAGGCAAAGCCTTCGAGCCACTGCTCTGCTTCGGCTTGCCGGAGAATTTTCTTGGTGGGGCTCGAAGGGATCTCGTTCATTGGACCTCCCTCAACGCCGCGCCGACATTCTTGTCCCGCACGAGACGCCTGACGATCACCGCGCCGCGCTCCGAATCGGTCGGCGCGGAAAAAGCGATGCCTTCAGCGGTCTCGTCTCTCAGCCGCAGCCACGCCGCCAGCGGCTCCGGCAGCGAGACTTGCCAGCTCGCCCAGCATTTCCGGCCGTCGGCTTCGATCGCCTGCACCAAGAGATCGAGGTCGCCGGGTGGCAGATGGCCGGCGGCCAGCTCGCGGTTGTGGACGGCGAGTTGAAAGGAGAGGTCGCCGATCCGCGACTTCATCTCGGCAACCGCGCGGTTGCGGATCTCGCTGGCCAGCACATGGCCCCAGAACACGGCGCCCGCCAGACGGCTGTATTGCTTTATCTGCTCGGGCGACAGTTCGAGGAGCTCGAGATCCTCCTCTGCCGGGCGCTGACAGGAGCCGGCTTCCGGAAGCCGGTATTTTTCGGAGAGCAAGCGCGCGAGCGGCCGCTGCACCCGGCGGGATTGCTGCAGCCTCGCCGCGGCTTCGAGGGAGATCGCCTCGTCATAGGCATGAACGATATGGCGCGGGTGAACGAGGCGGGCCGGAGCCGTCTGGAAAATCGCCCAAACGCTTTCCGGATCGGCGTCCGCCAAACCCTCTGCCAGCGAAGGACCCGTCATTTCGCCGGGCCATAGGGTTGCAGCGGATAGACCTTCCGGCGCCGGCTCTGCTTTCGCCATGCCAGACAGCCGAGGCAGCCGATCGCCGCGAGCAGGCCGCCGAGGAGACAGCCGAAGATCAATCTGGCCTTGGCGACGCTCGCCGGCAGCATCCAGATCCCGAGGAAGGACGTCAGCTCGGCAGCGGCAACAGGCTCGCGCGTCCGCTGGCTGGCGACGGGCACGACCGAGACCTTCTCGTAGGTGAGGCCCGATATGCTGTTGGCGACCAATGTCTTGATCCGCGGGATCAGCGGATTGACGTCGAGATCGGCTTCGTGCCGGATGAATACGGAGGCGGAAGCGGGAATTGCGTTGCGCTGCAGCGGGTCGTTGTCGGGCAGGACGACGTGGACACGGGCCGACAGGACGCCGTCGATTTCGGAAACGGTGCGGGAAAGCTCTTCGCTGAGCGCATAGATCATCTGCGCGCGTTCCTGCACTGGCGAGGCGACGAGCCCCTCCTGCCGGAACACCGTGCCGAGCGTGGCAAATTTTTCCTTGGGGAGACCCGCCATGTTGAGCGCGGTAACGGCCTGCGAGAATTGATCCTCATCGACCGTAACCGTCAGCTTACCGTCTTTCTGCGCGACACGGCCCGCGGCAATTCCCTTCGAGAGCAGCGTCGCGACCATTTCATTCGCCTCGCGCTCATCAAGGTTCGTGTAGAGATCGACGCTGCAGGCTTGCAGCGTCAGAACCATAAATGCGAGCACCAGTCCGCGCGCAATTGCCGGGGAACACAGCAAGATATTCATTGACCTTTGGTGAGCGTCATCGTCGCGCTGGTGAATTGCGTCGGAGCGCGGACGACCATCTGCGTCTCGATCGCATGGTCGAAGATCCTGCCCAAGGCTTCCACCAGCCGTCCGGCCTCGCTGTCCGGCGTGCGTGCGACATTCGCTTCAGCATTAGCCGCGTTCGGCGCAAAAGACGGCGATGTCGGCGATTGGCCTGTTTCGGCGGAAAGCCCGGTCCTGCTGGCGAATTTTCCGGCCCGTTCGACGAAGCCTTCGAGTTTGTCGATGATCGTCCGGCCGAGATCCGCCGGGCTCGCACCGTGCGGCAGCGTATTGGCGTTCAGCGCGGAATGCTCGAACAGGTTCTGCGAAGCGAGCGGGACCGACTCCTGCGGAGCAGGGGACATTGGGAGCGTGGCAGTCTCCACTGGCGGGACAACCGTCATGATTGCTTCTCCTGTTGGCAAAGAGGGGAACTATTCTTCGTCGGACAGCACTTCCTGGGCGATCTTCATCATTTCCTGCCCGATCAGCTGGCTGCCGCCGCTTGCGGCGGCTTGCTGCAGCGCTTCCTCGAATTGTGCCTGAGAGGGGTCCACATTCTGTGTCTGCGCGGGCGCCTGTGTGGTCGGGTTTACCGGTCCAGCCATCTATTGCTCTCCTGCTGAGGTGTCGCTTGTTTTTGAATTGGCGGCCGTCTTGCGACCGTTCTCGGTCAGATCGTCCGCAACCTCGTCGTGCTGGCCGCCGCGGAAGATCCTTACCCGCGGATCGTCCATCTGGGCCGCCGGGGGCGGTTGAACGGACGAAACGACCTGCTTGACCATTGCAATGAATGGGGGCGGACCCGACACGCGAAGCGCGGGGGCGTTGGCGGTGGCTCGTACGGAGAAGCGCTCATCCATGAGGTCGAGCCGCTCGATCTCATCTATCACCGCCTTGCCGTTCGCCCTGCCGATGTTGATGATCTGCGTCGAGAACTCGTCGCTCGTATTTATGTGCAGGACCGAGCCGTCGAAATACCAGATGAGACCGTTCCCCTGCGTCAGCTTGTCGAGGAAGCCGCCCGCGGTTTCGGAGCGGATTTCGCCGCGCACCTGGCCACGGATCTTATCGGACAGAAGCACCGGAATCGAGAGGTTGCGGCCGAACTCCTGCAGCGCGTCGCGAACGTCCTGGTTGATCAGGACATAGCTGTATTTGCTGCCATACCAACCCGGATATCCGGCAAATGCCGGATACGTGCTCGCTAATATAGCGATAGCAAACATACAGAACCTCCCCATGAGCATGACGTTCTTCATGTCAAACGTTCCGATTGTTCGCGTCAGCGGCCGAAAACTATAACAGTAGATCGACAGGTGCAACTCGAGGTTCCGAAAAAATACAAGTAACGCCCTTTGCTAAACAAGCACCGGCTGAAAATGCTTTGAAAGTAACTGATTTCTCCGAGCCGGTAGCAATTTTATGACAGTTGTCGGCGCGATCTAATCGTTTATAATCACGAAGTATTACACACAGAAATATTATGTGATGCCCTTGCAAATTGTCATTCCCTGGCTTCGACTTTAACCATTGCACCGCCCCGATATGGGGGGTCGACTCGATAAGAACTGTACGCCGGCGCCAGGGCCTTGCCCCGACCGGCCCGAATTTCTCAAGGAGAAGACAATGGCTGTTTCCGGTGTAGGCGGTACGCAAACCTCGGACAATTCGATCGATAAGATGACGGACGCCTTCGACAAGGCGATTGAGAAGTCCGCGAAGATCACCGAAATCACGACCGAAAAGAAGGTCGCCCTGGACGCCGCAAAGCAGCGTCCGAACGGCTAAGCGGCCGAAGGGCGGCTTAGCGCCGCCCTTCATCCACATTTGCGAGAAACCTGACTTGACCGGGCTGCGCCTTGCGCGCGGCGTCGGTGTCTCGGCTATCCGGCCAGCGAGGTGATAGTTCCATGGCATCCAATCTGGTCTTGAGGAATCCTGCCGCTTTGACGCTCGATGTCTTGAAGGGCGTTCACAGCGGCGTTTCACTGCCTTTGGATAAGGGCGCCTATCTGATCGGTTCAGGCGCCGATTGCGACCTGATGCTCAGCGACAGGGATGTGTCGGCGCATCACATGCGCCTGCAGTTTGCCGGGGCGGACGTGATGATCGAGGCGATCGGCGCCGATCTCGTGGTGGACGACACGACCGTCCCGGTCGGACATGGGCTTCAGGTTCCCACCCCCGTGACGGTGACGCTCGGCGGCGCAAGCCTCAGCCTTTCCCGGCCGGCGCGGGAAGCGACGCCTCGAAAGGCGGAAAAGTCGTCGCGCGCCAGCTGGATGCTCGGCGGCGTGGCGGCCTTCTCGCTGCTTACCATAGCGGCAGTCCAGGCCGGAGTTGCGGACGTCGATCACCGGCTTTCCATGGCGGCTCTCGACGAGAAGGCGATGACGACCGGGACGGTCGCGTCCACGGTTGCCTCGCCACAGGATGTCTCGGCAGCACTTTCGGCAAGGCTGCGCGACACCGGTCTGTCGGACCTGAAGGTCGACGTCGAGGGGACGCGGTTTTCCGTTTCCGGTGCCGTCGATGACGAGGCCCGCAAGAACTGGGGCGAGGTCCAGGCCTGGTTCGACCGTTCCTATGGCACGGCTTACGTTCTGACGAGCCTGGTCGGCGACGCCGTGCCCAAGGCGGCACCGAAATTCAATCTCCGAGCCGTCTGGTTCGGCGAGACGCCCTATGCGATCGGCGCCGACGGCGCGCGTCTCTACAGGGGAGCCGCACTCGAGGACGGCTGGTACATCAAGGACATCCGTGACGGCAGCCTGACGGCCGCCCGGCAAGGCGAAGAATTCGTCCTCCGCTTCTGAGGCGCGACGAGAGGGGACAACAGATGAGTATCGAGGTCCGCCGGCACGACAATCGCAACCGCGCTCAATCAGGCGCGGTGTCGTTGCGGCCGGACGCGGCCGGAGGCGCCCAATCTCAAGAGTTCGACGCCAGGCTCCTGCAATCGATCCGCCAGACCCGCCAGAAGCCGTCGACCGGCAATGTTCGGTCCGGCGCCGCCGAGCGGGCCAGGCTTTCGAACGCCAGCCTGTTCGATCTGTCGCGATCCCAGGAGATCCTGACGTATATCGTCCGGGAAGTCTTGCCCGGGCTGGATCTCGACGAGGACATCGCCAAGCTCACCACATCGATGCTGAACGACGAGATCGAAAGCAGACGCGATCTACAGCACCGTCTGATGCAGGCGCAAAGCAGTTGACGCAGCGGCACGCGGACAGCCTCGAATTCCTTCATGCGCTCGGTTCGCTCTACTGTCGCGCCGGCCACCATGAGCGCGGCCTGGTATTTCTTCTGCTTGCGGCAAAAATCGCCCCGGACAATGTCGCGGTGTTGCATTCGCTGGCCGAGGCATTCGTCGAGAGCGGTGCCGGCCTGCGTGCGATCGCCGCCATCGATCGGATAGAGGACATTTCCGAAGCCGTCGATCCAGCCGTTGGGCGGTTGAGGAGCAAGGCACAGTGGCTACGCGGAGAGAAGGACCGGGCCCGCGAAGCGTTCGAGGCCTATCTTCGGGCGAGGGTGGCGGAATGAGCGCGATCGCCGCGGTCAACCAGTTCGCCAGGGCGGCATCCCGGCGGTCGGACATCGTCGTTGCAGCCGTGGTGATGCTGGCAATCACCATGATGATCATCCCGATGCCGACTTTTCTCGTCGACGTGCTGATCGGCTTCAATTTTTTCTACAGCCTGCTCATTCTCGTCGGCGCGCTCTATATTTCAAGCCCGGCGCAATTCTCCTCGCTGCCGTCTATCATCCTGCTCGGTACGCTCTTCCGGCTGGCCCTGGCGATCACCACGACGCGGCTGATCCTGACTGACGCGGATGCCGGACAGATCGTCGCTGCCTTCGGCTCCTTCGTCGTCGGTGGTGACGTGCTCGTCGGGCTCATCGTCTTCCTGATCATCACCATCGCCCAATTCGTGGTGATCACCAAAGGCGCCGAGCGCGTCGCCGAGGTCGGGGCCCGCTTCGCTCTCGACGCGATGCCGGGCAAGCAGATGAGCATCGACAACGAGGCCCGCAGCGGCGACATCGACCAGCAGGAGGCGCGGCGCCGGCGCGACGACCTCGAACGCGAGAGCCAGTTCTACGGCGCCATGGACGGCGCTATGAAATTCGTCAAGGGCGACGCGGTGGCTGGGCTGATCATCATTGCGATTAACCTCATCGGCGGGCTGACGATCGGATCCTTGCAACGCGGCCTGTCGGTCGGCGAAGCGGCGCACACTTATTCGCTTCTGACGGTCGGCGACGGCCTCATTTCGCAGATACCGGCCCTGATGATGGCTGTGGCGGCAGGGGCGGTGGTGACGCGCGTGCCGTCCGGCCGCGGCCCGCAGGACCTCAGCTCCGAAATCCTCGGGCAGCTCGGTGCGAGCGAGCGTGCGCTGGCGCTGGCGGCGGCGATCCTTTTCGGTTTTGGACTGGTGCCGGGTTTTCCGCTCATCGTCTTCTGGGCGCTTGCCGGCGTGGCCAGCCTGCTCGCCTACGCCGCCCGCAGACGCCAGGCTGCCGAAGAGGTTGCACGGACTGCTTCGACCCGACGCGAAGCGCCTCGCTCCGTGTCCCCCGGTGGACGTGTCGTCGATCACATAGCGGGCAACCTGCCCGGGACTTCGGGCACGCCCGCTGGAATGCCGCAAAGGATTACTGTGACGATGGGGGAGGAACTGGCCGGGTGTCTGCCTCAGCCATCGTTCACCGAGCGGGCGGAGGGCCTCGCCGAAGCGATCCTCGAGGATCTCGGCATTCGCGTTCCGGCGATCGGCCTGCACACCGCCGCGCGCCTCGCGCCGGCCGAGTTTCGCATCGACTTCGAGGGCGTTCCCGTCGTCGAGGGTGCGCTCCTGCTTGACCACCTCATGGTCTGGGACGAAACCGTCGATCTCGACATCATGTCGATTCCCTATGTGATGCAGCCGGACCTCCTGGGGCTGAAGCTCGTCTGGATCGAACGGTCGCATGTGGCAGCTCTCGACGCTGCCGGTGTCGGCTATTGCGAGCAGGCAGACGTGGTGATGACGCTCGTCGAGCGCGTCCTGCGCCGTTATGCGCCGGACTTCATCGACGCGCAGGAAACGCGTGCGCTGCTCGGCCGGCTGGAAGAGACCTATGGCGATCTGATCAAGGAGGTTCTGGAGGTCGTGTCGGTGCAGAGGCTTGCCGACGTGCTCCGCAGGCTGATCGAGGAAGACGTGCCGATCACCAATATGCGCATCATTCTGCAGACGATCGCCGAACGTGCAGCGCAAGTCCAGAACCTGCAGTCGCTCACCGACAATGTGCGGGCGAGCCTCGGGCGGCAGATCTGTTTTCGTCTTGCCGACAGCAACCGGATCGTTTCGGCCTATCTGTTGACGCGGCCGTTCGAAGACGAAGTGCGAGCGGCGATCGAGAAGAATAGCGGTCCGGCCGGCACTGTGCCGGAGCGTCTGGCGGCACCGATCCTCGACGAGCTCAAGAGGCGGCGCGAGAAGGCCGATGCGCAGTCGCGCACCGCGATCCTGACCTCAATGGACATTCGTCGGCACATCCGAAACCTCCTGATGCGCCACGACGTCCCTATGGCGGTTCTGTCCTATCAGGAAATCTCCGCGGAGTTCAGCGTCCAATGCCTCGGCTATATCGCGCTTCCGGTCGCCGGAACGCCGGAGCTTGGAGGTGCCGGTCGCGGATGAGCTTTCGGAAATCGACATCGAGAAGATCCATGTCTCGCTTGCGCGGGGGCGCGGGGTGAGGGGAACGAATAGGGAGTGGAATGCTAGTTTTGCGAAGCCTTCGCTTTGTCCAGGCGGGGAAACTCTTTCTGTTTATCTTGCTGGCCGCACTTGCGGTCCACTGTGCGCTGCGATCGGCGATTGCGCAGGTTAAGGTCGACGCCATAAACGGCCAGGTTCTGGAACTCACCGTTGGCGAGGGCACGATTCTTCGCTTCGACGAACCGGTCGAGTCGGTGTTTCTCGCCGACACGGCAATCGCCGACGTGCGCGTCGTCTCGCCCGGCGTCGTCTACATCTACGCGACGAAGACCGGCGATACCAATCTGATCGCGCTCAGCGCCGATCAGATGACGCGCGGCACCGTGCAGGTGCGCGTCAGCGGCAATCCGAGAGCCGCGGAACAGTCGGCCCTGGCGCTGCAGCCGACGACCAGGGTCGATATCAGCCTCTTCGGTGGGCAATATGTCGGCACCGGCCAGACCCGCAATGTCGGCGAGGCGATGGACATGGAAAGTGTCCTGCAGAGCTATTCGACACCCGACAAGCCGGCGCTCAACAACACGACGATTACCGGACCGAACCAGGTCAATATCCGCGTCCGCTTTGCCGAAGTCGCCCGCAACGAATTGACGCGCTTCGGCATCGATTGGAGCGTTTTCGTCAACAGCGGATCCTTCTCCTTCGGCATCGTTCGGACCGGCGGCGCCAGCAATGAAGACGATACGGGTATCGCCATCGGTGCACGGGGCGATAATGTGAACGTCAATGTGCTGCTCGACGCGCTGCAGGCAAACGGCATCCTGACCATCCTGGCGGAGCCCAACATCACCGCCGTCACCGGCCAGACCGCAAGTTTCCTGGCGGGCGGCGAGATACCGGTGCCGGTGCCGGCTGGCGACGGTCAGATCGGCATCGAATACAAGCAATTCGGCGTGTCGCTGCAATTCACCCCGACGCTGCTGCCGAACAACCGAATCGCCCTGCAGGTTCGTCCCGAGGTCAGCAGCGTTTCGCAGGACAGCGTCGTCTCGATCGCCGGATTGGTGGTGCCGTCGCTGCGCATCCGCCGTGCGGACACGACCGTCGAGGTCGGCAGCGGCCAGACCTTTGCGATCGCCGGCCTGTTCCAACGGCAGGAATCGCAGACGCTGAACAAGACGCCCGTCGTCGGCGACGTGCCGATCCTCGGCGAGTTGTTCAAGTCCAAGCGGTTCCAGCGCAATGAGACGGAACTCGTCATCCTGATCACCCCATACCTCGTGTCACCCACCTCCGAGCGAAACATGAAAACGCCGCTGGACAGCCCCTCCGGTGTGATTACCTCGCCGCGCAAGAAGGCGAAGCCGGCGGTCAACAATGGATACGGCTTCTATGTTGAATGAAATTCCTTCGGGAGTGGCGAAGATGCGGGCGGCGTTGATGGCCGGCCTGCTCGCCGCGGCGGGCTGCAGCGGTTCGCATCCGCAACCCTATTCCCCCAATTACAGCTACCTCTCGATGCACAGCGCCCCGCCGGCGAAGGGCGGGTTCGTTCGCAAGGGCTACGACACGACCGCGACCCAGACGCTGGTGCCGGATGCGTGCATCACGCCGGATACCGCCGACCAGCCGCTTTACCTGCCGTCCGGCTGCGCCAACAACCTCAATCTGCAGCTCATGGCTGCGGATCAACGGCATCTGCTCAAGGGTCGCGAAATGGGCCCGGCGATGGCCGCGCCCGTGGCGCGCGCAGCGAAAAACTACATCGATCGCTACGGGGAAGACGGCCACCGCAACGCGGCGAATCAGACGGGGGTAGAATGAAGACGTGTTGGTTTCTGAATCCGGGCCGTTGCCGGCCTAGCAGCATGGGGCGGGGGATCGGGGCCGTTGCTGCGCTCCTGGTGCTATCTGCCTGCAACACGGTTCCTGCCGACAAGGAGAAGGACAAGCAGGCGGGCGCCCAGACGAAGCTGCTGAGCATCGCCCAGAGCATCGAGGCGAAGGGAGAAAGCGGAACGGCATTGGCGCTCTACGAGCGCGCCGCTGCTAATGCGCCGAACGATGCGTCGATGCGCGTCCGGCTCGGCAATGCGCGCCTCAAGGCGGGTGACGCCGAGGGGGCCGAGCAAGCCTTCCGCGCCGCCCTCGAGATCGATCCCAAGGACGCCGACGCGCTGCTTGGGCTCGGAACCGCTCAGTTGCAGAAGGGAGAGGCGGAGTCGGCGGCACGAAGTCTGGCACCGGCCGCCGAGGCGCTGAATTCGGTGGTGGCGTATAACAGGCTGGGAACGGCGCTTGTCTTCAGCGGCAACGGCGGAGCGGCGGAGGGTGCATTTTCGAGGGCTCTGGCGCTGCAGCCCTCCAACCTCGACACCACGACAAATCTGGCGCTTGCCGAAGCGCTCTCGAACAACCTGACGCAGGCGGTAACGCATATGACGACCGTCGTGGGCTCGCCGCTCGCCGAACGGCGGCATTTCGTCAACTACCTGATCGTTCTAACCATGGCCGGCGAAACGGAAAAGGCGCGGTCCGTCGCCGTGCCCGAGATGTCGGCGAGGCAGAAAAGCCAGATCCTCGCGAAGGCGGCAAAATTGCGCTCCATCCCGGATGTCGCCAAGCGTGCACAGGAAATCGGTCTGCTGGCGTCGTCCAGGGATGACGACGTCACATGAGCGAAACAAGCGAGGAGAAGACGCTTCCCGCTTCCGACAAGAAGATCCGGGACGCGCGCCGCAAAGGCCAGGTGCTGCACAGCCCGGACATGGTCTCTGGCATCGTCGTCCTGTTCTCCACCTTGTTTCTGTTCTATATCGCGCCGAATCTTGAGGTGAAGATCGACCGGCTCCTGGACGAGGCGTCTCAGATCCACGCCCGCCCCTTCGCCGATGTCTGGTACCGGCTGAGCACGATCGCCGCCGATGCGCTTTGGACGACGGTGCTGCCCATCCTCGGCATCACGATCATCGCCATTCTCGCCACCAACGTCGCGATCACCAAGGGCTTCGTCTTCTCGGCCAAACCGATCGAGCCGGATTTCAACCGCATCAATCCGGCATCCGGGCTGAAGCGGATCGCCTCGCTGAAGAGCGTCGTCGATTTCGGCAAGGCGCTGTTCAAGATCGTTGCGCTTTCCATCGCCTTTGCCGTCGTCTTCCATGCGGGGCTCGGAGCGCTTTTCCAGTCGCCGACCTGCGGCTTTGCCTGCCTGCATGCGACGTCGCTCTCCATGCTGAAGACCATCACATCAATCGCGATTGCCGCTTTTGTCGTCATGGGCGTGGTCGATGTCTTCCTGCAGCGCTGGCTGTTCATGCGCGAAATGCGCATGACCCGGTCGGAGAGCAAGCGCGAACACAAGGATACGGAAGGCGATCCGCTGATCAGGCAGGAGCGCCGCAAGCTGGCGCGTCTCTTCGGAACGACGAGGACCGGACTTGCGAGTGCCGTGCTGCTGATCGGCGAGGAGCGGTCGGTCTCTATCGGCATTCGCTATGTCCGCGGCGAAACGCCCGTGCCGATCGTCGTCTGTCGTGCCGTTGGCCCGGCCGCCTCCTCGATGCGAGCACAGGCGAGAAGCCAGGGAATTCCCTTCATGGCCGAAGCGGAGCTCGCCGCCGAGCTTGGCAAGACACCCGTCGGGGCGCCGGTTCCGGACCGGCTCTTCCAAGAGGTGGCGAATGCCCTGGTCGCCAATGGTCTGATTTGAACGCCCGCAACGTCAGAGGAGACTTCACATGTCGGATTTGCCGCCGAGAATGCAGCCTCTGAGGCTGCTGCTTCTTCTCCTCCTTCTGACGCCGTCGGGCGGGCATGCGACCGCGGACCAGCCTTGGCCGCCGATCCTCGACAAGAAGAACAAGCGGGTCTGGATCGACAGCGGCTATATCGAGTTCCTGATGTCGCCGCCAGCCTACCCGCCGCGCCACGAGCGGGGAGCGCTGATCTCTCCGCACGCGGGGGCGTTCGTACCGAGGCATTTGGTGGAATACCGCACCCAGGAGGCGCCCGGAACGATCATCATCGATACGAGCCGCTACGCCCTTTACTACATCGTCGCCGACGGCAGGGCGCTGCGCTACAGTGTCGGCGTCGGGCGCGAAGGCTATGGCTGGCACGGAACCGAAATGGTGAGCGGCAAACGCGCTTGGCCGGAGTGGCGGCCGCCCGCCGACATGCGCGCCAGGCGGCCGGAGCTTCCGGCCCACATGGCTGGCGGCGTCGATAATCCGCTTGGCGCGCGCGCCATCTATCTCGGCGATACGCTCTACCGCATCCACGGCTCGAACGAGCCGGAAAGCGTCGGCCAATCCTCCTCTTCGGGGTGTTTTCGCATGACGAATGACGACGTCATCGATCTTTATGAGCGGGTGAAAATCGGTGCGAAGGTGATCGTGCTGTAGCGCCGGCAACAGATTCCAGCGACAGGGATGAGCGAAAGTAGGGGGCGCCGGAGCGAAAGTAGGGAGGCCGCGACGCGGCGTTTGGCGCTATGCGAGAGGGACACGTGCCGAGGATCACGTGGCCATCGATAGCTCGAGCGGGAGGCGGGCGGGAAACCGCGCACACTTTTCCTCATCCCGCTTAGACCAGACATCGCGGGAGGATAACGTGATACGTCTATTGCTGCTGGCGCCCTATATCGGGCTGCTATGGGTCCCCTTCTATAATTTCGAGGAGCCGAAGCTCTTCGGCTTTCCCTTCTTCTACTGGTACCAGCTTGCCTGGGTGCCGCTGACGTCGCTCTTCACCTATTTCGTCTACAGGAGCGTGCGTCATGACAGCTAACATCGACATGTCGGCGCTCGCCGTCTTCATCTTCTTCTTCGTGCTCGTCACGGCGATGGGCTTCTTCGCTTCGCGCTGGCGCCGGGGCGAATCGCTCGATCACCTCGACGAATGGGGCCTCGGCGGCCGCAAGTTCGGCACCTGGATTACCTGGTTCCTCGTCGGCGGCGACTTCTACACCGCCTATACGGTCATCGCCGTGCCGGCGCTGGTCTATGCGATCGGGGCTTACGGCTTCTTCGCGCTGCCCTACACGATCATCGTCTATCCGCTGGTGTTTGCCGTCATGCCGCTCCTGTGGAAGGCAGCGAAGGAGCGCGGCTACGTGACCGCCGGCGACGTGGTGCGTGGCACCTACGGCTCGCGCGCTCTGGAGCTTGCCGTGGCCTCAACCGGCGTGATCGCGACGATGCCTTACATCGCGCTGCAGCTCATCGGCATGGAGGTGGCGATCAAGGCGCTGGGGCTCACCGGCGAAATGCCGATCATCCTCGCCTTCCTGGTGCTGGCACTCTACACCTATTCGTCTGGCCTCAGGGCACCGGCGCTCATTGCTTTCGTCAAGGACATCATGATCTATATCGTGGTGCTCGCGGCGATCATCGTCGTTCCCTCCAAGCTCGGCGGCTATAGCGCCGTCTTTTCGGCAGCCGACGCGGCCTTCGAGGCGAAGGGCAAGGGCGGCATCCTGCTCGATCCGACGCAGCTCGTTCCCTATGTGACGCTCGCACTCGGCTCGGCGCTTGCCGCCTTCATGTATCCGCACACGCTGACCGGCATCTTCGCCTCGTCCGGCGCCAACACGATCCGCAAGAATGCGGTGCTGTTGCCCGCCTATACGCTGCTCCTCGGCCTGCTCGCCCTGCTCGGCTATATGGGCCACGCCGCCGGGCTTCAGCTTCAGAGCAACAACGACGTCGTCCCGACGTTGTTCAAGACGCTGTTCCCGGGCTGGTTCGCAGGCTTTGCCTTCTCGGCGATCGCCATCGGCGCGCTCGTCCCGGCGGCCGTCATGAGCATCGGCGCAGCGAACCTCTTCACCCGCAACTTCTGGAAGGTCTGGGTCAATCCGGATGTCACCCCCGCAGGCGAGGCGCAGGTCGCCAAGATCACCTCGATGCTCGTCAAGGTGGGGGCGCTTGTCGCCATCCTGCTGCTGCCGACCCAGTTCGCGCTCGACCTGCAGCTGCTCGGCGGCCTGTGGATCTTGCAGACGCTGCCGGCCCTCGTCTTCGGCCTCTATACGAGCTGGTTCCGCGCTCCGGCGCTGCTTGCCGGCTGGGCGGCCGGCTTCATCGGCGGCTCGGCTCTCGTCTGGTCGGACGGGCTGAAGCCGCTGCACGCGCTGGCCTTCGACGGCGTGACCGTCTCGGTCTATACCGGGCTGCTGGCGCTGGCGCTCAACGTTACCGTGGCGGTGGTCGTCAACCTCATCGTGCCGGCGAAAGAAACCGCCGACGATGATCTCCATGTCGCCGAGGCCGACTCGCGCAGCTAAGTTCAAGGGGCCGGCCGGATCAGGCCGGCCCCTTGCCGATCGCTCCCTCGCCGGTGCCGGCTTCCACGTCGCGTTGCCATTCGGCGGGTGATATGGCAATGAACCAAGAGCGGCGGCGAAGGGTATGCCGCGCTACAGCGACGCGTGTCTGGCCGGACCCGCAAGGCGCTGTAGCACTTTGAATTGCTGCATGATTTGTCCTTAGTCGGTCGCGACTTATGTGGCCATGCAGTTGGGCAGCGAGGTGCCATGCCCGGTTGGGTCGTCCTCTCCGTTTCTACAGCCTATGTCGTCATCCTGTTCCTGATCGCCTGGTGGACGGATCGGCAAGGTGCGGGCCGGCGCTTGGCCGTACCCACCGAGTGGATGGCGGCACTCGGCTACGCGCTGACGCTCGCCATCTACAATACGTCCTGGAGCTTCTACGGTTCGGTCGGGCGCGCCCTGAGCGGTTTCGACTTCCTGTCGATCTATGTCGGTCCGACCCTCGTGCTGATCTTCGGGCAGCGGCTGATCGCCAGGATCGTCACGGTCGCGAAGAGCCAGAACATCACCTCGATCGCCGACTTCATCGCGGCGCGATACGGCAAGAGCCAGGCACTCGCCGCGCTCGTCACCATGGCGGCTCTGCTCGCCGTGCTGCCCTACATAGCGCTGCAGTTGAAGGCGGTCGGCACGAGCTTCGACATCCTGACGTCGCCCGCCGTCGCCCCCGAAGGCGTCCGGCCGATCCGCGGCGACAGCACGTTTGCCGTAGCCGCCTCGATGGCGCTCTTCGCCATCATGTTCGGCGTTCGGCATATTCATGCGAGCGAGCACCATCGGGGGCTGATGGCGGCGATCGCCTTCGAAAGCCTGGTCAAGCTTTCGGCCTTCGTCATCGTCGCGCTGTTCATTGTCTTCGGCATGTTCGACGGTCTCGGCGACCTCGTCGCCCGCGCCGAGGCGGATCCGCGCATGGGGTCCTTGCTGGCGCCGGACTTTTCCGATCCGACCTGGATATCGAACACCATCATTGCCGCGATCTCCTTCCTCTGCCTGCCGCACATGTTCCATGTCGCCGTGGTGGAGAACAAATCGCTGTCGCAGGTGCGCGCCGCCGCCTGGCTCTACCCCGCCTATCTCATCGTCTTCAGCGTCCTGATGGTGCCGATCGCCATAGCCGGCATCGCCCGTTTCGCCGACACGGTAAACCCGGACACCTTCGTGATCTCGCTGCCGCTTGCCGCCGATGCCCCCCTGATGGCGCTGATCGCCTTTCTCGGCGGCTTCTCGGCGGCGACCGGCATGGTGATCGTCGCCTCGGTGGCACTGAGCACGATGCTCTGCAACGACGTCATCGTCCCCCTGCTGTTGCGCTCGCGCCTCGTTGGCCGCGGCGGTGCAATCTGGCCGTCGCCTTCGGCCCTGCTTTTGGTGCGGCGGATCTCCGTCGCGGCCATCCTGCTGCTCGCCTACATGATGAACCGCCTGGTCGATCAGGCCTATCCGCTGACCGTTATCGGGCTGCTCTCCTTCGTTGCGATCGCCCAGTTCGGCCCCGCTTTCCTCGGAGGATTGCTTTGGCGGCGCGCCAAGAGCGCCGGGGCGGGCGCCGGCATTGTCGTCGGCTTCGCCTTCTGGATCTACACGCTGCTCCTCCCCTCGATTGCGCCGCTCGTGCCCGCCGTCGACGCCGTGGTCGTCAACGGGCCACTCGGGCTCGCCTGGCTCAGGCCGCAATCGCTCTTCGGCATCGTCGGCCTCGATCCGATTTCGCATGCGACGCTCTGGAGCCTCGGTGCCAATCTCGCCGTCTTTGCGGCCGTGTCCTTGCTGGCGGATCGTTCGCCGCTCGAGCGTCTCCAGGCGGAGGCCTTTGCCGAGCGGGTCCCGGCGCCGCCGCCGCTCGCCTCATTGCCGCTCGTCACGCGGCTTGACGACCTGAAGACGCTCGCCGCTCGCTTCGTCGGAGCCGAGCGCAGCGTTTCCGCCTTCGATGACTTCGTGGAACAGCGCCGCGCGCGACAGGACGGACTTGCCGATGTGGATGCGATGCGGTTCACCGAGAACCTCATCGCCGGCGCGCTCGGTGCGGCCTCGGCCCGCGTGGTGATGGCCGCGGCGCTCGAAAGCCGTTCGCTGTCGCGCAAGGCAGCCGTGGGGATGCTGGACGAGGCGTCGCAGGCGCTGCATTTCAACCGGAAGCTCCTGCAAGGGGCGCTTGAAAGCGTGCCGCAGGGCATTTGCGTCTTCGACGCAGACCTCGCCATCGAGGCGTGGAACGCCCGGTTCCTTACGCTGCTCGACCTGCCGAAGGACCTGATCCGCGTCGGCCTGCCGCTCGCCGACCTCGTCGACTTCAACCGCGAGCGCGGCGAATACGACGCCGAGGACCTCAAGGCCCTGCTCGTCAACCGGGATCTCGCCAGACAATCCTGGCCCTATGTCTATGAGCGCAAACGGCCGGACGGCATGGTGCTGGAGATCGCCTACGACCGCATGGCGGAGAGCGGCTATATCTCGACCTACACGGATGTGACCGAGCGGCATCGGGCCGCGGCCGGCCTGCGCCGCGCCAACGAGGAGCTGGAGCGGCGTGTCCAGGAGCGGACGCAGGCGCTTGAGCAGGCCAAGGCCGAGGCAGAGCGCGCCAATATCGGCAAGACGCGCTTTCTCGCCGCGGCAAGCCACGATCTGCTCCAGCCGCTGAATGCGGCGCGGCTTTATCTGGCGGCGCTCGACGAGAGCCTGCGCCTCAAGCCGGACGAAGCCGAAAAGGACCTGCGGACAGAGGAGCGGGCGCTTGCGAAGAACGCCGCGGCGGCACTTTCCTCGACCGAGCGGCTGCTCGACGAGCTGCTGGACATCTCGTCCTATGATTCCGGTGCGGTTCGGGCGCAGCCCGTCGATTTTTCGGTCGGCTCGCTTCTCGCCCAACTCGAGCTGGAATTCTCCGCGCTGGCGCGTCAGCGCGGCCTGATACTCAAGGTCGTCGCCTCGACGCGTTTCGTCCGCACCGACCCGCAGCTCCTGCGTCGTGTGCTGCAGAATCTTCTCTCGAACGCGATACGCTACACGCCCAGGGGAAGGGTTCTGCTGGGGTGCCGGCGTCGGAAGGACGGCTTGCGCATCGAGGTCCGCGACACCGGCATCGGCATTGCCCCGGAGCGCCAGAAGGAGATTTTCGAGGAGTTCCGCCGGCTCGATACGGGCGAGGAGCGGGAGAAGGGAAGCGGCCTCGGCCTGGCGATCGTCGAGCGCATCTGCCGCTTGCTCGATCTTCCCTTAAAAGTGCGCTCCCGACCAGGCCACGGAACGTGCTTCGTCGTTACCGTTCCGCTCGCGGCGCAAGCTGCCGCGGTCGCCGCTTCGGAAAAGACGACGGGGGCCTCGGTCGCAAGCCACACCGCGCTTACCGTGCTCTGCATCGACAATGATGCGGCGATACGGGAGGGGCTGTCGGCCTTGCTCTCCCGCTGGGCACACCGGCCGATTGTTGCGAGCGACGAGAGGACGGCGCTTGCCAATTGCAACGGCCTGGTGCCAGATTTGGCGCTCGTGGATTACCATCTCGACGGCACGACCGGCATCGAAGTGCTGGACGGGCTGCGCAAGCACTGGGGCCGGGAGGTCAGGGGCCTGGTGATCACCGCGGATCGCAGCGAGGAGGTCAGCAAAAAGGCGAAAGCGCTTGGCTGCGAGGTCATGGCGAAGCCGGTGAAGCCGGCCGCCTTGAGACGATATCTGGATGCCGTCGCCCTGCTCAAGGGCGCCGGGCTGCAGGGGGAGGAAGAACATGAGCACGCGCATCGTCATCGCGGATGACCATCCGATGGTCCAGGCAGCCTTGCGCAGCGCTCTCGTCGCGGTGCTGCCGGAGCTCGAACTGATCGCCTGCCGGTCGGTCGACGAGGTGCTCGAGGTGCTCTCGAGCGAGCGGCATGAGGTGGATCTCGTCCTGCTCGATTTGACCATGCCCGGCACGGATGGTTTTGCGGGCCTGTTCCTGCTGCATGCCCATTATCCGACCCTTCCGGTGGCGATCGTTTCGGCAAGGCAGGACGCGGCGACGATCCAGAAGGCGATCACCTTCGGCGCTTCCGGCTATATCCCGAAATCGCTGGACCTGCCGGAAATGGCGAGCGCGATCCGCGCAATCCTCGACGGCGAGATCTGGACGCCGCCGCGCTTCGGGGCGGAGACGGCCGATCCGGATGTGGCGATGAGTGCCCGCCTCGCTTCGCTGTCGTCGCAGCAATTGCGCATTCTGACGAAGATCATAGAGGGCAAGCTCAACAAGCAGATCGCCGGCGAGATGGACATCGCCGAGCAGACGGTGAAAGTGCACGTCTCGGCAATCCTCAAGAAGCTCGGCGTCGTCAGCCGCACCCAGGCGGCGGTGATGTGCGAACGGTTGCTGTCGACCAGCGCTCGCGATGCGGGATAGGCAGCGTGGGCTCTTGGCCGATCACTAAGGCCGTTCTCAAGAGTGCTGGGACCTCCCCTCCCGCTACTGCTTCGGCAGGCCCTCCGGTCTGAGGTGCTTCTTTAGCGCGGCGATGCGGAAGATGGCATTGGCCGCACCATAGCCGCGATAGCTGCGCCGCTCGACGATCTCGAAGAAGAAGCCTTCGCCGTAGGTGGGGCTGTAGAGCTGAAAAAATTCGCCGTGCTCGTCGCGATCATAGAGGATGTTTTCCGCCTTCAGCCGCTCGGTCATGTCCGGCTCCAGGCCGAAGCGCGCCTCCACATCGTCGTAATAGTTGGGCGAGATCTGCAGCGGGCGGAAGCCGTTCCGCCGGAGCGCCGCCGCGGTTGTGAAGATGTCATCCGTATGGAAGGCGAGATGCTGGACCCCGGAGCCGAATGTCTCGGCGATGAAGTGGCCCGCGAGCGTGCGGCGGTTTTCCGCCCCGTTGAGTGTCAGGCGCAGCGTGCCTGCGGCATTCTCTACGACCTGGCTGCGCACCACCCCGGCAGGATCAATGATATCGACCATCGGCGTTTTCTCCGCCGCGAAGATCGAGGTGTAGAACAACAGCCAGGTCGGCATTTCCTCGTAGGCGACCGTCTGGGCGACGTGGTCGACATGCCGGAGCCCGGCGTCCTCCTCCGCGCCTTCCTCCTCGAACGGCTCGAAGTCGATCTCCCAGATGCGGCCGAGGTCGCCCTTGTCGTCGAGGAGGTAGAGGAGCCCGCCGCCGACGCCGCGGATCGCCGGCACCTCGACCTCGCCCTTTGCGACCGGCTGGCTGAAGGACTCGGCGTCGAGCGCCAGCGCGCGTTCCATGGTTTCCTTCGCGTCGTCGACCACGACACCCATTGCATAGGCGGAGCTGCCGTGAACGGCATAGGAGGAGCCGGCAAATCCGGTTTCGTCGGTATTTATCAGAATGCGGATGTCGGCCTGCTGGTAAACGTCGACTTTCTTCGAGCGGTGCGTAGCGGCCTTGCGGAAGCCCAGCGTCCTCAGGATGGCGGTCAGGTCAGCGGCATCGTCGTCGGCAGCCGCGAATTCGACGAAGCCGACTCGCTGGACCGGAGCCCGCCCCGGCATCGGCGCAACGGTGAGAGAGCCTGCATTCGGATGCCGTCGCACCTGATCGCCGAGATAGACCAGCGATCGATGGCCGTCGGCGGCGATCGGTTTGGCGGCCCCGCCGCGAAACTGATCGTTGAAGATTTCCAGCGAGAAATAACCATCGTAGCCGGTTTCGGCAATTGCGCGCGTGAACTCGCTGACCGGGAGGTCGCCTTCGCCGGGCATGTTGCGGAAGTGCCGGCTCCAATAGAGCAGGTCCATGTCGATCAGCGGCGCATCGGCGAGTTGGACGATGAAGATCTTCTCCTTGGGGATCGAGCGGATCGAATTCACTTCGATCTTGCGCGACAGCGTGTGGAAGCTGTCGAGGATCAGGCCGATATGCGGATGATCGGCGCGCCGGACGATCTCCCAGGCGTCGCGGTGATCCGAGATGTGGCGGCCCCAGGCGAGCGCCTCATAGCCGACGCGCAAGCCGCGTTTGGCGGCGCGTTCGCCGAGTTCATGGAAATCGGCCGCCGCCCGGTCGATGCCGCCGAGCGCGATTGGCGAGACGTTCGAGCAGACCAACAGGAGATCGGTGCCGAGCTGCTGCATGACGTCGAACTTGCGCTCGGCTCGGTCGAAGACGCGCGTCCGGTGCGGTTCAGGCATGCCTTCGAAGTCGCGGAACGGCTGGAAGAGAGTGATTTCCAGGCCATGGTCACGCACCATCCGTCCGACATCCGCGGGGCTGCCGTCGAAGGCGAGAAAATCGTTCTCGAAGATTTCCACGCCATCGAAGCCGGCCGCTGCAATCGCCGCGAGCTTGTCCGGCAATTCGCCGCTGATCGACACTGTTGCGATCGAGGTCCTCATCGTCCCTTTCCGTCGTCCCGGCCGGCCTTGTCGAGGCCCCAGAAGGCGATCTGCGTCGGCAGTTGCGCCAGCGTCATCTCGGCGCCGGCCTGGATTGCTATGCCGCGGCGCCGAGCCTCTTCGAGCCAGGGGGTTACCGGCGGCTTCGTCACGGCGTCGGCAATGATTTCCGCCTGCGTCAGCCGTTCCAGCGGAAAGGGATGGGGATCAGCGGCGTTCATGCCTGCCGGCGAGGCATTGATGGCGATGTCGACGTCGATGTCGTCCGGCAGGGAGTCCTGTGCCTGAAGCTGCGGATAGTCGCGGCGCAGCTGCCCGATCAGGCGGTCCGATTTCGCCCGATCGCGTTCGATGACGACGATGGTTGCCGCTCCCGCCTCGGCAAGCGCGTAGATGATCGCCGTTCCGGCGCCGCCGGCACCGACGACCAGCACACACTTGCCGCGAACGCTGACGCCGTTCTTCGCCAGCGCCGCGACCATCGCTTCCCCGTCGACC
Source organism: Sinorhizobium sp. BJ1 (assembly GCF_002531555.1). Taxonomy (NCBI): domain Bacteria; kingdom Pseudomonadati; phylum Pseudomonadota; class Alphaproteobacteria; order Hyphomicrobiales; family Rhizobiaceae; genus Sinorhizobium; species Sinorhizobium sp. BJ1. Next base: position 75,274 of record NZ_NWTH01000022.1, read on the forward strand.
ATGTCGCCGAGAAGCGTGCCGTCCGGCCTCCTGTGGATGATGTTGACGGCCTCCGCCCGGCGGGCCCGATCCGTCAGCGCGTCCACGCCGGTATAGGCCGCCTGTTTGTGCGGCATCGTCACCGAAAGGCCGGGGCAGTTCCCGGTGCCGCGGATGGCGTCGAGGAAAGATGCTACCTTGTCCGGCAGGATATCCACCGGGATGAGCACCGCAGCCACATCATTGTCGGAAAACCACGCGTTCACCGGCCTCGGCGACTTCACCTGCTCGACCGGATGACCGATCAGCGGAATGAAGACGGTCTTTCCGGTAATCTCGGGGACCGGCTGCATTCACGCCTCCTCGAGATGGGCGCCGAGGAAGAGCTGGCCGACGCGCGGATCGGCGAGCAGCTTGTCGGCCTTGTCGTATATCCGGCTCCGGCCCTGTTCGAGCACGAGCCCGTAGTCGGACATGGCGAGCGCCGCCTTGGCATTCTGCTCGACCATCAGGATGGTCACGCCCTCGTCACGCAGCCGGATCAGCGTGCGGAAGGTCTCGTTGATCATTTGCGGGGAGAGCCCGATCGACGGTTCGTCGATGAGGATCAGCGACGGATCGAGCAGCAGTGCACGGGCGATCTCGAGCTGCTTCTGCTGGCCGCCCGAAAGCGTGATCGCCTGTTCCTTCGCCTTCTCCTTCAGGATCGGGAACTGCTCCATCACCTCGTCGATGCGCCGTGCGATCCTCGACTGATCATTGGACGAAATGCCGCCGATCTCGAGATTATGGCGCACCGACAGCATCGGGAATAGGTTGCGTCCCTGGGGCACATAGGTGACGCCCTTGGCGAGCATCTTCGCCGGCGGCAAGGACGTCACGTCCTCGCCGTTCAGGAGCACGGTTCCCGAGCGGATCTTCAGGAGCCCGAAGATCGCCTTGAAGACCGTCGATTTGCCGGCCCCGTTCGGACCGATCACCGTGGTGATCGTACCCTTGTCGATCTTGAAGGACGTGCCGTTCAGGATCGTCATTTTGCCGTAGCCGCCATAGACCTGCTTGAGTTCCAGCATGGCTCAACCTCCGAGATAGGCTTCGATGACGGTCGGATCGTTGCGCACCGTTTCCGGGTCGCCTTCGGCGATGATCCTGCCGTTCGCCAGCACGATGATGCGCGTGCAGAGCGACATCACGAATTCCATGTTGTGTTCGATGACGACGAAGGTGGCGCCGCGTTCCTGGTTGAAGGCCTTCAGGCGCTCCTTCAGGTCGGCGAGCATGGTGAGGTTGACGCCGCCGGCCGGCTCGTCGAGCATCACCAGCTTCGGTCCCGCCATGAACGCCATGGCGGCGTCGAGCAGCTTCTGCTGGCCATAGGAGAGCGATCCCGCCTTTGCGTGGGTCTGGTGCCCAAGCCGAAAGAAGTCGATCATCCTCAAGGCCTCCTCGGTGAGGCCCGCATCCGACTTGCCGAAGAGGCGCGAGAGCATCGTGCCCTTGTGCTCCTGGCCGGCCAGGATGATGTTGTCGAGCACCGTCATCTCCGGAAACACCTGCAGCATCTGGAAGGTGCGGCCGACGCCGAGCTTGTTGAGGTCGCAGGGGCGTTTGCCTGCGACCTCCTTGCCATCGACCAGCACGGTTCCCGTCGAGGCGGGCAGTTGCCCGAGGACGCAGTTGAAGAGGGTCGACTTGCCGCTGCCGTTCGGGCCGATCAGCCCGAGGATCTCGCCCTGGTGGACATCGAACGACACGTCGTCCACGGCTCTCAGGCCCCCGAAGGACTTGCTGACATTGCGTACGGAAAGGACCGGCGTCATCGTCCCGCCTCCCAGGTCGTGGCATTCGGGTTCTGCTTAAGCTTCAGGGCCGTGCGGGCACGCTCGACCAGTCCGAGTAGGCCGGTCGGGCAGAAGACCATCAGCACGATGACCAGCGTGGCATAGATCATCAGGTAGTATCCCTCGGTGAAGCGCAGGAACTCCGGCGCGAGAACGATCAGCAGCGCGCCCAGAATCGGGCCGAAGAAGAAGCCGGCGCCGCCGACTATGACCATCAGCAGGACCTTGAGCGAGACGGTCAGGCCGAAAGAATGCGGATCGATGAACTGGGTGAGCTGTGCGAGGAGGCTGCCGGCAAGCCCGCCATAGGAGGAGCCGATGGCGAAGGCGAGAAGCGTCGTCTTGCGGATGTCGACGCCAAGGCTGTTGGCGCGAATGGGGTTCTCCCTCAATGCCTTGAAGGTGCGGCCCCAGGGCGAGCGGATGATGGCGTAAAGCGCGGCCGCCATCAGCACGAAGAGCGCAAGAACGAAGAAGTAGAAGGCCACCGGCGTCTGCGTCGGCAAGCCGAGGACCTCAGGCCGCGGAATGCCGACGATGCCGTAGGTGCCGCCGGTCAGCCATTCCTCGTTGCGCAGCACGAGCACCACGAGAGCGTTGAAGGCCAGCGTGATGAAGGCCAGGAAGTGATGCTGGACGCGCAGGGCCGGGTAGCCGAGCAGAAAGCCGATGACGAAGCATGAGACCATCGCCGCGATCATCGCGACCGGCCATGGCACGCCGGCCATGGTCATGAGCGCCGTCATATAGGCGCCGATGCCCATGAAGGAGGCCTGGGCCAGCGAGACCTGGCCGGCATAGCCGAGCGTCAGGTTGAGCCCCATGGCGGAGATCGAATAGACCAGCCACGAGCACAGCACGAACACGCCGTAGTTGGATTGGGTGAAGGGGAGCAGGATCAGGATCGCGAGACCGGCGACCAGTGTAGCGAGAGTGTGCTTGCTCATACGGTGCGTCCTTCGGCCTTTCCGAGCAGGCCTTGCGGCCGCACGAGGATGATGATGATGAGCAGGATCAGCGGGACCGCGGAGCGATACGACGCGGAAACGTAGGCTGCCGAGAGATTGTCGATGACGCCGATCAGGAGACCGCCGGCAAGCGCGCCGCGGATCTGGTTGAAGCCGCCGACAATCGCCGCGATGAAGGCGATCAGGCCGAGCGTCTCGCCGTTCGAGAACTTCGCCAGATAGATCGGCGAGATCAGGATGGAGGCGAGGAAGGCGAGGGTACCGTTGATCAGGAACGTGTAGAGGATCATCCGGCCGACCGGGACGCCGAGGATTTCGGCCACGTTCGGGTTCTGCGCGGTCGCCTGCATGCAGCGGCCGATCTTCGTCCCGTTCAGGAAGAGCTGCAGCAACGCCACCGCTCCGAGCGCGATCAGCAGAACGGCGATGTCCTGTACCGAAATGGCGGCGCCGAGGACGTTGAGGGTGCGGTCGGAAAACAGCGCCGGGAATGGCTGCGCCTCGGCCGTATAGAACTGCTTGACGCTTTCTTTCATCAGGATGCCGAGCGCGATCGTGGCGATGACGATCGGCAGGACGCCGTGCGGCAGCAGCGGATCGATGATGATGCGCTTGAAGCCGAGGCCGAGCAGCAGCAGCGAAAGAACAAGCGCGATCGCCATCGCCACCGGAAAGCTCAGGTCGAGAAACTGCGTTCCGGCGAGAACGAGGAAGGCGGGCAGCATGATGAACTCGCCCTGGGCGAAATTGATCGTCTGCGACGCCTGCCAGAGCAGGGTGAAGCCGATCGCCGCGAGCGCATAGATCGACCCCGTTGCCAGTCCGGAGACGAACAACTGGAAAAACGTGTCCATTGAAGATGTCCCAAAGAGGGGGGCTCCCAGCGGGCCGGAAGCCTGCCCGTTTTTTACAGTTTCGGCAGCGTGGTCACGACGGTCTGCTTGCCGTCCTTGACCTCGACGAGGAAGCTTTCGCGGTTGACCTCGCCCTTGTCGTCCCAGCTGGTCTCCATCAGGATGCCGGGTTCGTCAGCCGGGCTGATGGTCATGCCGTGCAGCGCATCCGCAAAGGCCTGCCGGTCGACCTTGCCGTTCTTGGTGGTGACGTACTTCACCACATAGGCGCCCATATAGGCCTTGATCGCATTGTGATCGGGTTTGTAGTTGTACTTCGCCTCGAACTTCTTGGCGAATTCCTCGATGCCGGGGATTGGCGCATTGGCGCTGAGGCCCACATGGCCGCGCACGCCGTTGACCGCATCGCCGGCAAGGTCGACGACCTTCTGGTTCATCAGCGTCGTTTCGCCGAAGACCGGCTGGGCCACGCCCTGCTTGCGGATTTCTTTGAGAAGCCGGGCGCTTTCCTCTTCATGCAGATAGGCGAAGATCGCATCCGCATTGCTCGACTTGAGCTTGATGACGTCGGCCGCGAAATCGGCCTGCCCCACCTCGCTCGATACGTCGGCATTGACCGCGATGCCGCTCTTCTCCAGCTCGGCGACAAAGGAATCGCGTCCGCCCTTGCCGAAATCGTCATTGACCCAGGCGACGGCGACCGACTTCACCTTCATTTCCTCGGTCAGGTACTTGACCAGTTTCGGCATCGACTGCTGGGCGCCAAACGAGGTGCGGAAAATATAGGGATTGCCCATGTCGGTAATGAACGGGGCCTCGGCGCCGGTCAGCTGCGGCACGCCGTTCTGCTGGGCGACCATCATGTTCACCTTGACCGAGCCGGAATAGATCGGGCCCATGATGACATAGGCACCGTCGTCGATCGCCTTCTGAACCATGGCGCGCGAGGTGGTCGGATCGGTCTGCGTGTCGTAATCCGTCACCTCGACCTGTTCGCCGAGGATGCCGCCGGCAGCGTTGATCTCCTCGAAGGCGAGCTTCAGCGCATCGCGCCAGTTGCTTCCGACGGTGGCGCCGGCGCCCGAAAGCTCGATCACGTTCGCAATCTTTATCGTATCGGCCCAGGATATGTTCGGCAGACCGGCCGATATCGCCATGGCGATCGCGATCGACGCAATAGCTGTCTTTGTCATGTTCTCCTCCTTAGTCCATTCTTCTATGAGCGGCGAACCTCCCCCGCCCAGCTTCGTGATACTGTCCGATCTCCGGCATAACGGCAAATACCAAGTTGTGTAGAGTCAATAACATCATGTTATCTTTTGGCGCGGGCCATTTCGGCTCTCAGCGTGTCGATGAAGCGCTCCGCGAAGATCGATCGCGGCACGTCCCGGCGGTACGCGACGAAGGTCGGAAAGGTCGTGTCCGCTTCGATCTCCAGGCATTTGATTCCTGGCACCCTGCCTCCGGCGACGGTGAACTCGTCGATGATGGCGATGCCGAGATCTGCGGCGACGAGGGCGCAGACGGTCGTGCCGAAACGCGCCTTGATCTTCATATCATAGGCGAGGTTCTGACGACGGAAAATCTCGGTCATCACCCGCCCGTAGGGATCGTTCGGATCGATGCCGATCAACGTATGGCGGACAATGTCCGCCGGTGCGATCGTGTCCTTCGCGGCGAGCTCGCTGTTTTGCGGGACGATGCAGAGCAGCCGGCCGGTCGCGAGCGGTTCGAAATGGATGATCGAATGTTCGAGATAGGAGCTGATGGCAACGACCTCGCCGCGGCCGACGAGCAGGTAATCGACCGCTTCCTCAATTTTAAGAATGTTGATATCGACATAGAGCCCCGGATACTGCTGGCGCAGCTTGGCGATCGCTCGCGGCACCATCACATTGGCGATGCTCGGAACGGAGCCGATGCTGAGCTCGAGCCCATCACCTTTTTCCAGCCGCTGCACCGCGAACTGCAGATCCTCGACCTGTCGATAAACGGTGTCGAGCAATCCGAAGATGTGCCGCGCTTCGGGCGTCGGCACATATCGCCCGTGGCTGCGGTTGAAGAGACGAACCCGAAGACTGTCTTCCGTATACTTCATCAGCCGGCTGACACCGGGTGCCGCGACGCCGAGGAGCTTCGCCGCACCGGCGACTGTGCCGGTGACCATGATAGCGCGAATCACCTCGATCTGTCGCAAAGTCAGCATGACGCCTCCCAACGCCTCCAACGAATCTATTGGTAAGTTTCAAGCGCCGCAGAAACAAGTTGTTAAGTTCACCCACCTCATTGGTGGTTCACGACGTCATATAGGCGCTGCTGGGCGGTCTCGACGGACATGTTTTCGTCGCTGAAGAATGCAGCCAGTACGCCGATCCAGCCGTCGGACATCTGCGTGGGCATGGCCATCGACTGGGCGCTGACGCCGCTGTTCCGGACGATCTTCTCGAGGCCCAGCCGGCCGCAGCGGTCGAGCCCGCTCGGATCGACGTCGGTGCGGACCGGCAGGGAACCCTTGATACGGCTGAAGGCAACCTGATTGTCGCGATCGAGCACCATGCGCGCGAAGGCGCGCTGCGCTTCGGCGGCGCCTTCGCGGTTGGTCAGCGGAAAGGCGAAGGCGTCGATGACCATGAAATAGGCGATTTCGGTGCCGGGTATCAGGCTGCAGCCGAAATCCTTGTCGACGGCGTAGCCGCGCGCCACCAGTTCACCCTTTGCCCAGTCCCCCATGAACTGCATGCCCGCCTTGCCGGCTCCCACGGCGGCCGTGGCGTCCGCCCAGGTCCTGTGCCGGCGAGCTGCCGCCGGTTCCGTATAGCGCGACAGACGCCGCAGCATGCCGAGCGCCTCTGCCATGCGCGGATCTTTGACCAGCGCCGGGTCGCCGCGGATGATCCGCGCGTAGCCATCGGCACCGAGTTTCGAATAGACGATGCCGTTGAAGATCAAGGAGATCTCCCACGGGCCTTCGCCGAGCGCGATGGGCAGGTGGCCCGCGGCCTCGATCTTCTCGGCGGCGGCGAAGATCTCGTCCCATGTCTCGGGCGCTTTCAGGCCGGCCTCGCGGAAGATGGCCTCGCTGGTCCAAAGCCAGTTCTCCGCGTGGATGCTGGTCGGCGCGAAGAAGACCTTGTCCTTGTAGGTAATGCGATCGAGCACAGTTGCCGGCAGGACGGGGCGCCAGTCATCCGCCGTGGCGACCGCTTCGATGTCGAGCACGATGCCCATCTCCGGCAGCTCGCGGGAGCCCTCATTGGCGTTCCATTGCATGACGGCGGGCGCATAGCCGTTGGCGATGCGATCGCTGACGATCCTGTGCACCGCCACTTTGTTTTCCGCAGGAAGATCGACCCACTGATGGCCGGCTTCGGCCCATGCCTTCCGCAATACGTCAAGTGCCGCCGACTCGCTCTTCGAAATCCAGAAATGCACGACATCCACGGCGCCGCGCTGATCGGCCGCCGCAGCGGGAAGGGAAGTCGCCAGCAGGAGTGCCGCCGCAAGCCAGGCACCCTTGATTTCTTTTCTCACAACATCCTCCATCCTTCTAGGTCACCGCCGCGCGATCCGCCTGAGCAGCGCCGTCGCAGGTCCTGAGTCCGTGCGCCGGTGGATGGCAGCGGCTTGTTGCGGCAGCCGCTTGCCTGCAAGGGCGACCGGCTCGGGTCTGGCGAAATGGTATCCCTGGCCGACGTCGCAGCCGGCCTCCATCAGGAAGCGTCTCTGCTGATCCGTCTCGATGCCCTCGGCGACGCAGCGCTTGCCGAGGCTCTGGGCAAGATGGATCATGGCGCGGATGATCTGCTCGCTGCGGGCGTCGCGGCCTATGCCGTCGACAAAGCTCCGGTCGATCTTCAATTCGTCGAAGGGGAAATCGCGTAGATGCACGAGCGAGGCGAAGCCGGTGCCGAAATCGTCGAGCGAGATCGAAAGGCCGTGCTCGCGGAAGCGCGCCACCGTCGCCAGGATCTGGTCGGCCGAGCGATTGAGAAAAACGTCCTCGGTAATCTCGACCGCGAAATCCTGCCACTCCAGGCGGTTCTCCCGGACGGTGGCGGCGAAAAACTCGTAGCCTTCGCCGCCGACCAGAAGGACCTCGGGAAGATTGACCGAAACGGGGCCGGGAACAAGGCCGGCATTCTTCCAGGTCTTGAGGTCGCGGCCGACAGCGGCGATCACGGCGCGGGTCATGCCGCGGATCAGCTGCGTGCCTTCCATCAAGGGCAGGAAGCGCCCGGGCGGAAGCAGACCGAGTTCGGGGTGCTGCCACCGCACGAGCGCCTCGAAGCCCAGATGCGTCCCGGTCATGAGATCGACCTTCGGCTGGTAGTGCACGACGAACTCGTTGCGATCGGCCGCAAGGACCAGGGCTAGCGAAAGCTGGTTCTCTTCGAGCCGCCGCGCCAGCGCCGCCTCGTCGAATATAACCATGGTGTTGCGGCCGGCCTTCGCCGTATAGAGCGCCAGGTCCACGATGCGCATCAATCCGGCCTCGTCCGAGGCATGATCGGGCACGATGGCACCGCCAATGCTTGCCGAGACCTGCAGGTCGCGTCCCTCGAAGGGAATGGCCGCGGCGATCGCCTCGATCGCCCGCTCGGCAACCGATTCGAGCGCGGATGCATCGCCAATTCCAGGCAGCAGCACGGCGAACTCGTCGCCGCCGAGCCGGGCGATGAAGTCGCTCGCGCGCAACGTCTCCTGGAGGGCGCTCGCGACGTGGCACAGCACCGCATCGCCGGCCGGATGGCCGAGGCCGTCATTGATGCTCTTGAAGCGGTCGAGATCGACCAGCAGCATGGAGAAGACGGCGCCGGTCCGCTCCAGTTCGCCAAAGAGATCGCCGAGCGCGGCGTTGAAGGACGAGCGGTTGTTGAGACCGGTCAGAGCGTCGGTGTGGGCAAGAATCGTTAGCTGTTGCTCGAAAGCCATCGTCCGGCGTTGCTCGTTGCGCAGCTTCTTCAGGAGGGGACTGAAGAGGAAGGTGCTCGCCAGAACAACGGTGGCGGCGATCAGTGCGAGGAGACCCGTGCTGATACGCTTGGCATTATCGATGCTGACGTCGCTGCGGTCGTGCGCGTGGCTGATCAGGTCGGCGAACTGGCGCATCAGCATGCTGTCGGCGGCGACCGCGAAGTCAATCGGCCCCCAGAACGAATAGCGCTGCCGGCGGTCCTCGGCGCTGGTATCGGCAATCCGCGCCGCCCGCTCGAGAAAGTCCTCGAGGCGGACATTGAGTTCGTGGCGCAATTCAACCGAAATCTCGTCGCGCGGGTTGAGCCGCTCCAGGAGATTGCCGCCGATGCTCCGATCCAGCTCGTGCAACTCTCCGCTGATCGCATGGATATCGCCGATCGCCCGATGGATGTCGTCGCGCATCGGACCGATGATGTAGTCCGGCAGGTTCGGATCAGCCGAGGCGCGCATCAGCGCGCGCGTGTGGTTGGCGAGCTGCTGGAAGCGGATGAACTGATTGCTGGTGAGAAAACTGATTTTCTGTTGAAGCGAATGGCGGTCGAGGGCGACCAGCATGGTCAGATAGGTGGCAGCGATCAGCAGAGTCATCACGATGACGGCATGGAGATAATGCCGGCCGATCGACCGAATATACTGCTCCAGCGATTGCCGCGGCTTGCTCAGCGGTTTTCCAGTCATCTCGTCATCCTGCCTCCGCTCCTACCTTTGTCGCCCCCGCCTTGCCTCCGTCAGGAGCTGGTCCTTGCTGGCTGTTCGTAGGCCCCTCGCACGGATTTCTGTGACAAGGCTGTCATGATGCGGTCGAGCTCGTCGGCAACCGAGAGCATGCGATCCCTGGCGTTCACGAGGTCGGCCACGCGGGCGCGGTCTTCGGAGGTTCTGGGCGAAAAAACGGCGATATTTGACATTTCGGAATTCCATGAGCTGTTAGAACGGCGGCGCGGCGACACCCGCCCCTCACCCTGGCCTTTACCCGCGGGCGGGGAGAGGGGCGTGGAGGGCGAGTCCCTTCGCCCCGCCGGGGAGAAGGTCGCAGCAGCGGGATGAGGGGGCGAGCTCCCCATCCCGGGGAAGCGCTCAGAACTCCTCCCACTCGTCGACGGCGGCCGCGGTCGCGGCCTTGCTGCCGAAGGCGCGGGCGATGCGGCTGCCGAGCGCACGTGCCGGGGAAGCGACCGGCTTTGCCGTTTCACCGGCGGCACGCGGGCCGGTAGCTCCCCCGAGCTTGAAGCGGGCGACAAGATCGCGCAGCTTGGCCGCTTCCAGGGCGAGGCTTGAGGCCGCTGCGGTCGACTGTTCGACCATCGCGGCATTCTGCTGGGTGCTCTGGTCCATCGAATTGACCGCCGTGTTGATCTCGGCAAGCCCGGTAGACTGCTCCTTGGCGGAGACGGCGATCGCGTTCATGTGGCTGTTGATCTGGCCGATGAAGCCGCCAATCACGTTCAGCGCCTCACCGGTATCGCGCACCAGCCTGACGCCGCTTCCGACTTCGGTCGTCGAGTTCTGGATCAGCCCCTTGATTTCCTTGGCAGCCTGCGCGGAGCGCTGCGCAAGCTCGCGCACCTCCTGGGCGACGACCGCGAAGCCCTTGCCGGCATCGCCTGCACGGGCCGCCTCGACGCCGGCGTTGAGCGCCAGGAGGTTGGTCTGGAAGGCGATCTCGTCGATGACGCCGATGATGTTGGAGATCTGCTGCGAGCTCTCCTCGATGCGGCGCATCGCCTCCTCGGCATACGACACAACCTCCGCGGATTTCGCCGCGCTGTGGTTGGCCTGGGTCGCGACCGTGCGGGCTTCCTCGGTCAGCTTCGTCGAGGAGCCGACATTGGCGACGATTTGATCGAGGGCAGCGGCGGTCTCCTCCAGCGAAGCGGCCTGCTGTTCGGTGCGCTTGGCGAGATCCTGGGCGCCGGAGGCGATCTCGCGGGTGCCGTTCTCCATCGTGCCGATGCTTTCGGCGATGGAGGACAAGGCTGTGCCGAGCTGGCGGACCGACTGGTTGAAGTCGTGACGCAGCGGCTCGAAGTCCGGCGCGAAGGCGTCGTTAAGCTGGAAGGCAAGGTCGCCGGCTGCAAGCCGCTTCAGGCCGGCGGCGAGATTGTCGGAGGCAAAGCGCAGCGCTTCGGCCCCGCGCTCGTTGCGGCGCTGGACCTCGGCGCGCTCGGCTTCCTGGCGGCTGCGCGAATCTGCCGCCTCCACTTCGAGGCGCTGATTGGCGAGCGCGTTCTGGCGGAACACCTCGACGGCCTCGGCCATCGCACCGATCTCGTCCTGACGGCCGGCGAAGGGGATCTGTGACTGTGCGTCGCCAGAGGCGAGATTGCGCATTGCGCCGGTAATGCGGGAAATCGGATTGGCGATACCAGAGACGGCAAAGGCGATGACGCCGCCGCCGGCAAGCACCCCGATCGCACAGAGAATGGAGATAAGTTTCAGGGCATTTTCCAGGAGATTCTGGATGTCCGCACCGGAACGGGCGGCGCCCTCCTTGTTGAGGCCGACGATGACGTCGACCGACTTGGCGATCTCGGCAAAGCGCGGCGCCATTTCCTTGGAAATGATCTGCTTGGCCTCCTCATCCTTGGTTGCGGCCGAAGCAGCGACCATCCGGCGGCCCGAGTCGATCAGTTGGCCGGCCGCGTTCTTGATCTTCGCGAGTTCGGTCTGTTCGTTCGCCTCGGTCACGAGCGCCGCGTAGTCGTCGATCGCCTTGAAGAAGCGGCTCTTCTCCTCCTCGATCGCCGTTTCGGCCGCCTGTTCCTCGTCGTCCGTCGTCGCCAGGACATGGCGATTAAAGGCCACCCTCAGGTCGGAAAGAGCGGTATCGATCTCCTTGGATCGCTCGACGCTCGGCAACCAATTATCGACGATCTCATCGCTCTTGACGTCGATGGTGGAGAGCGAGCTGATCGATACCCAGGAGATAGCGGCGGTCGTCAGGACCATACCGGCAATCGAGCCTATCAGCGACAATTTCACACTTGGTCGTTTCACTATGACTACCTCTGAACTGTATTCGGGAGACGAATCTCCGCGTGGTCGAGAATTTTGCCGCGATAGCTTGCCCGGTCGCTTCGAAGCCAGGACAACGGGAGGATTGTCCTTCGAAGGCAGCGGGGACAGCTTCAGAGCCCGAGCACGCAGCCGTCCTCTCGCGCCCCTTGCCGAGCGCGGCCAGCCGATCCTCGAAATCATGCGGTCTTGAAAATCCGGCGGGCTCATCCCGCAGGAGCGAACGGAGGAAAGGCCGAAGCCTTTTGGAGATCGAGACTCCGAGGAATCGGACACCGTCCTCCGGTTGCATGGCGATCGCCGTCGCAATCACCACCCAAGCGGTGTTGAGTAAACAAACGCTTAAATGCAACGCATGTCGAACAGTTCGCGGCGGAAAGTGGACACGTCCGTGCAGAAAGTGGATAGGACCAGTGTTTCGTTCCGAAGCCGCATCGGCCCCACCCCGTGCAAACGGCCGGCAATGCCGCGGCGGACGTCGCCGCTTCGGGCGATTGCCGGCGGCGGCCTGTCCGCCTATTGTCCCGAACTCTGCATGTTCTCCTTAAATCGACCTCGATCTAAGGAGACAAGCAGCAATTCAAAGTGCTAGCGGCCTTTGCGCGTCTGATAAGACGAGCGGCGCTGTAGAAGGAAAAACGCATAGTGATGGCCTATCTGCTGGTATTTCTCGGTGCCGGACTGGGCGGGGCGATGCGCCATGGCGTTAACCAGTTGGCCACCCAGGTCCTGGGTGTCGCTTTCCCCTATGGCACGCTGGCGGTCAACGTCACTGGTTCCTTCGCGATGGGCCTCCTTGCCGAATATTTCGCCTTGCGCGGCCATCTGCCTCAGGATGTGCGGCTGTTCCTGGCGACGGGCGTGCTCGGCGGGTTCACGACCTTCTCCGCCTTCTCGCTCGACACGATCAGTCTCTGGGAGCGCGGCGAGTGGACAGGCGCGGCAACCTACGCCGCTGCCTCCCTGGCCTTTTCGCTTCTCGGGCTGGTGGCCGGCCTGATGCTCGTCCGCTTCGTCACAGCCGGACAGGCGGTGTGATCGCTGCGCGCTTAATATTAGTGTTATCTTCTGTAGCAGCCGCGAATTCTTCACCAATTCGAAACCAAGAGGTGCCATTTCTTAAGGCTGAACGGAGCGACGCAACGCGCGTCTCAGCCGACATGAAGGCGGTGACCAACAACGAGCAACTCGCCCGCATGAACTGGGTTTTCACTGCGTCGGACGGATGACGGCGGCAGCGTCGGCATGGCGAGATGTGGTGAAGCACCTGCATGCCATGCAGATCGCACGTATTCATCTCATTGGATATCGAGGGCAGGCGAGCGGCGCGATCCGGCTGTGGGCAATCGCGAAGCGTCAGGGACAAGGAAACATCGATGAGCCATTTCAATAGCTTCGGGATCGCTGCACGCCTCGCCACCGGCTTCGGTTTCCTGCTTCTCATGATGGTCGGCTTGACCATCTATTCCGCCGTTGAGGTCGAAGAGATCAACGGCAATCTCGCCACCATCAATGACGTGAACAGTGCGAAGCAACGCTTTGCGATCAATTATCGCGGCAGCGTCCATGACCGGGCCATCGCTATCCGCGACGTCACGCTGGTGACCTCCAATGAGGACCACAATACGGCGGTCGCCACGATCGCGAAACTCGCCGCCACCTACGCCGAAAACGAAAAGCGGATGGCCGAAATGATCGCCTCTCCGGCCGGCGCGACCGAACAGGAGCGAACCATCCTCGCCGAAATCGCCGCGATCCAGGCCAAGACCAATCCGCTCGTCGCAGAAATCATCGCGCTGCAGAAGAAGGGGGACCGAGAGGCGGCGCGCCGCATCCTGCTAGAACACGCCAGCTCGCTTTTCGAGGCCTGGCTCGGCGCTATCAACAAATTCATCGACTACCAGGAAGCCTTGAACAAATCTATCGGCAGCGACGTGCGCGACACCGTGAGCGGTTTCGAATCCGTGGCATTCACGGCGCTCGGTGTCGCGGCGCTTCTTTCGATCGTCGCCGCCGCGCTGACGGCGCGCTCGATCATTGGCCCGCTTTCCAAGCTTCAACTGTCACTGAAGGCGATGGCCGAGGGCGACTTGAGCGGCGACCGCCGCCTTGAGGCGCGCCACGACGAGATCGGGATGTTGGCCCGTGCGGTCGCCGCGCTGCGGGATGCGATCTCCGCAAAGGCTGAGCGCGAGGCGGATGCAGAGGCGACACGGGCGATAACGGCGCGCCAGCGGCTCGAAGAGGATGCGAAGCAGCGCGATGCCCTGGCAGAACAGACGGGTGAGGCCGTCCATCAGCTTGCCGCCGCGCTGCAAAATCTGGCCGACGGCGACCTGACCCAGAGGATCGATACGCCGTTCATTCCGTCGCTCGACAAACTCAGGCTCGATTTCAACGCCGCGGTCGAAAAGCTGCGCGAGGCGATGCAGGCGGTTGCCGAGAATGCGAGCGCCATCGCAGGAGGCGCGCAGGAGATCCGATCGGCATCCGACGATCTTTCCAAACGGACGGAACAGCAGGCGGCTTCCGTCGAGGAGACGGCCGCCGCACTCGAAGAGATCACCACCACGGTCGCCGACTCCAGCAACCGCGCTCAGGAGGCGGGGCAACTCGTTCGCAAGACGAAGGATAGTGCGGAGCGTTCCGGACGCGTCGTCCGAGACGCGGTCGACGCCATGGGCAAGATCGAAGCCTCGGCGGTCGAGATCGGCAATATCATCGGCGTGATCGACGAGATCGCCTTCCAGACCAACCTCTTGGCACTGAATGCCGGCGTCGAGGCGGCTCGTGCCGGCGAGGCCGGCAAGGGCTTCGCCGTCGTTGCCCAGGAGGTACGCGAGCTGGCACAGCGTTCCGCCAAGGCCGCCAAGGAGATCAAGGAGTTGATCAACACCTCGAACGACCACGTCAAGAATGGCGTGGCCCTCGTCGGGGAAACCGGCAAGGCGCTGCGGGAAATCGTCGAGCAGGTCCAACAGGTCGACGGCAATGTCGGCGCCATCGTCGAAGCTTCGAAGGAGCAGGCGACGGGCTTGAAGGAGATCAACACGGCCGTCAACACGATGGACCAGGGGACGCAGAAGAACGCGGCTATGGTCGAGGAAGCGACGGCCGCCGCCCACGGTCTTGCCAGGGAGGCGGACGCGCTGTTCCAACTGCTGCGCCAGTTCGATATCGGCACAGGCGCGGCATCGGTGCACACGTCGTTGGCTCCCAGCCCGCGCTCGGCTGCTTGACCGCTTGCTTTAGTCGAATCTCCCCCCGTCGTGGGGGAGACGCCCGGCAGGGCAGAGGGGGTGTCGACATCCGCACTCCCGATCCGCCGCTGCAATTCGATCGGATGCGGTTCTAGCTATTCAAACCGAACCGGCAGGGTCCAGCTGCCATCGAGCCTTACTTCGAGGCGGCCGGGTGCAGCGACATCGAGGGCGCCGCACAGGCTGCCGGTGGTGACGATCTCTCCGGTAGCGAGTGTGTCTTCCGCCCTTTGCGTTTCATTGGCCCAGCCGACGAGCCAGGCGAGCACGTCGCCAGCCGGGTGGTGGGCCTCGCCGGCGAAGAGCGGCGCTCCGTCGAGGCTCACTTCGAGGCTCCGCCCCTCCGCGCCATCGAGAAGATTGCGCGGCAGTTCGGGCCCGAGCGCATAGCCGGCATTGCCGAGACGATCGGCGAGGAAGAGAAGGTACGGCGCCTTGCCGCCTTCCTCGATGCGGCTGTCGAGCACCTCGACGCCGAGATGGACCGCGCCGATCGCGGCGATCACCTCGCCCCGGCTGTAGCCGGTCTGTCGCGGCGGCAGGTCCGAGGCGAGACGGAAGCCGATCTCCGCCTCGACGCGCAGGCCTTTCCGCCAGCGGAAGGTCACGGGTTGCCCATCCGGCCCGGCGATCGCGACCGGCGAGAGGCGGCCGGCGACGCCGACGCCTTCGGGCGAGCGGGCCACCTTGTATCCGCTGGCAGGCGCTTCCTCGGGCGTGACGAGCAAAGCCTGCACGGCGATCGCCTCGGCAATGGTCTCGGGTCCCGGCAGTTGCGCGGCGGCGATGCGATCCTTTGCGGTCGCGAAGCGCTGGGCGAGTTCAGCGGGATCGAAGGTGCTTGCAGCGTCTGTCATGGTAATCATCCGGAATGAGAGGGAGAGGGGTCAGGCAGCGGAATGGGCGACACCCGTCGACCCTCTGAGGATCAGGCGGCTTTCGAGCGGCGGCGGCGGCGGCGGTTGCTCACCCGCAAGGCAAGCTAGCAGATAATCCGCCGCCCGCCGTCCGATCTCGGAATTGTCGACGCGCATGGTGGTGAGCGGCGGGTCGGTCTGTTCCGCCATCGCCACGTCGTCGAAACCGGTGATGGAGAGCTCTCCCGGCACGTCGATGCCGAGCCCCCGCGCCTCGATGAGCGCGCCGATCGCCAGCGCGTCGTTGCCGCAGACGACTGCCGTCGGGCGGGGCCCGGGGGCTTCGATGATCGAGCGCAGGCTCTGGCGGCCGAAGGCAATGCTCGCCGGCCCCTCGCGTACGTGCTGGGGCCGCAGCGCCACGCCTTCTTCGGCAAGTGCTGCGCACAGGCCTTCAATTCGGGCCACTACACGGTCGTTGTCGATCGACGGCTGATGGATAAATCCGAAATCGCGATGGCCGAGATCGAGCAGATGGCGCGCGATCCGCCGGAAGGCGGCGGCATTGTCGAAACCGATGCTCGGGTGAGGGGAGCCGGGCCGGTGCGAATAGGTGACGACGTAGGGGACGCCGCGCGCCGCGATCGTCTCGAATAGGCCGGGGCGATGCGATTCCCCGACGATCGCCAGCGCCTCAACGCCGCGCGCCAGCATGGTCCGGACCTGGTTTGCGGCCTGATCGGCGTCGTAGTTCGAACAGCCGATCAGCACCGTGACGCCGTCTCCGGACAAGCGGGTCTGTAAGGCGCCGACCTGCGAAGCAAAGACGTCGTTGTCGAGCGTCGGAATGAGGACGCCGGCAAGCCAGGTGCGGCGGCTCGCGAGCGCCGCGCCGGCCGGATGCGGCATCCAGCCAAGCTCGGCCGCCGCCTTCAGCACTTTTTCGCGAATTTCCGGCGCGACCTTCTCCGGCGCATTGAAGGCCCGCGACACCGTGGCGGTCGAAACGCCGGCCAGCGCCGCCACGTCGAGGGCGCGTGCCCCCGCCTGTCTGTTCCGCTCTCTTCCTCCACGTCCCATGGGGCCGATTCTCCTCAATCGATAGGTATGTATACGGTTACATCGCATTTTCCAACAGTTTTACTTTCGGTTTGACACGCCGCATGGAAGTGCTATGTAAGCGCTTACATTCTGACCGGCTTCCGGAGGCGGTCATGTGCCGAGGCGCATGATCGGGAAAGCCGTCATCGGAGGAGGAGCCGCCATGCACGCGATTCGGAAATTCCTGCTAAGCCCCGTGCAGTTCCTGCTCGCCGCCTGTCTCGCGGCTATGCTGGTTCTGGTCTTCGGCAATGTCGTGCTGCGCTATGCCTTCAACACGGGCATTTCCGTGTCGGAGGAGCTGTCGCGCCTGCTCTTCGTCTGGCTGGTCTTTCTCGGCGCCGCGGTGACGCTGTTCGAGCAGGCGCATCTCGGCGTCGACACGCTGATCAGGCGCCTTTCCCGCAAGGGCCGCCTCGTCTGCTTTGTGCTCTCCAACCTGCTCATGCTCTATACGACATGGCTAATCTTTTCCGGTACCTGGCAGCAGGCCGGCATCAATCTAGGCATGACGACGCCGGTCATGGGCATTTCCCAGGTCTGGTTCTTCGTGCCGGTGCTGATCTTCACGGCCTTCGCGGCCACCTGGTTCTGCCTCTCGCTCCTGCGTTCGCTGAGCGGCCGGATCAGCGACGAGGAGCTGATCGGCGTCAAGGAATCGGAGGAGGATTTCGATATCGCGCAATTGCCACCTGGTAGCGCGCCGCCGCGCTGAGGGTGTTGCCGAGCCGTCTCGATGCGCCGCGCCGGCGCTTTCCGAAAGTTGCAGCCGCGATCAGAGGGGCGTGATCCCCTTCAGCACCAGCGGCAAAGGTTGGTCCGCGATGACAATTCTGGTCTTCATCACCGCCCTCCTCGCCGCCATGGCGATCGGCATGCCCATCGCCTATGCGCTGCTCCTCTGCGGCGTGGCGCTGATGGTCCAGCTTGCCATGTTCGATCCGCAGATCCTGGCGCAGAACCTCGTCGGCGGCACCGACAGCTTCACGCTGCTGGCCGTTCCCTTCTTCATGCTGGCGGGCGAGGTGATGAATGCCGGCGGGCTCTCGAAGCGGATCGTGGCGCTCGCCCTGACGCTCGTGGGCCATGTGCGCGGCGGGCTCGGTTATGTGGCGATCATCGCCGCCTGCGTCCTCTCGGCACTCTCCGGTTCCGCCGTCGCCGACGCGGCAGCGCTCGGGGCGCTGCTCGTGCCGATGATGGTCAAGGCCGGCCACGACAAGGCGCGCTCCGCCGGCCTCGTCGCCTCGGCCTCGGTCATCGGACCGATTATCCCGCCGTCTATCGCCTTCATCCTGTTCGGCGTCACCGCCAACCTCTCGATCTCGAAGCTGTTCATGGCCGGCATTGCGCCGGGTCTGATGATCGGTGCCGGTCTCGCGGTCGCCTGGTGGCTGATGGTGCGCAAGGAGGAGATCGAATTGCGGCCGCGCGCCAGCGGCGCCGAGCGGCTGAAGGCGCTTCGCGAAAGCCTTTGGGCTCTGGGCCTGCCGGTGATCATCATCTTCGGGCTGAAATTCGGTCTGTTCACGCCGACCGAGGCCGCCGTGGTGGCCGCCGTCTATTCGATCTTCGTCGCCACTTGCATCTATCGCGAGCTCAGCTTCGGCCAGCTCTACGCCGTCTTCGTCTCCTCCGCCAAGGTAACGAGCGTCGTTATCTTTCTCGTCGCGGCGGCGCTCGTCTCGGCCTGGCTGATCACCATCGCCGATCTGCCGGGGCAGGTGATCGAACTCCTGTCGCCCTTCATGGACAGCCCGAAGCTCTTGATGCTGGCGATCATGATCCTCGTCGTCATCGTCGGCACGGCGATGGACATGGCGCCGACCATTCTGATCCTTGCGCCGGTGCTGGTGCCGGTGGTGCAGGCAGCCGGCATCGATCCGATCTATTTCGGCGTGCTGTTCATCATCAACAATTCCATCGGCCTCATCACGCCGCCGGTCGGCACGGTGCTGAACGTCGTCGCCGGCGTCTCGCGGCTCAACATGGAAACGGTGATCCGGGGCGTCACGCCCTTCATGGTCGCCCAGCTCGTCGTGCTGGCGCTGATGATCGCCTTCCCCGAACTCGTCACCTGGCCCGCCGCCTGGCTGGGGCGCTGATTTCCGAAAAAATCGCATCGTATCAAGGAGGAAACGACATGCGTAAGACATTGATGGCAGTGATAACCGGTCTGATGCTGGCATCAGCCGCGCCGCTCTCGGCAAGCGCCGAGATCCACGAGCAGACGCTCCGCTTTGCTAGCGCCGGCGCCGAGGGCTCGCCGCTGGTCATCGGCCAGCGCAAGTTCGCCGAGATCGTCAAGGAAAAGAGCGGCGGCAAGATCGACGTCAAGGTCTTCCCGGCCGGCATGCTCGGCGGCGACCTTCAGTCAGTGACCGCGCTGCAGGGTGGGCTTCTGCAGATGTCCGTCATGAACGCCGGCCTGATGGCGAGCCTTGCGCCGGACTTCGCCGTGCTCGACCTTCCTTTCCTGTTCGAATCGACCAAGGAAGCCGATGCGGTGATGGATGGCGAGGTCGGCAAGACCTTCGCCAAGCAACTTGACGGCAAGAACCTCGTTGTGCTCGCCTATTGGGAACTCGGCTTCCGCAACCTCACCAACAGCCGCCGCCCCGTCGAGAAGGTCGACGACATCGAAGGCCTGAAGATCCGCGTCGTGCAGTCGCCGATCTATCTGGAAATGTTCCAGGCGCTCGGCGCCAATGCGGTGCCGATGCCCTTCCCGGAAGTCTATACGGCGCTCGAGACCGGCACGGTCGACGGCCAGGAGAACCCGGCGCCGAGCATCCTGACGGCAAAGCTCAACGAGGTGCAGAAATACATCACGCTGACCCGCCACACCTATAATCCGATGGTGCTGCTATTCTCGAAGCCCCTCTGGGAGAAGCTCGACCAGGACGAAAAGGACCTGTTGCAGGCAGCGGCAAGCGAGGCGGCCGCCTTCCAGCGCCAGCTCTCCCGCGATGCCGATCAGAAGGCGGTCGACGCGCTTGCCGCTTCGGGCATGACGGTCACCAAGCTACCGCCGGAGGAAATCGCCCGGTTCCGCGAGAAGACCAAGCCGGTTGCCGATAAATTTGCGGCTTCCGCCAATCCGGACCTCGTCAAGGCGCTCATGGAAACGATCGAGCGGGTGCGCGCCGCAAACTGAGATCTGAACTTGGCATGGGGCGCCAAGCTCCCGTGCCTTCCTCCCTTTTCCAATTCGAGGCTGACTGTCCATGTACACAAAAAACCGCCTGAAAGCCCACCTCGCCGCCGGTCATGTCGCGTTCGGATGCTGGGTCGGTGGCGGCTCGCCGACCAATGCGGAAATCCTCGGCCATGCCGGCTTCGATTTCCTGCTCGTCGATCACGAGCATGGCGTCGGCGAAACCAGCGAGATCATCGACACGCTGCGCGCCATCGAAACGACGCCCTCGCCGGCTCTGGTACGGGTCCCCTGGAACGACCATGTTTTCCTGAAGCGGGTGCTCGATGCGGGCGTGCAATCGGTGATGATCCCCTCCGTCGATACGGCAGAAGCGGCGCTGGCGGCCGTTCGGGCCTGCCGCTATCCGCCGCAAGGCATCCGTGGCTATGCGGCGGGCGTGGTGCGCGCCTCGACCTTCGGACTTGAGCCCGGCTATGTCCACAAGGCCAACGAGAACATGCTGATCGCCGTGCAGATCGAGTCCCACACGGCAGTCGACAATGCCGATGCGATCGCGGCAACAGAAGGCGCCGACATCATCTTCATCGGCGTCAATGATCTCGCCGGTTCGATCGGCCGTCTCGAACAGACCGGCCATCCGGAGGTGCGCGAACTGGTTCATCGCGCCGAGAAGGCGATTCTCGCCTCCGGCAAGATCATGGGCAGCGTGCCGAATGCCGGCGCCTCCGTCGCCGAACTGATCGACCGCGGCTACCGCGTCATCGCCGGCCCGCATGACGTGGCGCTGCTGCGCGACGCCGGTCTGGCCGCGATGGCAGAATACCGGGCACTACGGCAGGCGGAAAAGGGCGGCGAACAGGTCGCCTCATTCTCACACCTGCAGAAGTCTTACTGACCGGGCCGTCCGCCGCCGGGTCGTTCCGTGCCGATGGTCTTGGAGCCTTCCAGGGCCACCGGGATGGCATCACTGCTGTTGGTCCGATCGCCCAGCCGCGGAACCTGCTCCACCGAGTTCCGCCAGGGTTGCTGCGCGACCTCGAGGCCGATCCGATCGCTGGCCGCCGCGCGCGTCGCGCTCGTCTCGGTCCGGACGCCAGGAAGCTTACGATAAATTTCCAGGTAGTCGCGTGTCATTCGCTCGGTGGTGAAGCGTCGCTCGAAGGCCTCGCGCACCAGTCGCCTGTCGAGGCTCAAGACTTCATCCATCCTTCCGACGGCCTCCTCTACCCAATCCACGAGAATCCCCGATACGCCGTCCTCGATCACCTCCGGGGCGGAGCCGTACCGAAATCCGAGCACCGGCGTGCCGCAGGCCATGGCCTCGATCATCACCAGGCCGAAGGGTTCCGGCCAATTGATCGGAAAGAGGAGGGCGGCCGCGTTGCCGAGGAAGTCCGCCTTCTGGTGTTCATCGATCTCGCCGATGAACTCGACATTCGGATGGCTTGCCACCAACGGCTCGACCACGCTCTCCCAGTAGGCCCGATCCGCCTTGTCCACTTTTGCGGCGATCTTCAAGCGCATGCCGGCTTGGGTGGCAATATCGATTGCTCTCTCCGGACCTTTCTCGGGCGAAATCCGTCCCAGAAAGGCGAGATAATTGCCGGCGGGCTTTTCGGTAAACGGCAACACCGCCTCGTCCAAGCCGTGATAGACGGTGCCCCTCCAGTTAATGGGCGGGATCGGCCGGCGCTGATCGTCGGATATGGACACGACGGGAATATCCGTGAAGAGGCGATAGAAAGGCTGGAGGTCCATTAGGTCGAGACGTGTATGAAGTGTCGTCACCGTCCGGTCGGCGAAATCCCTGACCAGGGGAAAATGCAGAAGATCGATATGGAAGTGCAGGACGTCGAATTCCCGCGCACGACGCCGGACCTCCTCCAGCATGACGACGTGGTGGGGAAGGAAGTCGGTGACATCCGGGTTGAGCCTGAGGGCGACGTCCGAGCAGGGTACCAGCTCGGCAGAGGTGAGCGAGTCGCCGCTCGCAAAAAGCGTGACGTCATGGCCGAGCCTGACGAGTTCTTCGGTAAGGCAATAAACAATCCGCTCCGTTCCTCCGTAAAGCTTCGGCGGAACGCGTTCTGCAAGCGGGGCGATCTGGGCAACTTTCATTGCTAAACTCCTGTGACCGCGCCAAGGAGCGGCGCGGTGCGTGCGCTCAGAAGGGCAAGGCCGATCTCACCTGCAACAATTGCCGAGAGCCGCTCTTGTTCCCGAAGCGCAGAGGCTGGCTGCCTGTGGCTGCAGACGGGATGCTCGCTTCGCAAGAGGGTTGTGTCGAGAGCCAAGAAGACCTGGAAGCTCGCCTCCGGCAGGTGACTTCGCCGATCGGTGTCAAGCTTCCGAGGTGTTGCGAGCGGTCCGGGCAATCGGTTGGAACCTTCCTCTTCGAAGGGACGTTTGCGAACAAAACTCCCGCGAAGGTTTAAAGATGCCGGACGAGACGAAGAGACCAACTGTTCTCATCACTGGCTCGAGTGGTTTCCTCGGGCAGGCTATCGCGCGCGGCCTCAAGGACGGCTACCGCGTCATCGGCTTGGATGTGGCTGCACCGAAAGGCTCGTCGGACCGCCTCGAGACAATCGAGATCGACCTTACCTCCGACGAAAGCGTCACAAAGGCGGTGGAGGAGGTGGGCAAGCGGAGCGGCGGGCAGGTCGCCTCGGTGATCCATCTCGCCGCCTTTTACGATACGACCGGCAAGGACGATCCGAAATATGATGCGGTCAATGTTCATGGGACGCGTCGGCTGCTCGCTGCACTCAAAGGACTTGAGACCGAGCAGTTCATCTTTTCCAGCACTCTGCTGGTGCATGCGCCGAGCCCTGAGAAGGGCGTGAGGATCAATGAAGACTCGCCGCTCGAGCCTTCCTGGGTCTATCCGCAATCGAAGGCGAAGACTGAAGCGGTGATTGACAAGGAGCGCGGGCAGATCAAGACGGTGATCCTGCGGCTCGCCGGCGTCTATGACGAGGATTGCCGGGCCGCCTTCATCGCCCAGCAGATTGCCCGCATCTTCGAAAGGCTGCCGACCGCTTATCTGTTCACCGGCGATCTTGAGGCGGGACAGCCTTATCTGCACAAGGACGATCTCGTCGAGGCCTTCGTACGCACGGTCGACCGCCGCGCCGAACTGCCGGACGAAAGCGTGATGCTGGTCGGCGAGGAGGAGACGCCTTCCTACGGGGATCTGCAGAAGCGCATCGGACGGCTTCTCCATGGCGAGGACTGGCGCACCTTTGTCCTGCCAAAGGGCCTGGCCAAGACCGGGTCGTGGATGCAGACGGAGGTGCTCGATCAGGAGAGCGACATAAAACCGTGGATGGTTGAGAATTCCGACGACCATTTCGAGATCGACATTTCCCGCGCCCGCAGCCTGATCGGCTGGGAGCCGAAGCACAGCCTCACCCGCACCCTGCCGGAGATGATTCGGCGCCTCAAGGACGATCCGACCGACTGGTACGAGAAGAACAAGCTCGAACCCGCCACCGTTGCAGCTTCGGAGCCGGAGATCGAGCAGGCCAAAAGACGGCTCCAAGCGCCGCTGGAACGCAGCAACAGGCAGATCGAGGCCGCCATCGAGCGCCAGCGGCTTCGCACCCTCTGGGCGCCGATGGTCAATGTCGCGCTGGGGCTGTGGCTCGTCGCCTCGCCGCTGACGCTCGGCCTTTTCGATCCGGTCGTCGCGCCGCTACCGCCTGCCCTCGGGCACGAGATCGCGGCGGCCGCCTTCCGCAATACGCGTCTCGGCATGAGCGAGATCGCGTCGGGATTGCTCGTCGTGCTGTTTGCGTTTCTCGGCATGTACCGCCGCTGGGCCTGGACGCAATGGATCACGGCGGCTCTCGGCGTCTGGATCATGCTCGCGCCGCTGATCTTCTGGACGACCAGCGCTGCCGCCTACGCCATCGACACGCTTGCCGGCCTGCTGATTCCGGCCTTCGCTGTGATGATCCCGCCGACGCCCGGCATCAGCAGGCGGGCGCTCGCGGCAGATGGCGACCGGCCGCTCGGCTGGAGCTATTCCCCCTCCGCCTTCACGCAACGCATTCCGATCGTGGCGCTCGCCTTTGTCGGCCTGTTCGTCTCGCGCTATCTCGCCGCCTACCAGATGGGGCATATCGATGGCCTCTGGGACCCGTTCTTCGGACCCGGCGGGGCTGCCGTCGGCAATGGCAGCGAAGCGGTAGTGACCTCTTGGGTATCGAAGGGCTTCCCGATCGCCGATGCCGGGTTCGGCGCCTTCGCCTATGCACTCGACATCCTCGCCGGCGCGATCGGCGATCGGCGCCGCTGGCGTACCATGCCGTGGATGGTGCTACTCTTCGGCCTGCTGATCATTCCGCTCGGCGTAGTCAGCGTCTCCTTCATCATCATCCAGCCGCCGCTGATCGGCGCCCTCTGCACGCTCTGCATCATCCAGGCGGCCGTCACCATCGTGCTGATCCCCTATTCGATCGACGAGGTGCTGGCAGCCGTCCAGTACCTCTGGCGGGCAACAAAGGCTGGCGAGCCGTTCTGGCGCACCTTCTGGCGGGGCGGCCCAGCCCTTTCGGAAAACCAGTCACCGGAGCCGGATCTCGAGCGGCCGGCTTCCGAACTCATCAAGGAATTCATTACCGGCGGCGTGAACTTCCCGTGGACGCTGGTGGCGAGCGTGGTTCTCGGTGCGGTCCTGATGACGACGCCGCTCATCTTCGGCAGCGCTCCGCCGCTTTATTACAGCGACCATGTGATCGGCTGCCTCGTCATCATGATCGCAGTCACTGCGATGGCGGAGGTCGCCCGACCGGTGCGTTTCCTCAATGTCGCGCTCGGCGCCTGGGTCGCGGCCTCGCCGTTCCTGCTTTCCGGCGGCGGCACAGTTGCAAGCTTAGCGGATGTGCTGGTCGGCCTGGGTCTGATTGCCCTCAGCCTGCCGCGCGGGACGCGCAGCGAGGAGCATTATGGCGGCTGGGATCGGGCGATCGTCTGAATGATCTGGAGCTTGTCCCGCGGGGCGCCGGTCTACCTGGCCTACGACACGTCCGACAGCCCGTCGAGGCGACGCGTGCCGTACCAGCCGCCAAGCCAGGCGGCAGCCGCCCCGAGCAGCAGCGAGAAGAAACCCAGAAATGCGCCGCTGGAGACGAGGGTGGCGGCCGTATCTGCCGCATCGGCGGCCCTCCGCTGCGCATCCTCAACGGCCCTGCGGTAGGTCTGCTCGTAGTCTTCAACGCGGGCGCGCGCCTGATCCGGGGGAATGTTCTGAGCACGCGCAAGGGCGTCGGCTGCTCGGTTACGCGCTTCCTCCGCCTGTGCCTCGTCGCCGGTGACGAGAGCGCGGATCGACGCGACGGCCGCATCCCGCATCGCGGCCGGATCATTGCCTCCGATCGTTTCGCGGATCTGCCGCTCGATATCTGCGAAAGGGTCGTCGGCCGTTGCAAGCGTGGGAGCCGCCGTCGTTGCGACCGTCGCGACGGTGCGCCCGGCGCCGCCGACGACAGAGGAGAGACCGCTGAGCGCCCCCCCGAGCAGCGCACCGACGGAAGTCGTCAGCAGATAGACGACGATGAGCGTCGTGACGGCCCACGATGTCAGCCCATGATAGGCTCCGGTCGCCGTACCGGATCGCCCCGAAAGCCGGCTGGCCAGATAGCCGCCGGCAAAGGCCGAGACGATCCCGGAAAGAGCGAACCAGATACCGCTCGCGATCGAGAACGTGCCGGGGCCGGGATTGTCGCCGCTGCCGGGGTCGAAGGCTGCCGCGCCGAGGCCGACGCCGAGCAGATTGAGCAGAAGCTGGACTGCCAGCGCCAAGGCAACGCCGGCGAAGATCGCTGCCCAGGAAAGCTTGTTGGGCGCGATGGCGACCAGAGGCTCGGCGGGCGCTGTTGCGGGACTCGTGTGGAGCGGGTCGCTCATGGAAAGCTCCCTTGGGATTCAGGATGTTATCGTCCTGAAGCTAACCGAGCCAAATCGGATTGGTTCCCCTTCAGGAAGCTCTACCGGTTAACCAGCCAGAGGATCACGGTCAGGAGGATGCCGACGAGTAGGCCGGTGGTGATCGGGATGTAGATGGTGAAATTGTCGCGCACGATCAGAATGTCGCCCGGCAACCTGCCGAAGCCGATGCGCATGAGCCAGGGCCAGAGAATACCGACGGCGACGATGATGAGGCCGATGATGATCAGGATACGGGACATCTGTGCCTGTCCGGGCTCGCGAAAAGCGAAGACTGCACGGATCATATAGGGCTTGCCGCCGATGGCCTACTGCATGTTTCCGCGCAAGACGATGCATCCGACCTAAAAGCCAGCCCCTAGGTGGCTGCCGTCAGAGCGCCGGCGAACAGAAAAGCCGAGTCGATGGTGGACAATTCGCATTGCCAGGCCGGCGGCCCGTTTCGATATCCAGGAAATGATAGAAAAAGCCCTTGTACCCGGATGCATCGGGCTCCGGCCCCTGCCGGCAATCCAGCAGGAAACGCATTCGCCTGCGGGTGATCTTGGCAGCGAATTCGCGGATGACCACCCCCCGCTCGACAACGACGGGGATCGTCGCCAGCGCCATGCCGATTGCCGCGATGCTTGCCGGCGCATGCGGCTCGGTCTTGTCGCGGACAAGGCCGTTGTCCGGGTTCGTACATTGGAGATAGTACAACAAGGTGGTGAATTGCAGCCGCGCCAGATCTTGGTCCGTCGGTAAACGATCGAGCTCGGGGGCAGTCGCGATCATTTCGGACATGAGCGCCACGCTTGTCATACAAGACGAGTCGAGCTCCAAACCGCGGCGACGGGCAAAGTCGTGCGCCATTGTCACATCTCGAATGAGAGCATTGTCCCTGTCGCCATCGACGCGAACCAGAACGATCGGAAGGTACCCGGAAATCCCACGTGACCAGAGCGCTTCCCGATCCAGGCGGGTTTTCTTGAATGCACTCGCCAGCCGCATGGCGGATTTGCGAACAGGATACGCCCGGCAAGCTGGTTGAACAGTGATACTTCGGCGGCGGTCAAGTTCGAGCCCTGAAAGTCCTCCTGGTGAGCCTCCAGCGCTTCCGCTGGGGCGTCAGCCCCTCGTATTCGCCGTAGTTCCACACCATCAATTTCCGTCGGCGATGGTCTTGGCGCCGAGGCCCACCAGGTCGCAAGTCTCCCGTGCCCGCCGCAGCGGGCTTACGAGCACGAGGGCGAAGGTTTGCCGGGCCAGCACCGGCCGCATCCGTTCCGCCTGCCGTCGTCCGTTGTCGGTCAAGGGGAGGTCTGTCGTTGCCGTGTGTCGCCCCGCTCAGACTCCGCTCGGTCTCCCCATGCCTGATGACGAATATGTTCACGTCCAGGCCTTCCCGGCTCAGACGTTGTCCGCTTCCGTCGAACCCCGCCGACCACCCACGGCCGCCGCCTGTCCCCACGCCCAGCCGGCGATTTCGGGCATGTCTTCGCCATGCTTCTCGATGTACAGCTTATGGGCGATGAGTTTCTCGTGGATTGCCTGCTTGAAATAAGCGGCGCGCGCACCCAATTGCGGCAGCCGGTCAATGACGTCCTCGATGAGATGGAAGCGGTCGACTTCGTTCATGACCACCATGTCGAACGGGGTGCTCGTCGTTCCCTCTTCCTTGTAGCCGCGGACGTGCAAATTGTCGTGGTTCGTTCGACGATAGGTGAGCCGATGGATGAGCCACGGATAACCATGGAAGGCGAAGATTATCGGCTTGTCCTTCGTGAAGAATGCGTCGAAGTCGCGGTTTGACAGGCCGTGCGGATGCTCTTCCGACGGCTGGAGCTTCATGAGATTGACCACGTTGATCACCCGCACTTTCAATTCCGGCAGGTGCTCACGGATCAATTCGACGGCAGCCAGTGTTTCCAGGGTCGGAACGTCACCGCAACAGGCCATCACGACATCAGGCTCGGCCCCCTTGTCGTTGCTTGCCCACTCCCAGATGCCAAGTCCCGCGGTACAATGCTTGATCGCCTCGTCCATCGTCAACCATTGCGGCGCGGGCTGCTTGCCCGCGACCACGACGTTGACATAGTTGCGGCTGCGCAGGCAGTGGTCCGTCACCGACAGAAGCGTGTTGGCATCCGGCGGCAGATAGACCCGGATAACGTCCGCCTTCTTGTTGACCACGTGATCGATGAATCCCGGGTCCTGATGGCTGAAACCATTGTGATCCTGGCGCCAGACATGAGAACTCAGAAAGTAGTTCAATGAGCCGATGGGACGTCGCCACGGGATTTCGTTACAAACCTTCAGCCACTTGGCGTGCTGGTTGAACATCGAGTCGATGATGTGAATGAACGCCTCGTAGCAGGAAAAGAAGCCGTGGCGCCCGGTGAGCAGATAGCCTTCCAGCCATCCCTGGCATTGATGCTCGCTGAGGACTTCCATGACCCGGCCGTCCGGCGCCAGATGATCGTCCTCCGGATAGATGTCTGCCATGTAGCAGCGATCGGTGACCTCGAGCACATCCTGCCAGCGATTCGAATTGTTCTCATCCGGGCTGAACAGACGGAAGTTCTTGCTCTCCATGTTCAATTTCATCACGTCCCGGAGAAACTTGCCCATTAACCGTGCCGACTCGGCCGTCGTCGCCCCGGGCTTGGGAACGGAGACCGCATAGTCGCGGAAATCCGGCATCTTCAGGTCGCGCAGCAATAGGCCGCCATTGGCGTGCGGATTATCGCTCATCCGCCGTCGGGCCGTCGGCGCGAGCGCCTCCAGTTCGGGCTTGAGGCGGCCGCCGTCGTCGAACAGTTTCTCTGGCCGATAGCTCTTCATCCACTTTTCGAGAATTCGGATATGCTCGGCCTTGTCCATATCGCCCATTGGCACCTGGTGTGAGCGCCAGTAGTCCTCGCACTTCTTGCCGTCGATTTCCCGCGGGCAGGTCCAGCCCTTCGGCGTACGGAAGACGATCATCGGCCAGGTGGGACGTTTCACGTTGCCGTTGCTGCGCGCATCGGTCCAGATTTTCCGAATTTCCGCCACGGCGGTATCGAGCACACCGGCCAACTGCTGGTGCACGCTCTCCGGGTCACTGCCCTCGACGAAATACGGGGCGTAGCCCATGCCCTCGAAAAATTTTTGCAGCTCGTCCCTGGGGATGCGGGCGAGGAAGCACGGGTTGGCAATCTTGTACCCGTTGAGATGGAGGATCGGGAGCACGCACCCGTCGCGGGCCGGATTGACGAACTTGTTGCCGTGCCAACCGGTCGCCAGCGGTCCTGTCTCCGCTTCTCCGTCGCCGACAATACAGGCGACGATCAGATCCGGGTTATCAAACGCCGCCCCGTAGGCGTGGCTCAATGCATAGCCAAGTTCGCCGCCTTCGTGAATGCTGCCGGGCGTTTCCGGCGCTACATGGCTAGGAATGCCGCCGGGGAAGCTAAACTGCTTGAACAGCCGCTTCATGCCCTCCCCGTCCTGGCCGATATTTGGATAGACTTCGCTGTAGGTGCCTTCGAGATAGGCGTGCGCAACCAATGAAGGCCCGCCGTGCCCCGGTCCGATGATATAGATCATGTTGAGGTCGTCGCGTTTGATAACGCGGTTGAGATGGACGTAAAGCAGGTTCAAGCCTGGCGACGTGCCCCAGTGGCCGAGCAGTCGCGGCTTTATGTGCTCGCGCTTCAGCGGCTCCTTCAGGAGAGGATTATCGAGGAGATAGATCTGGCCCACCGAAAGATAGTTCGATGCCCGCCAGTAAGCATCCATTGACTGCAGTTCTTCTTGAGAAAGCGGACCGCCTGTTTCCGACCGCTCCTTGAGTGCGAGCTTTGACTGCCGTGCCGTGTTAAGCGAAACCATGGGAACCTCCGCCGTCGAGAACCCATTCCGCTGGAAGAGGAGAACGGGTCATCCCACTTGCGGCCTGCACGAACTTGCAAGCCAATTCGGATTACCGGAACGCGTTCTAAGGCCGAGGCACAATTGCTGTCGCGAAATCATTATCACTGGACGTTCGTCACTGGATGTTCGCCACGCTCAGCATTCATCACGAGCGGGAACCGCAATCGCGGCAGATAGGAGCACTTCGTATACGCTTGCGGCTCGATATGTTCGTCCCGCCGTCAGGGAAACCTTCGTGCTACCATGCAATATGCTGATGAGACTTCGACTTTCGCACAAAGAGCCTCCAAGGCACAGTAAATTCGAAGCGAACGATCCGGATTTGATCCGGCAGCGAGAAATCGCTTGTCGGGTTTCACCAAGACTGCCGTCGGTACGGCAGCGGTGGCGGCGCTCACCCACGCCACCAGCGATCGCACATCGCCGGATATGCCGGCGAAAATCGGGAGCGTCAGTCCATGCGCGGTGAGTGCTTGAAGCGTTGTGCGTCTGAAACGACGCACGACGGTGTAGGCTGAGACAGCGGCTTACTTCTGCTCGTCGGTCGCGAGGCCATATGTCTCGAAAAGACGCGCTTGCGTTCCATCGGCAATGACCTTGTCGAGGCCCTTCTGCATGCGGCCGATCAATTCGTCCGGTACAGAGGGATTGCAGGCGATCGAGTAGATGTCCTCGGCAAGGACCACCGTCGATTCGATGGGTGTTCCCTCGCGCTTCAGCTTGTCGAAGTATTTCTCCGAGATCGGCATCAGGTCAATGCGGCTGGTCAGAAGCTTTTTGAGTGTCAATTCCAGGTCCGTGGCGAGGTCGATCCGCTGAAAGCCGTTTTCCTCGAGAATGGTCTGGGTGAAGTCGTCGCGCTGCGTGCCGACCTTGAAGGCTTTGGCCTCGTCGAGCGACTTCGGATTGGCGGGCGAACCGGCCTTGCGGATCAGCACCGTGCGGCTCTTCAGCAAAGGTTCCACCCATTTGAAGCGGCCGTGGCGCTCCTTGTTATGGACAGTGGTGAAGACGCAATGCATCTCGCGATTCTCGGCCAGGAAAAGCGCCCGAGCCCACGGCATCATCTCCATCGTATATGGGAGGCCGGCATCCTCCATGAGAAGCCGGACCTGCTCGACGGAAGCGCCCTTATAGACTTCGCCCTCGCGAAAATTGAAGGGCGGGTAGGATTCGGTCACGAATTTCACGTCCGCCGATTGGGCGACCAGCGGGAAGAGAAATGGTATCCAGAAGAAGAGCTGTTTCATTGTCAGGTCCTTGGCACGGCCAGCAACGGCCGTTGCTCGCATTCGAGTCCGGATAGAATTGCGCCGACGGGCTGGGGGCGCCCGAGGAAATAACCTTGCCCTGAGTTCACGTCCAAGGAGAGGAGCGCGTTCAGCTGCTCCTCGGTTTCGATCCCCTCGGCGACGACCTGGCAGTTCAGCTCCTTCGCCACCCTGTGAATGCCGGCGACCAGCTTACGGACCCGCCGGCGGACCGTTTCGCTTTCGTCCGTCAGCGATCGGGTGAAGGCCTGGTCGATCTTGATGATGTTGACCGGGAAATGAACGAGGTAGCTGAGCGAGGAATAGCCCGTGCCGAAATCGTCGAGCGCGATCTTCATTCCGGCGCTGCTCAGGGCGCCGAGCACGTCGCGAATATCGGGGCTGTGGTGCATCAACACCGCTTCGGTGATTTCGATTACGATGCGGCTGGGGGTGATCCCCCATTTCATCAAGGTGGAAACCGTGCTCGCCGGCAGTTTGGGGCAAAATTGCAGGGGCGAGAAGTTGACGGCCAGATAGGCATTTTCCAGGCCCGCAACGGATGTTAGGCGGGCCAGGTGGGCGACGGCCTTCTCGAAGATGCGCTCGCCGATCCTGAGGATCGCGCCGGTTTCTTCGGCGACCCGTATGATATCCGCCGGCGGCAGCACGCCGTGTTCGGGATGGTTGAGGCGCATCAGCGCTTCGAAGCCGGCGATCCGCCCGACTTTGAGATCGACGATCGGCTGGAGATGCACGTCGAACCAGTCCTGCCGCAGCCCCTCCTCGATATAGGTGTCGATCTTCAGCCGTTCCTGAGCAAGGCTTGCCATCCTCGGGTCGAACAGTTTCGCGCCGTTCTTGCCATTGTGCTTGCGGGCATACATCGCCATGTCCGACTTCTGCAGCAGTTCGGCGGCGGTTATCGCCTGTCTCGGATAGAGCGCGATGCCGATGCTGGCGCTCAGCGACAGCGTGTTGCCGTCGACGATGACCGGCTCCGCGCAGGCGGCGGCGATGCGCTCGGAAATCTGCAGCGCGGCGTTCTGCGCCTTGCTTGCCGGAATCAACACGACGAATTCGTCGCCGCCCAGTCGCCCGACCGTATCCTCGCCGCGCACCTGCGCCCGGATGCGGCCGGCGATCTGGCGCAGCACTTCGTCGCCGGCGGCATGGCCGAGATTGTCGTTGATCTGCTTGAAGCGGTCGAGGTCGATGAGCAGGCAGGCGAGTTCTCCGCCGTCTTCGGCGGTCTGCCGGATCGCCGCATCGAGCGCCATCTCGAAGCCAGGGCGGTTGAGGAGGCCGGTCAGATGATCGGTGATCGCCTGAACATGGTTGCGTTGTTCCGCCGTCTTCAGTTCCGTAACGTCGGTCATCACGGCCAGCGACAGGGTTTCGCCCGCCTCCAGAGCCTGCACCTCTTTGATCAGAACGTCGATCAGGCGGCCGTCGGCGCATCGGAACTTGACAGTAACGGTGGCGGCTTCCACGTCTTCGCTCGCCTGCCGCTTGCGGTCCTCGTAGGCGGCGCGCGTCGCCGGGTCGAGAAAATCGGTGAAGGCGCGGCCGATAACGGTTTGGCGGTCGTAGCCGGTGGCGAGCAGCCAATAGTCGCTCACCGCCGTCAGGCGATCGTCGTCGTCGATGGAATAGAGCTTCGCCGGCGTTAGATTGTAGATGCGCGTCGTCTTCTGGTGGGCGCGCTTGAGATCGTTTTCCTCCTGGGCGAGACGCGCTTGCATCTCGTTGAAGTTGGCGGCCAGCATTCCCATTTCGTCGGCGGATACCCAGTCCACCAGATGGCGGGATCCGAGCCGGCGCGTCGCGTCGATAGCGTGTGTCAGGCGGAGCAGCGGCCGCGTAACCATCATGCGGTTGCCCAGGATTGCCGCCGCCGTGATGATCACGATCGCAAACAGGAAAATGCCGATATAGACGGCATCATCGACCTCGAAATCCGAGCGCAGGTCGCGCTGACGCAGCGCAATCTCCAGACTTCCGACCGTCTTGATTCCATCGACCGAGTGATAATGGACGGGGGTGGAGAGAATCTGCCCGGGCGGATCCATATCGCGGGAGCGCTCCGGCAGCCTGACGTTGAGCCCGCCGGCGACCTCGTAAACACGGACGGAAACCACCGAACGGTCTGCGAGGATCGTGCTGGCGATCTGTCGGACGCTCTCCTCGTCGAAATCCCAAAGCGGCTTGCCAAGGGCCAGCGAATTGGCTTTGAGCAGCACCTGCCCATGATCGATGACGTCGCGATAGGCGCGCTCATTCGATAGATAGAAAAAAAGCACGAAGAGCGGCGCGATCAACAGCAAGAGAGCGCTGGAAACGATCAGTATGAAGCGGCTCTCTACCGAATGCGTATTCATCTATATGCCCAGGACAACACCGCACCGAGAAGGCAACGCGAGGTTCACCTGCGGCCTTAAATTCCGGTCCGATCTCCGCTCCGCGGCAGGGCCGCAGCGATCTGTTGTCAAACCCATCAGCAATGCGAGCAAGACCGAACCGAGCCTATGGTCCATTGAAAACATTAGACTTCGGTAAATAATACGCGTCGGCGATGACCGGATCGCGCCGGAATATCCGATTTGCGCAGATGTCGCCGGCGCCGACCGGGAATAGTCCTTGTCCAGGTCTTCATGGCGTCTGGCGGCTGCCGTGGCTTTGGGCGAGGAGCCAATCCCGCATCGATCGGACAGGCTCGGCTTTGCGGGGACTGCGCGGATGGACGATGTAGAAGCCGAGCTCGTCGGTCACGGCAAAGTCGAGGGGGCGGCATAGGCGCCCGGCGGCAAGGTCATCCTCAACGAGCGCCTCGGTGGCGAGCGCGATGCCCTGGCCCGACACGGCGGCATCGATCGCCAAGGAGCTGTGCGAAAACCGGAGCGACTTGAGGGTCCTGACGTCCGCCGCAACGCCGGCGCGCTCGAGGAACACCGGCCACATACCGTGCGCGTCGTGGAGCAGCACGTGCCGCGTCAGATCCTCGACGGTACGGATCGGGCTTTCGGCGACGATGGTAGGGTTGCAGACCGCAATGAAGCGCATCGGAAACAGCAACTCGCCGGTGAGCCCAGGCCCGAAGGGCGGCTTCGTCTGGCGGACGGCGAGATCGACCCCGTCGCTTTGGAAATTTGCAAGCCCGTTGCCCGCAAGCACCTGCACCTGCGTGTCGGCGTTCGAATCGGAGAATTTGCCGAGGCGCGGGATCAGCCATTTCGCCGCAAAGGACGGCGTCACGCTGATCGTCACGACGGTCGTTGCGGGTTTCAGTTCCTGCGTGGCGTCCGAGATCAGCGACAGAGCACGCTGCAGCGGCTTCATGTAGCGCCGGCCTGCCTCGGTCAGTTCGAGACCCCGGGCGCGGCGATCGAAGAGCCTGGTGTTCAGATGCTGCTCGAGAGCGCGCACCTGCTGCGCGACGGCCCCTTGTGTGACGCCCAGCTCCTCCGACGCGATGCGGAAATTCAGGTGGCGCGCCGAGCTCTCGAACATCCGGAGCGCGTTCAGAGGGGGAAATGTGTAGGGTCCTTGTCGGCCAGCCATCCAGTAGTTTTCCTACAGGCACGAAAGCATTTTTCTGCTTAGACCCGGACCGCGCGCCATGTCAAACTCGGCCGGAATTTTCAGGCGATCTCTCGCGAAAGGGTTGAACATGGCAGAGAATAGAGTGGCGCTCGTCACGGCAGGCGGCAGCGGCATGGGGGCGGCGTCGGCGCGCCGGCTCGCCACGGATGGCTACAGGGTTGCGGTGCTCTCCTCCTCCGGCAAGGGCGAGGCGCTGGCGCAGGAACTCGGCGGCGTCGGCGTCACCGGCTCGAACCAGTCGAACGAGGACTTGAAGACGCTCGTCGACCTTGCCGTTTCCACCTGGGGGCGGATCGACGTGCTCGTCAACAGCGCCGGCCATGGACCGCGCGCGCCGATTATCGAAGTCAGCGACGACGACTGGCACAGAGGCCTCGAGACCTATTTGATGAACGTCATCCGCGCGGTGCGGCTGGTGACCCCGGTCATGCAGAGCCAAGGCTCGGGTTCGATCATCAACATTTCGACGGCCTGGGCCTTCGAGCCCTCCGATATGTTCCCGACCTCGGCGGTTTTCCGCGCCGGCCTCGCCGCCTACACGAAGATCTATGCGGACAGCTATGCGAAGGACAACATCCGCATCAACAACGTGCTGCCGGGCTGGATCGACAGCCTGCCGGCAACCGAATCCCGGCGCGACAGCGTGCCGATGAAGCGCTACGGGACGAGCGAGGAGATCGCCGCCACCGTCGCCTTCCTCGCCTCCGAGGGCGCCGGCTATATCACCGGCCAGAATATCCGTGTCGACGGCGGGCTGACCCGCTCCGTGTAAGACCAATCATCTTCGCGCAAGGGCCCGCGCAAGAGTCGGCGCGGGATTGCAGCGGCCGGCCTACGAGCAGAGTGCGCACACGAATAGTCCCGCATGCCGCCGTTTCAATGCCGAAGCGATCGCCGCCAGATCTTACCTCATTTTCCTTCCCGTCTTGAGCCTGGCGTTCAACTCGGCCTGCGCACGTTCCAACCGGGCGAAACCGCGCCATCGACGCGGCTCGCCGCCTCCACAATGAATGGCTGAAATAAGTACGAACAGCGGAGCAACGGTTCGGGAACGAAATAACCTGCCCTACTCCTTACGGATTACGACAGGTGCGGAACCTCTAGGGAACAAACCTTTCGCCTCGTGGTTGGCGACCGGAAGGGACTGTTAGGTTGGAGAACAGTCGATGAAAGGTATCCTCATCAAGAGTGTCCTTGCCTTGAGTCTGGGCGTGGCCTATGGGCCGGCGCTCGCGCAGACGGAGCAACCGGCGCAAGGTCAGTCCACGGAATGCCCGGAGGGCACGGAATGTCCGCAAGGCGGCGCCGAACAGGGTCAGCAGCCCGACGCACAGGGTGGAGCAACCCAACAGGGTGGCGAGGCGACCGGCCAGGGCCAGCAGGGCCAGTCAGGCGAGCAACAGCCGCAGGCCGAGCAGGGCGGCACCGAACAGCAGCAGCCGGATCAGCAGCAGCAAGAGGAAACCGGCACCCAGCAACAACCGAAGCAGCAGCAAGGCCAGGATGGCTCCGATCAGCAGCAGTCCGATGGTGATGCATCCAAATCCGAGACGGAGCCGCAGCAGGGCGAAACCCAGCAGCAGTCGGGCGAAGGCGAATCGCAGCAGACCCAGGAGGGTCAGGCCTCCGGCTCGTCCACGGATGTCGACGTGACGGTGGAGCAGAAGACCGAGATCACTCAGATCATCAAGGAAGAGAAGATCGAGCCCATCGACGTTGATTTCGACGTTTCCGTCGGCGTTGCCGTTCCCGAAACCGTAAAGGTCAAGCTGAGGCCGGTTCCGGCCCGCATCATCAAGATCGTGCCGAGATACGAGGGCTATCTGTTCTTCGTCTTGGCGGACGGCCGGATCGTCATCGTCGAGCCGTCGTCGCTGAAGATCGTCATCATCCTGGCCTAGCGATTTGAGCGTGAACTAGGCTCGCCGGATCGTCCGGCGGGCCTCTTTTCGAACACAGATGGAGGAGGGTGGATGAAAGACGATTGGCATGGCCACAACAGGCGGAACGCGACGCGCGCGGAGCCGCGGCGCCACCATGACTACGGCGGACAGGGTGGACCGTTCCGCGACAGGGCGCCTGACGAGGAGCGGTGGCTTCGCAGCGGCGACCAGAGTGGCGAAGGCGCCTGGTTCGCGGACGCGCTGCGACATTCGGATCGTGGCCGCGACTTTCGCGGCCGACGCGCCGATCTAAAGCGCCGCATCGAGGAGCTCGGTTCCTTCGATCCTTACGAGAATGCGCCGCCGTTCCGGAACCGGTCCGGTCAGGAGGATTGGCCAGGCGCCCGCAGGGGCCGCGACGAAGAGGGGCGCTTCCGGGGCAAAGGACCGCGCGGGTACAAACGATCAGACTCGCGGATCGAGGAAGACGTCAACGATCGGCTGACCGAAGACCCATGGCTCGACGCCTCCGACATCGAGGTCTCGGTTGCGGGTGGAGGCTGTGTGAAAACTCCCGCTCATGATAGTCTACCTCCAGTTGAGCGGGGGATT